>JAZLDA010000116.1:0-2364 GCA_045614505.1 Acutalibacteraceae bacterium | reverse complement strand
CTTATCACCGCTGATCAGGATCTTGTATTTGTAGGAAGAATCCGCGAGGATATCGTAAACGAGAATGCGATCACTCTTTGGTGCTGCGGTGACCAGGTAAGAAAGGGTGCCGCAACTAACGCAATTCAGATTGCAGAGGCTCTTATCAAATAATTTTAAAAAAACAAAAGGCTGCTACGGCAGCCTTTTACTGTAATGAATATGAAAAAATTTACTTTAAAATCAATCAGCGGCGAATACGCAACCTTGCTTAGTGAAGAGGGAGATGAGCTTTTTATAGCAATGGCGCTTCTTCCTTTCGGTGCGGATATAGGTACCGCGCTTTGTTACGACGGTGTTGAATTTAACATTCTGCCGCAAAATAACACATATTAATGCTTGAATTTTGCTTAATTTGAAATTGAAGTTTAGAAAAAAGGCTCTTTGTCAATAGTTGGGGTGAAAAAAGATTAAAGAAAATCGAATAAAGTTCCAATGAGGGACAAAGATAAGGCAAGAGGCTGAAACGGAGCGTAGCGAAGTGGAGGCCTCTTGCCTTATCTACGCGGCATTTTGGTGGGAGAAAATATGTAAAATTCGGTTGCGAAAACGGTCAAAACGGCTGTAGCCGTAAGCATTTCGCTTCAGAACCTTAATTTTGTTATTGCAGCCTTCCGTGAAACCATTGGTAAACGGAGCTTGAAGCGAGTTAAATATACCTTTCTTCCAGTTGAAATATGTATTTGCACACCTTTTAAAAGGTTTTAAATCTGTAGTATCTACAGAATCCAACCATTCCTTTAAACCTTTCTGCATTTCAAAGGAATCTTCGGCATCCAAAACCTTGAAGAACCATTCTTTAATAGAATGAGCTTCACACATTTCATTGGAATACCAAAGCATAGTATTTACGGCTTGTTTTTCTTCGGGTTCTAATGTATCGTAACGCTTAATAAGAAGAGATCTGGAGCGTTTAAAGTATTTCCGAACGTCTGTTTTTAAATGTTTTTGAGTTTCTTTTCTAACCGATTCAAATGCCCATATTGTTTGTCTTACCCAATGGTATTTATCTACAAGGAACGTAGCATTTTTGAAGAAGTTTTCTGCAATTTCACTGTATGTTTTCCACATATCACTCACGAAATACTCAACACGGCTACGGTCTGTTTGCTTGAAATACTTAATTAAATAGCTCTCTTTGCGTTCCGGTAATATATCTAAAACTCTTTTACTTTTTGGATCACAAAGGATAACGTTGAATTTTTCTCCGCCGGTATTACCTTTGAACTCATCTATTGAGAGAACGGATGGGCAGGTTTTGAGAACCGGGTATTGAATATGATCAAAAATACGAATAACTGTAGCTGTGGAAAGACCTGTTTCTCGTGCTACCGATGTAAATGAGCGTTCATCTGCAAGTTTTTCAATAACAGTTCCAATAAGTCTTGAAGTCATACGGTGGTATTTAGGTAAAAACACGTTGGGTTCTGCGAAACGTTTGTTACAGCATGTGCAAACATATCTTCTTTTTCTTAAAACCAACTCTACCTTTTTCCCGAATGCTTCACAGTCTTTCACTATTTGCGTACGGTAATCGTGAATTTTAGATGTTTCGGCTTTACAACAAGGGCAATTAACCACTTTTCTCCCGAGTTTTATGTAAATTCTTTGAATTTTTTCAAGATTTTCAACTTTTTCGACCATTACATCTTGCAAATTGAGTATTTCTTGTGTATAATTTAAAGCGAGCATAATGATTAGCCTCCGTTAGTTTTGGTGTGTGGTAACTCTATTCTAACAGATTTTTAATCGTTATGCTCATCTTTTTTATTTTTGTTGAGCTTTACCCCAACATTTATTATAGAACCAAAATTATATTAGTTTTTAAGCGAGTGGATAGGCGCAGGGATTCTGCCGCCGCGGTTGATGAAATCAGCGCAGGATTCCTTCTTAAGCGGAATAATAGGTGCGTAACCGAGCAGACCGCCGAATTCGGCAACCTCTCCGACACCCTTGCCCCAAACGGGAATCACTCTTACCGCGGTAGTCTTGTTATTGACAACACCGATAGAAATTTCGTCCGCAATAATTCCGGAGATAGTGGATGCCTCTGTATCGCCGGGAATAGCAATCATATCTAGACCAACCGAGCAAACTGCGGTCATAGCCTCAAGCTTTTCCATAGTGAGTGTGCCAACCTTAACGGCATCTATCATACCGCGGTCCTCAGATACAGGTATAAACGCACCGGAAAGACCGCCTACGTGATTGGAAGCCATAACTCCGCCCTTCTTTACGGCATCGTTAAGGAGCGCAAGCGCCGCGGTAGTGCCGTGCGTGCCTGTGCGCTCAAGTCCCATATTTTCAAGAATCTCCGCAACGGAG
>JAZLDA010000115.1:0-7536 GCA_045614505.1 Acutalibacteraceae bacterium | reverse complement strand
TTCATCTGGCTTCCTATACCGATGAAATAATCTCCGCCGCAAAGGCTTACGACCCTGCAAAGATTACCCATTATGTGGAAGAGCTTGCCACCAAGTTCCATAAATTCTATAACTCCTGCCGTGTTAAAGGCGACGACGAAGGACTTATGCAAGCCCGCCTTACCCTTTGCACCGACACAGCAACAGTTATTAAAAACGTGCTGGATTTACTTAAAATTGACGCTCCCGAAATGATGTAAAAAAACAAGCAGATGTTTAATCATCTGCTTGTTTTTTTCGTACTAATTTGATATTAACTTTTACTCTCCATATTGCAACATTGCCATCGTATGCTCCGTTATCCTCTACAACACGGACATCAAAGGTCTCGCTCGTTCCATCTTCTAATAGAATTTTCGCTGTGGAAGAACCTCTGTCAGAATATTTATCCCTTTCTGTAAATTCCGCTCGTATTATCACTTGCGAACCGAGTGGTTTGATTATTGTATCGCCGCTGGTAACCATTATTCCGTCACAATAATAGCATTTACTCCACTCATTTCCTACTGTATTGTTTTCTACACAACTTGCTTTTATTGTTATTTTATACTCACCGTGTGTATAATTCTTTTTGCAGGCACTCAAAGAAATCATTAAAACAAAAGCCAGTATTCCGCAAATTATCTTCTTCATAAAATACCTCTTCAAAATAAAAAGCGTACTCCGAAGAGCACGCCGAAAAAGTGTTTGTCCTCGGTTAACTGCGACATCAACCGTTAAGCTCCAGAAAGAGATAGAGGAAAACACCTTTTACCAAGGTATCTTTCTCTTTCTGGATACAGATATTCCGTTGATGTCGCAAGTACATTTTACCACAAACAAACTAAAAAGTAAAGAAAAAAGCACTCGCAATTTGAAATTGCAAGTGCTTTGAGTTTAAGAGATAATTATTTTGCCATTGCCGCAACTTCAGCGGCGAAGTCGTCAACGCGCTTCTCAATACCTTCGCCCTTTTCGAAACGAACATAAGAAGCAATCTTAACGGGAGTGCCGAGAGCCTTAGCAACGCTTTCAACATACTTACCAACGGTAAGGTCGCCATCAATAACGTACTGCTGCTCAACAAGGCAGTTTTCCTTGTAGTACTTGCCCATTTTGCCTTCAACGATTTTGCCGAGAACTGCTTCGGGCTTATTAGCCATCTTGGGGTCTTCCTTCATCTGAGCAACCATGATAGCCTTTTCTTTTTCGATTACTTCAGCAGGAACGCTTGCCTCATCAAGGAATGCAGGATTCATAGCAGCGATCTGCATTGCTACATTTTTTCCGCATGCAACGAGCTCAGCATTGTCTGCTGCTGCATCGGTTTCGAAGTTTACGAGAACGCCGATTTTACCACCGCCGTGAATGTAGGAAACAACCTTACCCTCATAGCGAACGAAACGACGAACCTTGATATTTTCTCTGATAGCAAGGAAGAGCTCCTGTACCTTCTCTTCAACGGTCTGACCGTCTTTAGCGGTAGCAAGGAGAGCGTCCAAATCAGCAGGATTCTCATCAGCAACTATTTCAGCAATTTCATTTGCGAGAGCCTTGAAGCCGTCACCGTTAGCAACGAAGTCGGTTTCACTGTTTAACTCAACAAGAGCGCCTACGCCGTTTTTAACAACAGCAGCAACAGTACCCTCAGCAGCGATTCTTCCGGACTTCTTAGCCTGAGAAGCAAGTCCCTTTTCTCTGAGGTAGTCAACAGCTGCATCCATATTTCCGTCACACTCAACGAGAGCCTTTTTGCAGTCCATCATACCGCAGCCGGTCTTCTCACGAAGAGTCTGTACATCTTTAGCAGTAAAAGCCATAATACTTTTCCTCTTTTCTTAAATTTAAAATGCAGAATTATTCTGCAGCAGCCTCGGTAGCCTCAGCTACTTCTTCAACTGCTTCTGCAGCCTCAGCGGCGGGAGCTTCCTGCTCGCCCTGACGGCCTTCGATAACAGCGGCACCGATAGTTTCAGCAATAAGCTTTACTGCACGGATAGCATCGTCGTTACCGGGGATAACTGCGTCGATTTCATCGGGATCGCAGTTGGTATCAACAATAGCGATAATCGGAATACCGAGCTTCTTAGCTTCAGCAACAGCGATTCTTTCTTTTCTGGGGTCAACGATGAAGAGAGCGCCGGGCACTTTCTTCATATCCTTAATACCGCCGAGATATTTTTCGAGTTTTTCGATTTCAAGATTAAGACCTACAACCTCTTTCTTGGGGAGAAGGTCAAAGGTACCGTCAGCTTCCATTTCTCTTAATTGCTTTAAACGAGCAATTCTCTTCTGAATGGTGCTGAAGTTGGTGAGCATGCCGCCGAGCCAACGAGCGTTGACATAGGGCATACCGCAATTCTCAGCCTCTTCCTTAACGGAATCCTGAGCCTGCTTCTTGGTACCTACAAAAAGGATGTCCTTGCCTTCAGCAGAAATGTCACGAGCGAAAAGATAAGCTTCATTAAGCTTCTTAACGGTCTTCTGAAGGTCGATAATGTAAATACCGTTTCTTTCTGTGAAAATGTACTCAGCCATTTTCGGGTTCCAGCGACGAGTCTGATGTCCGAAATGAACACCGGCTTCGAGTAGCTGTTTCATAGATACTACTGCCATTTTTATTCCTCCTAAGGTTAAACCTCCATCCCGCCCATAACAGGAAACTCCGGCAAAGAGACCTTCTGCATAAAAGCGGAATGTGTGTAATTTATTACCGCTCACAATATGAGCAGCCTAAAGATTATACCACAATATTTTCAACTTTGCAACATATTTTTTAAAAATTATTATTGTGTCTAAAAAAGGAAAGAACGACAGTGTAGCTGCCGTTCTCTTTTTATAAATCTTCCAAATCCGCTTTCGAAACATCGTTTTCCAGATTATCTCTTGCAAGGTCGTTATCTATTGCAGAATAAACCGATGATATAGGCCTTTCCTTTTTATGGGGAGTTGCGTGGTAAACCTTTTGCGCAGGAGAAGAAGTTCCCGCAATAATTGGAGCTGCCTGTTCCTTTGTGCTTTTCGCCTTTCCCTGAATTTCCGGTACCGGCGGTACAGCATTTTTCGGTTTGGTATGAGTTTGTTCGGGTCGTTTCATTCCCTTTTTTGCCAATTCAATCACCTCGGAAATATTATTTCCAAAGGCAGAACACATATGTTTTAAAAACATAAAAATATTTAGTCAAAAAGCGGTGTGGAGAAATATCTCTCTGCGGTATCAGGAAGTACCGTTACCACAGTTTTACCCTTACCAAGTTTTTTTGCAAGTTTCAGCGCCGCCGCAACATTAGTTCCGCTGCTGATACCGCACATAATACCTTCCAGTCTTGCAAGGTCTTTTGCAGTACAAATGGCTTCCTCATCCTTTATAATGCAAACATCTTCATATATTTGCTGATTAAGTATAGGAGGAATGACACCGTCACCGATACCCATTTGAAGATGTGTACCAATAGAGCCTCCTGAAAGAATTGCCGCATTTTCGGGCTCAACTGCCCAGATAGTAATATCCGGATTTGCTTCCTTTAAGGCTTCTCCTATTCCGGTAATGGTTCCGCCGGTTCCAATCCCCGAGCAAAAACCGTCAATAGGCCCGTTCACCTGCTCTAAAATTTCTTTTGCGGTGACGCTCGACTGAATAGCGGGATTAGCGGGATTTTCAAACTGCTGAGGAACGAAAACGTTTTTATCCTCACGCTTCATTTTAAGAGCAAGCTGAACACATTCTTCAATACAAAGTCCGATGTTGCCTGCATCGTGAACAAGTATGACCTCAGCTCCGTAGTGGCGTACCAGCTTTCTTCTTTCTTCGCTCACTGAGTCGGGCATAATAATTTTTACTTTAAGGCCTTTAACAGCGCCCACAAGAGCAAGACCTATTCCCTGATTTCCGCTGGTAGGCTCAACAATAACCGTGTCACTGTTAATGAGTCCTTTTTGCTCTGCATCCAATATCATATTAAATGCTGTGCGGGTCTTTATAGAACCGCCTACATTAAGTCCTTCAAATTTCACAAGAACATCAGCACAGTCATCGTCAATCATATGCTGAAGTTTTATTATGGGCGTATTGCCAATAGCCTCTAAAACATTATTGTAAATCATATATAAATACCTGCTTTTAAATTATTCAATTTCTGTTCCCGTCAGGAATGATATGGTACGTTCTACCGAATCCTTGGAGTTGCCCCAATCGGCATCTTTGCCGCTGTTACGGTAATCGTACATTGAACAGAAATGTTTCACATCATTATGAAGTGTTTTCGAGTAATCCTGAGTAATACGGGCAAGGTTTTTCATAAATTCCCCGTGATAAGACTTCATTTTCTTACTGTTCGCTCCTGCCGACAAAAGTTCAAAATGAGGCATACAGAACATATCCTGCTCATTGAACATTTTTCTAAAATCCATATCGGTTTCATAGCAACGGTAGAGGGTATCTATCATTCTGCTCATACCCCACTCTATTTTTTGGCAGATAAAACAGGAATCGGTAATTCTTCTTGCCTTTTCACCCTTAGACTTATTACTGCGGAAAAGTTTATCCGATAAAACCTCTTTATTGATTTCATCAATATGGGATTCCAGCATAAGGGCAAGCTGAAGTCTGCCCTTTCTGCCAAGCATTTTTCTATAATGCTTTTCACAAAAGCCGTTTTTGTTTGTAAGTATGCGGATATCGGGCTCCATCATAGCGGCACCCATAATATATTCTATGATTCTCTCCTGCACGGTGTTATACATTCTGCATACAGGACAGCCGTCGTTGGTTTCAAAAACCTCGCTTATAGGTATGGTGCAAATATCTTCTCTCATTTTTTCTCCTCTTTTACCGCAGTGTCAATACTTTTACCGAAGACAATAAAACGGTCGTAAATATACTCGGTAACAAAATTTGCAAGCATCATAAGTGCAGTTACTATGTATCCGTTCCAGAGCAAATCTTCCGTGAGCTTTGCCTCTCCCCAAGTGGAAAGAGGGGTGAAAACAGCATAAAACAAAGCCACCTTAAACATTGCCACGGGAATATTGTTGGCAGAATGGAAGGTAAATTTTCGGTTTAATGTAAAGTTCCACACCACCGACAAGATAAGGGAAACAAGATATGCAACCCAATCCTTAAAACCAAACAGTTCCTTAAACAGCGCAAAACTGCCTATTTGAATAATTCCTGCACTTGCGGAAAACAGAACAAACTTGACTGTTCTTATAATTTCCTTTTTTCTATCAATCATAGCGTTCTCACCTTTCTATCCTAACAAAACATCACTGATAAGCATAACGCAAAAGCCTACCAAAAGCGCATAGGTTGCGCCGCGCTGATTACCGTGAGCGTGGGTTTCGGGTATCATTTCGTCACTGATTACATACAGCATAGTGCCTCCTGCAAAAGCCAAAGCAAAGGGCAAAATAAAGGAAGCTACACTTACGGCAAAATAGCCTATAAAAGTACCGACAACCTCTACCACACCTGTGAGCATAGCGCATATAAATGTTTTTTTAACAGAAACTCCTGCAGCAAGCATCGGTCCGATAATAACCATACCCTCGGGTATATTCTGCAAAGCAATACCCCCAGCAATAATAAGCGCCTGAGCATTATTGCCTGAGCCAAAGCCCACACCTGCGGCAATGCCCTCAGGTAAATTATGAATAGCTATGGCAGAAACAAAAAGCAGAACCTTTCCTAAATTTGCATTGTTATGCTGTTCGGTTTCGCCACCCACAAGACTATGAAGGTGAGGCACTAATTTATCAATAAGATTAAGACAAACAGCTCCCACAAAAATACCTGCGACAGTAACCAGCAGCCCAAACTTTCCGCCGTATTCCAAAGACGGAATAACAAGTCCCAGCACTGCGGCAGCAAGCATAACTCCTGCCGCAAAGGAAAGAACAATATCAGAAAATCTATGAGACAGTTTTTTGAAAGCAAAGCCTATAAGCGAGCCGAAAACCGTTGCTCCGCCTACTCCAAGTGCTGTTAGTAAAACAAGCTCCATAATTAATCATTCCTTATTTCATTGAATGCATCAAGCCATAAACGTTTTATTATCTCATGACCCGTCTCAAGAGGATGAACACCGTCTATAGTCCAGTAAGATGCGGGTGCTTTTTTGCAGGCTTCATCAAACACCGGCTGAAGCTCTATAAGAGGAAGTCCGTATTTTTCGGCAAGCCTCTTTACAACCTCTGCCTTTTCGGCAACATCCTTTTTAAAAAATTCAAATTTCTTAGGATTTTCGATATCCACCGTTGCACTTCCCTCAAGCACGAAAGGAGCAATAAGTATCAGCTTTATATTAGGAAGCTCTTCCTTTACCTCATCAATAAGCATAGTGTAGATTTTTTCAAACTTTTCTGTTTTTACACCATTATTAAAAGCTAATTCGTGCCAAGTGTCATTACAGCCAACATATATGCTTGCATAATCGGGTTTTAAATTTATAAAATCAGATTTGATTCTTGCATACAAATCAACAACCCTGTCACCGCTTACACCACGGTTAAAAAACGTATATTCATCGGGACAATCCGCACCCAGACTACCCTTTACAAATGCGGCATAGCCTTTACCCATAGCAAACGAATCGTTTCTGTCTCTTTTACAATCAGTTATCGAATCCCCTTGAAAAAGTATAACCCTCGACATTTTTATCACTCCTTTGACTTTTGAAAAATTATACCACACAAATTTACTAAAAACAACAATTCTGCAAAAAACGAGCTGAAAAATTTCAGCTCGTTTTTCAACAACTTAAACTATGTTTACAATAAATCCGCCGCATCTGCAATTATACCGTAATCGGCATAGTCGAAAATGGGAGCATCTTTATCCTTATTTATTGCTATAACGGTGCCCGAGCGTTTCATTCCCTCTATATGGTGAACAGCACCCGAAATACCCACTGCAACATAGACGGAGGGACTTACGGATTTTCCGGTGAGTCCTATTTGCATTTCGTAAGGCAGAACATCGGCATCCACAGCCGCTCTGCTTGCTCCAAGCTCTGCGCCGTGCCTATTTGCAAAGGCTTTCACCTTGTCTATAATACCTACAACACCAAGACCTGCGGCGACAATCATATCACTGCTATCATAATCAACCGTTCTGACCGTAGCCATTTGCGGGCGGGTAACACAGGCAATTTTTGCAATAATATTACCTGAAAACGCAGGGCGGTACATAAAGAGATTATCCGAGTCGGTCTCAAGAGCTGTACAGTCGGCACACAGTCCTGTTCTAAGTATACTTGCAACCTGTGGAGCGGTTGCCTTACTGTAGGCATCACTTGCCCAAAGCACAACTTTTGGCTGTTCCTTTTTTATAAGCTCAGTAATTTCTTCCGCCGATAAGGGAGGAATAACACGGATATTTTCAGCAACTGTCTCAGCCATCTCACGGGGTTTTTCCCCTACTATCCATACTTCTTTAAACTTAACTCCGTTTTGTTCTTTTGGAGCAAGTCTCGCTCTTCCCTTTTCTCTGGCTTCGCTTATAATCGAGTCCAGTTTATC
>JAZLDA010000114.1:0-3571 GCA_045614505.1 Acutalibacteraceae bacterium | reverse complement strand
ACCAAGTTCAATTAAAGGGGCAATATTGCCGTTTATCACGATTTTGCCGCTTGTAGGCTTTAAAATTCCTGAAATCATTTTAAGAGTGGTACTTTTACCCGAGCCGTTGGTTCCTACAATACCGAAAACCTCGCCCTTTTTTATATCAAAGGAAACATTGTTTACAGCAATAAAATCCTTGAAGAAAAGCTGTCTTTTAAGAAGCTTTATAAAATATTCCTTAAGACTTTCAAGTCTTTCGGAAGCCATATTAAAATGCATTGAAACATTTTCGGCAACAATTGAATATTCCTGTTCCACAGCTTTCCCCCCTTAAATATGAAGAATGAATTTATCCTGCTTCTTAGCAAATACAAGTATACCTAACAGCATAAACACTGCCGCATATCCTACACACAGAAGAATTGATGTAAGACTGGGCATATTGTGGAATAACACTAAATCACGGAACACGGTAATATACTGGCACATAGGATTAAGAATGAAAACCTTTTCAATAAGCATTCTCCAGAATGTTGCATTTGCACCGTCTCTGATACCAATATTATCAAGGGTGTAGAAAACAGGTGTTAAATACATCCACGCGGTAAGTATAATTCCGTAAATATGAAGTGTATCACGGAAGAAAACTGCCAGTACCGACAGAATAAGACCCAGTCCCAAACAGAAGAAATAAAAAACAACAAGCAAAATCGGCACAAGAAGAATATGCCAGCTTATTCCTATTCTTTCAATAAGTCCCACAATAATAACAGCTACCATGGAAACAGCAAAGTTCACAAAGGAAAAGCTGACCTTCTCAAGGGGGAAAATATATTTAGGGATATAAACCTTTTTAATAAGAGAAGCTGAAATAAGTATGGACTGCATAGAGGTATTGGTAGCCTCAGAAAGGAAGTTGAACATAGTCTGACCGATAATTACGTAAACGGGATAGGAATAATTTCCCAAATCAATACGGAAAACCACCTTGAATACGGTAGAGACTATAAGCATCATAAACAATGGATTCAGTACACTCCAGGCAATGCCGAGTACACTTCTTCGGTATTTAATCTTAAAATCCCTTGCAATGAGATACTGAAGTAAAAAGCCGTGTTTTTTCATCTCTTTAACAAAACCCATAGTTTTCTATCTCCAAACTTCCAAGTTCATATACGGTTAGTATACCATAATAACACATATAAATCAACAAAAAAAGACACAGGCTATTGCCTGTGTCAGTTGTGTTGGCACCTACCTATTTTCCCGGGCAGCTGCCCGCCAAGTATCTTCGGCGCAAGTGAGCTTAACTTCCGTGTTCGGGATGGGAACGGGTGGACCCTCACCGCAATCAGCACCAACTATTTAGTTGTTGTCGTCAGACGACTTTGATATATTAACACACTAAAACCTAAATGTCAAGCACTTTTTTTAAAAAAATTAATTTTTTTCGCTCCATTGACATTATAACACAATAAGTATATAATTTTATTGTTTAAAAAGCCAAGAAATGGGATGATATTTTCTATGATAAACAAAAGTATTAAGGAACTGGTTAATTACGGTCTTAAAAAAGGTCTTTTTGAAAAGCAAGACCAAATCTTTATCACTAACCGTATATTAGAGGCTCTTTGCCTTGATGAATACGTTGAGCCAGAATGTGATTGCTGTGAAAAAGAGTTAGAAGAAATTTTAAAGGAAATTCTCGATTTCGCAGTAGAAAAAGGGCTTTGTGAAGACAGCACCACCTACCGTGACCTTTTCGACACCAAAATTATGGCTTTGCTTCTTCCCCGCCCCAGCGAGGTTATAAAAAAGTTCAACGAGCTTTATAAAGAAAGTCCTCAAAAAGCAACTGATTATTATTACAATTTAAGCTGTGACAGCGACTACATACGCCGCTACCGTATAAAGAAGGATATGAAGTGGACTGCCGATACCGATTACGGCACCCTTGATATTACAATTAACCTTTCGAAACCCGAAAAAGACCCCAAGGCCATTGCTGCCGCAAGAAACGCCTTACAAAGCGCCTACCCCAAGTGCCAGCTTTGTAAGGAGAACGAGGGCTATGCAGGCAGAGTAAACCACCCCGCCCGTCAGAATCACAGAATTATTCCCATTACCATAAACAACAGCGACTGGATGTTCCAGTACTCCCCTTACGTTTATTACAACGAGCACTGCATTGTGTTTAACAGCCAGCATACACCAATGGCAATAAATCACGACACATTCGTTAAGCTCTTTGACTTTGTTAAGCTCTTCCCTCACTATTTTGTGGGCTCTAATGCAGATTTGCCCATTGTAGGCGGCTCTATTCTTACCCACGACCATTTTCAGGGCGGTCACTATACCTTTGCTATGGCAAAGGCACCCATTGAAACTCCCCTTACATTCAAGGGCTTTGAGGATATAAATGCAGGAATCCTCAAATGGCCTATGTCTGTTATAAGGCTCGCTTCACCGGACAGCGACAGAATTATCGCCCTTGCGGATAGAATTCTCGCTTCCTGGAGAAGTTACACCGACGAGACAGCATTTATTTTTGCTCAGACAAACGATGAGCCCCACAACACCATTACCCCTATTGCCCGCAAAAACGGTGATAATTTCGAATTAGACCTTGTACTGCGCAACAATATCACCACAGAGGAGCACCCCTTTGGCGTATATCATCCCCATGCAGAACTTCACCACATTAAGAAAGAGAATATCGGACTTATTGAGGTTATGGGTCTTGCAGTGCTCCCTGCCCGTCTCAAAGACGAAATCGCCGCCTTAAAGACAGCGATTCTCGAAGGCAAGGATTTAAGAAGCGATGAACTTCTCGAAAAACACGCCGACTGGGTTGATGAGTTCTCTAAAAACTATAACATTACCGCCGATAACATTGACGGTATTATAGAAAAAGAAATCGGAATTGTTTTCTCAAAAGTTTTAGAGAATGCCGGAGTATACAAGCGCACAGCCGAAGGACTGAAAGCCTTCCTTCGTTTCACAGAGCAGGTATAACCAATTAAAAACTCGGAGATTTAAAATCTCCGAGTTTTGTTTTACTATTTAACAAAAACTCCCGAAACGGTAAGATAATCCGAGGCTTCTTCATATTGTATTATAGGACGGCTGGAAGCCGTAATTGCAGTGCCGTTAAAAACCAGTGTAATTTCAACCGTGTTATTAAGACTGTCGGTGCCTGTGGCAATAAGGGTGCTGTCAACCGTCTGTCCCGAGAATTCCATTGTTATTCCGCCGCAGTTTATGTTTCCCTCAACAAAACCCGCTTCCCCTGATGTGATGACAATGCTGTCTGCACCTAAAGTGTAAATTCCCGTATCAATGACGGGCTTTGCTTCCTCAGGCAGGCTTTCTTCACCGGATGGAATTTCTTCATTCGACGAGCTTTCCTCACCGCTTATTAAAGAGTTTTCCTCATTTTGACTTACATTTGAAGAGGAGTCGTCTGCAGAATAATTACTGTCGGGGAGGTCAATTGATAAATTCTTACTGTTAATATCAGCAAGCACAGCGGCGCCTATAAGGGTACCTATGGCAACCAGCAGTGATAAAACGCCCATAACAGCAATTT
>JAZLDA010000113.1:0-1670 GCA_045614505.1 Acutalibacteraceae bacterium | reverse complement strand
CTCTTCAAGTGCGGTAATTTCCTCTTCCTTTTCCTTTGCGGCGGCGTTCTTTTCCTCAATTTCAGCCTCTGCTGTTTCATCGCTCTTTTTAAGATGCTCACGCTCTGCAATAAGGCGCTCGATTGATAAGTCGTTATGCTCCTTGTCTCTGCCGATTACCGACATTTCACCGCCCAATGTAGCAATTTCTTCATTAAAGGAAGCAATATTGTTGCGGCACTCTTCAATAGCGGCAGTCAGTAAAGCAAAATTGCGGGAATTTTTCTCGTTTTCGCTGTCAAAATTCTGCAGTTTTTCGTCAATTTCCTTGTACTGCATTGTAGCAATGGAAATTTTGTTTTCCTGCTCGCGTAAAGCCTGCTTGGAGTTAGCAAGGGTGTAAAGCCAGAGACCGATTTCAAGGGTCTTTTTCTCCTCTGCAAGAGCTAAAAACTTTTCTGCCTTTTTGCTCTGTTGTTCAAGAGGGCCTACTCTGCCCTCAAGCTCTGCCATAATATCTTTAAGGCGCAAAAGGTTTTCCTCTGCGGCGGCAAGCTTTCTTTCAGCCTCGGTTTTGCGATAACGGTATTTTGATATACCTGATGCCTCTTCGAATATATCTCGTCTTTCATTGGATTTTGAGCTTATGATATTATCAATTTTACCCTGTCCAATCATAGAGTAACCGTCTCTTCCAAGACCTGTATCCATAAACAGCTCGTTTACATCTCTAAGTCTAACCGAAACATTATTTATAAGATATTCACTTTCGTGAGAACGGTAATAACGGCGGGTAATAGAAACACTGTCATTATCAAAATTAAGTGTTCTGTCACTATTATCAATATTTAGAGTAACCTCACAAAAGCCGTGAGGGCGGCGTGAGGAAGTACCGGAGAAAATAACATCCTCCATTGACTGACCTCTAAGACTCTTTGTGGACTGTTCACCGAGAACCCATCTTACGGCATCGGAAATATTACTTTTACCGCTTCCGTTAGGGCCTACTACTGCCGTAATTCCTTTACCGAATTTCAGTGTGGTTTTATCCGCAAAGGATTTAAAACCCTGAACCTCAATAGAACGCAACAGCATAGTTTATCTCACTTCCTTTTCTATTCCTTAGCTTCCTCAATCCGAAACTCTCCGGACTTTATTTCCGCAACACCTTTAACGCGGCAGTTATATCCTAATTCTTTGAATTTAATAATATTTTTTCTTTTCTGTCCTACTGCGACAGAAATTTCTCTTTCGGAAACATAGATTATATAGTTACCTTGCTGAAGTTTTTTCAGTTCCTCAATAACATTTTCCGCAAACAGCCGCGACATACAAAGCTGGCTGAATGCAGGATGCCACGGCCCTGCAATATAATCCTCTTCATTTATGTGATGAAGACCCATACGAATAACATTTATGCCATTTTGGGTAAATTCTTTATAATACTCAGCGCAAGCCTTTAGTGTATCATCAAGGCTCGGCGGTATATATTCTCCGCTTTCCACAAGATAAGCCAGGGCTGTATGCTTTAAAACCACCGTGGGATAAATTCTGACGGTATCGGGAGAAATTTTTATAAACTCGTCTACAGTGCAAAAATCACTATCATAACTTGATTTATAAAGCCCTGTCATCATCTGAAGTCCCAAGGAAAAACCGTATTCCTTTATAAGGGAGGAAGCCTTTATAAC
>JAZLDA010000112.1:0-6784 GCA_045614505.1 Acutalibacteraceae bacterium | reverse complement strand
GAGTTAGACACTTCAAGAACATTGTAGGTTTTTCCGCCCAAAACAGTAATTTCTTTCTGTTCAGCGGTTATAGTATGATATCTTGCTCCGGCACCCCATAATGGATAGAATGAGTTACCTTTCCATGTTTCCTGATAATCTTTTTCAGAAACACCTAAATCGATTGTGTTTGTAAACCAAGGCTTGTAATCATCATAAGATTCGCCCTCTCCGAAGGTGAACTTATAATAACCACCGTTACCAAGAGTGGAAGCTTTGTATGTATCTTCTGCCTCGGTTGCCTGTACTGCTACAGAAACGATAACCATTGACATAAGCATACATACAGTAAGCACAATACTTAACAATTTTTTCATAATGCAATACTCCTTTGTATAAATTTGTTATTTAAATTCTATTATACATTTTATTATTTAGCATTTAACTTCTTCTTTTGACAGCTCATAGTAGATTTTAACTGCATTTATAAATTTCATTGTGATTTTACCGTCCAAAAGCTGACAACGATAAATCTCTTTTCCATTTTGAATTTCAAAGTGTTTTCCGGGGGAAAACGGAAGTGAGGGTATACCTTTAATTGATGCTTTGATTTCCCTTTCTTCCCCGTTTATATTACCGCTTATTAAAAAACCTTCACTGTTAAGAGTTACTTTTCCCTCTCCAACTTGCTCGAATTTGTGCTTTTTATAGTTTATCATTTTAATAACTGTTTTAGCGGTAATACTATACTCACCTTTTTGAATTTTTCCCTTTTCAATCTCAAAAATCAACTTACTCCAATCAGAGACATAGCGGATTTCATTTCCGATATCCGATTTTTTATGTAAGAATCCAAAATTGTCGCTTTCTTCCTCAAAGCCACATTTTTCACAGTAAATGACATTACCGTTTTTGATTTTCATAGAAAATTCCGCCGTGCAGTGAGGGCACATATAAAGTACATTTTGAAGTCCTTCTATATCATTTTGCCTTTTGTATTTTATAAGGAGTTTTTCCTGTTCTCTATAGGCATCAAAAAGCAGTGCTTCATCGGTTTTTATCTTTATTTCTGCCACATCGGCAGTTTTGAGTTCATCGGCACTGAACAACTTATAAATATCCATGTATGTTCTGCCGGCGCGCATTCCCTTGCCCCATTTAGGCATGGCAAAATATGTGCCGAAGGTTTTGGCAACGTAAACATCTGCTCCCAGCCATTTAAGGAACTTATATGTTGCCTCGGGAATCGGTGTGGAAAGTCCGTCCTCACACATAAGCCCTGCAGGATAAATAACCAGAGCCTGTCCCTCGTCAATAACCGATTTAATGGTGCGCATATCCTTTGGAGAAGTTTGAAACTGCTGTTTTGGTATAACCCCCAGCTTATCAAAAAAGCCGGTAATGGGCAGAGAATTATAAAAGGAATTACTGATTACAAAGGACATCGGTCTGCTTGTTGCACCCATTAAATTAACAAAATCAAGTGCCGCCTGATGATTTGCTATAACAACAAAAGGGCCTTTTTTGACCTTAATTTCATTTCGAAGTATTTTGCGTTTAAATACTGTCTTTGCCACCAGAAAGGACGCCGCCTGCGCTAACCGGTAACAAAAAATATTTGGCTTTTTATATCTCATATTTTTCTCCTCAAACTAAGATATATTTACATTATATCATAAAACATATGAAATATAAACAAAAAAATTCCCGAAGAATGTCTTCGGGAATTTTAGTCAATTTATCTTTGTACGCGTCCTGAGCCATCGCCGCCTGCAAGCTTTTCAACTTCGCTGACACCCACTCTGTTATAGTCGCCCTCAACGGAATGTTTAAGTGCAGATGCCGCAACTGCAAACTCAATAACCTCGGCACTGCTCTTTCCGGAAAGAATTGCATAAATCAGTCCGCCGCCAAAGGAGTCGCCGCCGCCAACACGGTCAACGATGTGCAGATGATAGCTCTTTGAGAAGTAATAATCCTCACCGTCATAAAGCATACCTGCCCAGTCGTTATCACTGGCGGAAATAGAGGAGCGCAGTGTAATTGCAACCTTTTCAAAGCCGAATTTATCAGCAAGCTGCTTTGCAACCGATTTATAACCTTCGTGGTTTAATTTACCGCCGTAAATATCGGTGCCCTCTGCTTCAATACCGAATACATCCTTAGCATCCTCTTCATTAGAAATGCAAACATCAACATACTGACAAAGGTCGGTCATAGCCTCTCTTGCCTGCTCTCTTGTCCAGAGCTTACCTCTGTAGTTTAAGTCACAGGAGATTTTCACACCCTTTGCCTTTGCGGCTTTACAGGCTTCTCTGCAGATTTCAACAACGTTAGCACCAAGAGCGGGAGTAATACCGGTAAAGTGGAACCAGTCAGCGCCCTCGAAAATGCTGTCCCAATCAAAGTCATTAACACTTGCTTCCTGAATAGCAGAGTGTGCTCTGTCATAAATACAAACCGAGCCTCTCTGAGAAGCGCCTTTTTCAAGGTAGTAAATACCTACTCTGTCGCCGCCTCTTGTTATTTTGCTTGTGTCAACGCCGAAATAACGCAGAGAATTAACAGCAGCCTGTCCTATTGCGTGCTTAGGAAGCTTTGTAACATATACGCTGTCCATACCGTAATTAGCAAGGGAAACCGCAACATTTGCCTCACCGCCGCCGAAGGTTGCCTGCATCTGGTCATTCTGAAAAAAACGGTAGTAGCCGTTAGGTGCAAGGCGAAGCATTATTTCACCGAATGTAACTATTTTTGCCATATTATTTACCCTCCATTTTTTCCAGCGCTTCCTTAACAAAGAAGCTGCCGCCGATAGCCTCGATTTTATCAAAGGCTAAGAATTCATCAATATTGCTTCTGTCAACACCGCCTGTAGGAATAAATTTAACCTGCGGGAAGGGAGCGGAAAGCGCCTTTAATGCGGCAAGACCACCGTAAACATTAGCGGGGAAGAATTTAACTGTGGTAATACCGAGGTCTATTGCCTGCATAATCTCAGTGGGAGTTACACAGCCGGGATAATAAGGGATATTTCTGCTCTTACAGATTTTTGCAACATCAACCGAAAGACCGGGAGACACAATAAACTGTGCGCCTGCAGAGAGTGCATCCTCACACTGCTGTGCATTTATAACAGTGCCTGCGCCGATACTCATCTCGGGATAGTTTTTGACTGCATATTCTATTGCCTCTTTTGCGCAAGCGGTACGGAAGGTAATCTCCGCACAGTTGATTCCGTTATTTTTAAGAGCTGTGAGAATCTTGTCGGTCTCGTTAAGCTCCTTAATAACTACAACGGGTACAAATTTTTCCATTTTTATCACCTTTCTTATACGCCCGAATATGCGGAGAAGCCGCCGTCAACGGGAATTACTATACCTGTAATAAAGCCTGCAGCCTTTTCATTTGTAAGGAAAAGGAGACTTCCCTCAAGCTCCTGGGTTTCACCAAAACGGCCCATGGGAGTTGCGGCAAGAATTTTTCCTGTTCTGGCTGTAGGAGTTCCATCTTCATTCCAGAGAAGCTTTTCATTCTGCTTAGTAGAGAAAAAGCCGGGAGCAATTGCATTTACTCTGATACCCTCACGGGAGAAATGAACAGCCAACCACTGTGTAAAGTTGGAGATAGCTGCCTTTGCGCCGGAATATGCAGGGATTTTGGTAAGTGGGGTGTAGGCATTCATAGAGGAAATGTTAATTATGTTACAACCCTTTCTGCCCAGCATCTGAGCGGCAAAGCACTGTGTAGGAATTAGAGTTCCGAGGAAGTTAAGATTAAACACAAAGCCCACTCCGTCAGAATCAAGGTCAAAGAAGCTCTTTGTGTCGGCATCAATATCACCGGGCTCATAATATTCCTTATCGGTGGTTGCTCTGGGGTTGTTACCGCCTGCACCGTTTATAAGTATATCACAGGGACCTAATTCTTCAAGAACTTTTTTAGCAACTTCACCGCAGATATTTTTATCAAGCACATTGCAGGCATAAGCCTTTGCCACACCGCCCTCGGCGATGATTTCATCGGCAAAAGTCTTTGCGGCTTCCTCGTTAAGGTCGAGAAGCGCCACCTTTGCGCCTGCACGTGCCATAACTTTTGCAAAATAACTGCAGAGCACACCGCCTGCGCCCGTTACTACGGCAACCTTGCCGTTTAAATCGGTATTAATTACATTAGCGTTCATTATTTTTCTCCTTTTTCACAGGCTTCGAAAAGACCGTTGATATATGCTGCGCCCAGCGCTCTGTCGAAAAGTCCGTAACCCGGTTTTCCTGTTTCGCCCCAAATCATTCTGCCGTGGTCGGGACGAACATAGCCGCTGTAATTGTTTTCCACAAGTCCCTTAACGATATCGTAAATATCAAGACTTCCACAGGAGGAAAGGTGCGCTCTCTCTTCAAAGGAACCGTCCTCCATAATCTTTACATTACGGATATGCATAAATGCGATTCTGTCCATCTTTGCATATTTGCGCACCATTTTAGGAATATCATTACTCTCTGCACAGCCGAGACTTCCGGTACACAGACAAAGTGAGTTTGCAGGGCTGTCAACAATACTGAGGAAACGGTCAAGGTTTTCCTCGTTTGTAATAATTCTGGGAAGACCGAAAATGGGATAAGGCGGGTCATCGGGATGAATTGCCATTCTTACGCCACATTCCTCTGCCACGGGAATCACCTTTTTGAGGAACTTTTCAAGGTTTTTCCAGAGTCCCTCTTCACCGATTTCACCGTATGCAGAAATCAGCTCGCGAACCTCATCCTGAGTATAACTTGAATCCCAACCGGGAAGATGAATATCATCCTTTAAGGGGTCAAGCCCCTTCATCTGCTCCCAGTACATTACGAGACTGGTAGAGCCATCCTTTGCTTCCTTGTCAAGCTGTGTGCGTGTCCAGTCAAATACAGGCATAAAGTTATATGTAACACATTTAACGCCGTACTTTGCACAGCGGCGAATGTTTTCACAGTAAACCTGCAAAAGTTTATCCACGTCACCTCTGCCCAGCTTTATATCCTCGTGAACGGGGATAGACTCAACAACATCAAAAACAAGTCCGTTTTCCTCGCACTGCTTTTTGATTTTGCTAAGGCTTTCCTCAGGCCACACCTCACCGGGCTTAACATCGTAAACCGCCGAAACGATAGAGCGCATACCCGGTATCTGAGAAATGTATTTGAGAGATACGGGGTCTCCGTCTCCGTAATGACGGAAGGATAGCTTCATATTCATAATTCATCCTCCTGAATTTATTTTTATATATTTTTTCGGCTGTCTGCCGAAATTATTTAAAGGTTGTTTGCTTCATTGCTTCTCTGTATTCCTTGGGTGTCTTGCCCATCTGCTTTTTGAAGGTTTTGGAGAAGTACTGCACATCCATTATTCCGCAATGAAGAGCCACGGTCTGTATTTGCAAATGAGTGGTGCTAAGCAGAAACGCCGCATGTTTTATGCGCTTTTCTCTTATATATTCGGTTATGGTCTTTCCGGTTTCTTTTCTGAAAATGGTGGAAAGGTAGCCCGCGCTTAAATTCTGGCGGGAAGCCAGTGTGCTGAGTGTTAAATTAGACGACAAATCCGACTCAATAATAACTATTGTTTTTTGCACAATAGGAGAATAGTCCTTCATTGAATGTTTACGGACAAGCCTGCAATAACTTCGGAACATCTCCCTCATAAGGGAATTGCCCTCGGCTGTGGAAAGGAGCTGTTCTATTCGTTGTGCAAAGCCCGAAGAAACTCTATCGAGATAAATAGGATGTACTCCTCCGTTTTCTGCTGCTTTTCTCAGCAACGTATTCATTATTATACAATAGTTTTTCATATTTCGCAATACATCTGCAGTACGTTTTTCAAAAGATTCTATATTAAATCCGCCCAACAGCATATCGACCTTATGAATCTGTCCCAAGGAGACAGCCTGCATAAGTTCATTTTCATATTCGTACCGTTTTTCCATAGCCTTCATATTAATAAGAGCTATATCGCTGTCATCTACTGCAGAATTGTTTATGGGAGACACGGGGAACTGCCATTCTTTCTGAACATCAACTATGGAAAAGGAAGCATTTCTCCACATTCTCTCACAGAAAATATCCACAACTATATAAAGATTGCTGTTTTCAGGTATTATGGGGATATTATCATAAAGTTTGTTGAAAATTTGTTGATTTTTAGGGTCTACTCCGCATCGTTCAGCTATTTCCAGTATTTGCCGTGAGGAAAAGTCATAATTCAGAAATGGTCCTATAAACAGAAAGGAAGGCTTTTCGGTATCGGGAAGGAGCATATACATATAACTAAAACCCAACGCGTCAGAGGATTTATACAATGTAAAGGGCTCAACCTTGCCTGTATACTCACCTACGGTGATATTAAAGAAGTTCATTGTGCTTAAAACCGGGTTATATAAAGTGTCCATCACCTTAGCAATGGAATCCTCCGGAGAAAGTATTGCAGTATTAACGAAGCTCTTTCTCAGTATTTCGCAAAGAAAGCTGAGTTCGTTTATATAATACATCCCTGTATCCCCTTTTAGAAAAATCACACTATTTTCCATAATTGCCTTATTTATTCTAACATAACTTTTGTTCAATTACAACAGTATTTTTACATATATAATAAAGATAATACAAAAATAAATTATTATTTTACTCACGATATTATGTGAAATAATCTATACTTAAAATAGCAATATCATTTTGAGGCATTTTTGCCTAAATTTTAAGAAAAGAGGGAGATTTCATGGCAAAAGTTACACAACTGGATGCTAACGGACACAGAAAGTTCGGCATCCGCGACA
>JAZLDA010000111.1:0-3447 GCA_045614505.1 Acutalibacteraceae bacterium | reverse complement strand
TAATGCTATTAAACTTTTTAATTTTTTCCTGTTTTTTAACATTTTTACTCTCCTTTTTATTTTATTTTTAAATCAATTACTATTGCATTGGACCCACCTCCTGAAAACTCCTTCTATAATATATAACGGAGCAGACCCCCCATTTTGTGACAAAAAAATTTATAAAAAAACAAAAAACGGAAGTTTCCACAAAAGAAAACTTCCGTTTTTGTGCAATTTAACATTATTGTTTTATAAAGCAAGTCAAAATCAGTATCTTTCATTTTTTTCTTGCAATCTATAAATATATGTAATAAAATGAGAGAAGATAAAAATGAAGGAATAGTTTTATGAAAATACTACTTATTATTCTCTGCGTACTTGCTTTAATAATTTTAGGTATTTTGTTGATTGGAATACGGGTTTCTTTTGCGGTTAAGTTCGGCAAGGAAACTAAAGTCGCCGTTGCTGTTTTCGGCAAGGAATTGCCGCAAAAAGGCAAGGTACAGAAAAAGCTTAAATTTACAACTCTCAAACGAACAGTTGAATTCCTTTTTTCTTCCAAAGTCGGTTTGTGGGGAAGAGTAAGCTATCTTATTAAAAAGGTTATTGTTAAAAAATTTCGCCTTAACATAATCGTTGCAAGCGATGACGCCGCCCAGACTGCTCTGCTTTACGGCGGAGTCTGCAGTGTGCTCTACCCTGTTGTAGGTTTTCTCGAAACCGTTATGGATTTTAAGGAAGACAATATGAAAATAGTCTGTGACTATGAATCTGCACAACCCGATTTGGATTTTTATGCAGAAATTAAAATCAGGGTAATTAATCTGCTTATTGCAGTATTTAAAATTATTCCCGAAATTACTAAGTTTTTAAAAGAGGTAAATGAAAATGAGCAATAATATTTCCAATATAATCGCTTCCACCGCAGATAAGGCACAATATGCTCTTGAAAGTAATTCTGTTTTCGGTGAAGCTATTAACATTGAAGGCACCACAATTATTCCCGTTTATAAGCTCTCCTTCGGCTTTGGAGGAGGCGGTTTTGACGGTATGAATGCTAAAAACAGCGATGCCATTGCAGGCGGTGCAGGTGCAGGAGTGACCAAAAAGCCGGTGTCCTACATCACCGTAAAGGACGGCGAAATTTCTGTACTCTCTGCAGAAGACCCGTGCAAGCAGGATTTTATTTCAAAAATCATAAAACTCATTAAGAAAAAGAAGGTATAAAAATGAAAAACAATAGTATAAGAAAAACCGTAATGGCGGCGCTTTTTGCCGCCCTCACCTTTGTTGCTACCTACATAAGCTTCCCTCTTCCCGGCAACGGTTATGCAAATTTAGGAGACTGCTTTGTCATAATTTCGGGTATTATTTTAGGTCCCTACGGCATTGCCGCAGCAGGTCTTGGAAGCGCCCTTTGTGATTTGGTTTTAGGCTATGTGTATTACGCTCCCGCAACCTTTGTTATTAAAGCAGTTATGGCTCTTATTGCCTTTTTGTTTGTGGGAAGAAAAGCGAAATTCAGTGTTGTGATGTTAATTTTAACAGCCATTCTATGTGAAATAATAATGGTAGGTGGATATTTCCTTTTTGAAATTCCCCTTTACGGTTTAGGAGTTGCCGCCGCCGACATAATAGGAAATTCCATTCAGGCGCTTGTAGGTGCCGTTTCCTCTATCGTACTTTACACGGTACTGCACAAAAGTAGAATCACAGACAGAATCAAGGGTGGTTTATGAGTCTTACGAAGAAACCCTCTTATATAAAAGAGCCTACCTCCCTTCAGTGCGGACAGTCAGTTCTGGCTATGCTCACCGAAAAAACCGTCGAGCAAATAAATATTGAGTGCGGAACAGAAAGAGAAACAACTCTTGCTCAGATGAAAGCGGTGCTGAAAAGCAACGGCATTTCCTTTGAAAACGAAAGGAAATGCGCAAGCAAAAAAGAAGATTTGCCCAAAATTGCACTGCTCAGTCTTGAAACTCCCCGTTGCTGGCACTGGTCGCTGTATTTTGACGGAACATTTTATGACCCCGAGCACGGTGTAATGAACGACTTCCCCTTGTGCAAACGAAAATATTACTGGGAAATAAAAGAAGAAGCAATCTGTTGATTGCTTCTTTTTTGTCATATCACTTCTTAAAATTCTTTACATAACTTTCAATGTTTTCCCAGAAACGGTCTGCTATCACCTGCATACCGTAGTCACCCGGATGATTAAATTTTCCGTGGGTTTCGGGAAGAGCTCTTATATCCTCAAGATTTACAAACACATCGTTATATTTCTTCGAAACTTCTTCCTTTTCCTTATCAAGCACGGGACGAATATAAAATCCTTGAGAGTGCATAACAAAAGCATCTCTGCCGTCTACAAGAAAGTTTCTTAGATTTTCATACGCCTCTCCAAAGGTTTTTGTGGGATTTTCAGTAATATCATATTGCTTATTTACATTGGCGCCAAAGAACATAATAATCACATCAGGCTTAAACTCTTTCGCCTCAATATAGCATTCCTTCGGATCAATGGTATAAAACTCACGCTCATAGTTTGCCACCTGCAAAATACTGAAAGCGGCATTGGGATGGATTTCCTTTACCTTTGCCTGCACAAGATGAACATAATCCTTATCAATACTACTGGCAGCCATACCGCAGTCATTAAACCAACCAACCTCGGGCTTGGGCGCATGCTTGGTAATGGAATTCCCTACGTAAAGAACTCTGATTCCGTCTCCTTTATCATATTCATAGTAGTCAGAGTCATTCTGATTTATTGATGGTATAATATTTTCCTGTAAATCCTTCATAGTTATTCTCCTTTATCGTTAATTATTTTATTTGCACTTTCCTTATCAATATAACCATATTCCACCATACTGTCAAGCACCTGTTGTTGGCGCTGTGCAGTTAAAGGTGTATTATTGTCGGGAGAATATACAGATGGTGCATTTGGTACACCTGCAAGAACGGTTGACTGGTAGTCGGTCATTTGCGCCGGCTCAACACCGTAATACCCCATTGAAGCGTCATAAATATTATAATATCCGCTTCCGAAATAAATGTTATTCACATAAAACTCAAAAATCTCATCCTTGGAATAATGCTTTTCAAGTTCAACTGCCATAAACATTTCGGCTACCTTTCGGGTAAGCTTCTTTTCCTGAGTGAAATAGAGATTTTTTGCCACCTGCTGGGTTATGGTACTACCGCCCTCGGTGTAATCTCTGTCCTTTATATTGGTAAGTATGGCACGCATTGTAGAAACAAAGCTTATCGCCCCGTGGTCATAATAGTTATGATCCTCTACCGCGATTACCGCATCAATATAAAACTGCGGCAGTTCATCCATTTTTATATAGTTTTCTCTTGAAGTAAGCTCGGCTATTTTAGTTTCAAGAGGACATTCCTCAAGCACCCTTTTATATTCCTTATATCCGTTCACACCGTAATAAGCGCCTACACAAA
>JAZLDA010000110.1:0-34443 GCA_045614505.1 Acutalibacteraceae bacterium | reverse complement strand
TTCTAAATATCTAAGCGCTTCTTGTAATGTGCGCAGAGGTTATACTGTTCAAAATTATGCTGAGAAGAACGTGGATGAATATACAAAGAGCTTGCGAATTCGTAAAAAGCATCAAGAAGATATTAGAAAAAGAAGAGCGCATCTTGAAGAAAACTATAGTGATTATTTGGGTGGTAGTCAGTACTGTGACGAAACGATGGCACGCCCATATGATTACGACTTTGACCAAACGACGGAATATTCATATCCTGCGCCATTCCTTGCAGGAGATTGTAGACAGATTGAATTTATCAGCAATGGTAACTTCGTAACTGTTCCGTCAAGCTTTGTAACACGAATCACAGTAAGAATGGAGGGAATATATGAATAACATCTTGTTTTTCGTAGAACTTATCGTATCCTTCCTTCCGTTCATACTGTTTGCGTTCTTTAATAGCAAAGCAAACGTAAAAAAAGAGAATCGCAACAGGCAGTATGCTATGCCTGTTGTGGCCGTTCTCTATAGTGTGGTTCTATTAATCTTCTTAAAACAATTATCCGAGTTGTTTGTAAATTTGTTTTTAAAACTTGCTGATTTGTTCGAGAAGATAAACTTAACCGCAGTTGCAGAGTTTATCCGCAATCTTTATACCAGTTGGGGTATTTATCTCACTTTAGTTCTGTTTAATACAGCAGCACTTCTCATTTATGTAATTATTAAGAGAGTGATTACTGCGATTTTAGGCAGAACAAAGGTTAAAAGAAATACTTCTATCGGTTCTATCGTCGAGTTGTTCTATAACTATGACGAAGAAGATGACCGTTGGTATATTAAAGAACATTTTGGACAAGCTCGTACATTTATTAAAACAGCATATTATGGTGGCTGTTTTGTTTCTGGATTGGCATTGCTCATATCCTGTGGCTTGTGTATGAATAATTTGGTGAGCGCACCTTTTTATCCTGTGTTTGCCGTTATCATTATCGGTGAAATGGCCTTCTTTATTGATGGTTTGGAGAAAGGACAGCAAAAATCCAATTTGACAGTACAAGCAGATAACTCACGTCGCATTGCTATGTATCCAATGCTCAGAAAGCCTTTAAAAGCCCTATTTGGCGATAAGCTTTCTGCGGAAGGTACAACCGTAAATAACGGTGGTGTAAGCGGCGGCGCTATTGAGGATATCCTTGTTGGCCTTGAAAGAAACGGCGGTCACATCGGTAAAAACTATTCTGCTTTTATTCGCAGAAAGATGGAAAAAGGTCTTAAACCAAACGTAGATTACGTTCGTTCAGGTTATGACCTTGCTACAGGAAAAAGTTTATTATTCAACACCCCGTTCTATGACAAACTCAATCCTTATGTCTTTTATGCTATGAATCGCGAATTGCTTACCGGTGGAAAGGTGTTAATCGTTCTTGGTCGACATGGAACTGAGGAAGATTTACGCCAGTGGACTGCAACCGGAATGAAGGCGGTTTCAAACATTCCGGATCTTTGGAAAATAGAAGTTCTTTCTGACAAAAAGGTTAACGAAGAAAACTTGCCAGATATCGGTATCATTTCTCGTTCTGCTGTTCACGATTTGGATATTCATAAAAACAATCTTCCGTTCTTGCGTAATGTCTCGTTTGTAGTGGTTGTTGAGCCATCCAAACTTGTAACTACTGCGCAAATCGGTTTGAATTTGTTGATTAAATGTTGCGGAAAAGAGTGCTCTATTACATTCTGTTCCGTTGACCGTAACTGTGATGGTTTGGTTGATGCACTTTCGCATATCTTAATGACTAACATCACAGAGGTTTCAGCCACAGAATATCCGCACGGTATGAGTTCGTATATGTACTGGACAGCAGACGATGATTATCTGCAACACCGTATTTTGCCGGGCGTATCTAGATTCTTGGGTATGGGCACCGAACTCTCTATGGTTGCACTTAAAAATCAAGTGAAGAAAACCGTATGGTATGGCGGTGAAGCATTCCCCGTACTTGATGCACATTGGATTGCAAAGCAATACTACTACGATTTGCTTGATTATGCTCAACTTCCGACAAACCAAGAAACGTTCGATAATTGCTTCCAAGCGTCCTTTAATATGTGTAACGAACGCGTTAGCGATTATTCTTATATTAGCGTTGAAGATGATAGAAACAATCTATTTGAAACACGTCGCAACTTTGCAACTATTGCAGAGCAGCAAGGCTTTGTAAACGTTATTTCTTCTGAGTATATGCTTCGTGAGTATATGTCGGATAATACCGAGATATTTACGGCAGACCCCAAAGCTATACCTTATATTACCGCAGACTATGCACGTACAAAGAGAAACTCTATTCTTTCGCTTTGTTTGTTATTGTGTATTGATTCGGTAAAAGAAGAAACGTTGCTTAGACAGTTAACAATGCTTAATATCGAAGCAAAAGATCCCGTTGCAGAGATGTGGAAAGAGATTTGCACAATCTTCGGCAGTGATACTGTTACCGATAAGCAAGGCAATCCGATACTTTCCGTTAAAAATCGTGATGGTAAAACTATATCCTTTGAAAAGAATGATACCATTATTTTCAGAAGACAATATAGTGTTGAAAGTGGGAAGTTTGAGAGCGTTTATACCATTGAAAATGCCGACTTCTCGCGCATTATCTTGGATGATTTACAAAATGCCAGCTATATTGCTGAGCAAGAAAGCAAACACGTTTATATCGGCACCGAGCTCAAAGGTCACGTATATCAAAAATATATGCCTGGTCAGTTCTTCACTTTGAACGGAAAATACTATGAAATGGTATCTACCGCTTCTGATAATCGTATCTTAGTACGTCGTGCTTCTGAGCATATAGGTGGAAGATTGTCTTACAGGCAGGTACGTAATTATACAATCAATCACCTTGAAGATTCTCCTTCTATGGGTGCTCTTAAGTCAGTTAACAACATTGATATCCACTATCAATTCGCCGACTTTAGTGTAGATACACCCGGTTATTGGAAACTGCGTGCTCACAATGATTTCGATAACGGCGATTTAGTCAAGGTTAATGGCGTACCTACCCGTGAATATCATCATAAGCAAGTTTTGAAATTTGATTTTTCTAAATTTGGTGATGCGTTTACTGATTCTATCAGAATGACTCTTACAAATCTTTTGAACGAAGTTTTCGTAACTTTGTTTGCCGATAACCAAGCATATATTTCCGCTGTAACTCTTGGTAATTACGATGCTCCTTTAACCTATAGTCTTGATTTGGCAGAAGATATTGAAAATGCTGATAAATGCATCTTTATTATCGAAGATAGCCAGCTTGATATTGGTTTATTGATTGCTGTAGAGCGTAATGTAAATCGTATTTTCCAAATCATTTCGGATTATCTTACTTGGAATGATGAGAAGATCGCGGATAGTATGCGCGAACCGGAGGTTCAGACTGAAGAAAAGATTTCCGATTCCTTCGATGTTTACGCTGAGGATGAAAAGCCTGAAAAGAAAAAAGGCTTATTCGGTCGTATTGGTGATTGGTTCAAGAAAGTCTTTAAGAAAAAGAATAAAAAAGGCAACGATGAAACTGAAACCCAAGATCCCGGTTCTGAGTCTGATGATGGCTTAACACCTAAGCAACGCAAAAAGGCTGAAAAAGCAGCAAAAAAAGCCGAAAGAAAAGCCGCAAAGGAAGAAAAGAAGAAACAACGCCAAGAAGAAAAACTTCGCAAGGCACAAGAAAAAGCGGCTAAAAAGGAAGAAGCCACTACAGATGAAGTGACTACCGAAGAAACCACTGATACAGAAGTTCCTGTAGAAGAGGTTCCTGTTGAGGAAACAACCGAAGAAGAAACTGCTTCTATTAGCGAAGATGAAACTGTAGAGGAAACTTCTGAGGAAGAGCCTACCGCCGAAGAAATCTCTTCAGAAAACGAAGAGGAGGTGAGCGAAGATGAGTGAAGAAAAGAAACTGTTTGAAGAAGAATTAAAACAGGATGAAACTGTGGAGCAGGTTGCAGAAGAGGTTGACGAAACAACGCCTGAAACAGAAGATGTTGTTGAAGAAGTATCAACCGAAAACGAAACTGAAGCACCCACCGAAGAACTTTCTTCGCCACCTGAAGTCGAATCTGTACCTTACCATGAAAGATATTATCTTAAATATCGTGAGGGTAAGAGAAGCACGGCTTTAGATTTGGACGGAACAAAATCATTCTTGCAGGAAATAGGCTTTGACGGCGGCGAACTTAGACAAGCTCGCGAAGGTAAGAATTGTGCAGAGAATATGCGCAATACAGATAAGAACAAGAATAATCAAATGTTTTGTTCTTACTGTGGCACCGAACTTTCTGGTGTTGAATTCTTCCGTTTACCTGATGGACGTATGCGTTGCAACACCTGTAGTAACACTGTTGTAAAATCCAAGGCAGAAGTCGAAGCGTTGTGCAAAAGAGTTATTGAAAATATGGATAGCTTCTTTGGAGCAAGAATTGATGTTCCGGTTTCTATCGAAGTTACTGATGAGCGAAAACTCAAGAAAAAACTTGGTATTCCTTTGGATACCAGAGACTCACAAAGTATGCTTATTCTTGGCGTGGCTGTTAATAAAAAGCAGAAATACAGTATCATTCTAGAAAATGGTGCACCTCGTATTTCTTTAATTGCCACATTTGCTCATGAACTAACTCACATATGGCAGTACACTCATTGGGACAACAATAAGAATTTGAAAAAATGCCCCAAGAGTAAACGCCTGTTGATTTATGAAGGAATGGCTAAATGGGTAGAGATTCAGTATCTTTACCTTGTAGGTGAGACAAATGTAGCAAGACGTGAAGAATATATCACAAGAAATCGACAAGATGAATATGGTATCGGTTTCTGCTTGTATGAGGATAGATATCCTTTATCACGTGAGGCTATGTTCTGCGAAGAAACACCCTTCACACCTAATAGTTATCCTTTTGATTAAATACGATGTCACACTAAAAAAGATGCACTCCGTTCTGGAGTGCATCTTTTGCCTTGTTCTACAAACAAATTTTCAATATCTATTACATATGTATCATTCAAAAAGGAAATCAGATTCTTTGATGATGTCTATATTACATCCTTTTTCGTTATATTCCATAGCTTTCTTGACTTTTGTTCCATAAGTACCGTTAGAATAGGCCTGGCATTCATTTTTACCAACCATAAGAATGTTAGTAGACTTTTTGACAGCGGAATCAATAAAACCACCGTGTGCGATTATATATTTTTCGACTGCTGCCTTACCAGAACCATAAGCAAAATTTCCGCTGAGGCATACATGTTTACCCTCGACAGAGTTAACTTGCGCCGAAAGAGAAGCAACAGGATCAAGCAATTCTTTTATGAAGTTAGATACACACTTTAATTCTTCTTCGGTTATTATTGAATCTTCTAATACATCTTCTAAAATCTCGATAATTCTATTAAACGGGAAGTGACCAGCTAATGTGATATTATCATATAGCCATTGACGAAGATTATTACATTCCGCTTCCGTTACCTCACCATCTTCAATGATACCTTTCATAATACCGTCAAGGATTTGAGTTGCTAATGTTGAAGGTGCGGTAGAAACGGTATCAAGGTAATTTTTGATTGCATATTGTAATGACATAATTTCTTTAGAAGTTACCACGCCGTCCTCAAGAATAACATCAAGGGAATCAATGATATTCTTAATTTCATCATGTTCAAAATACGCTAAATTTTCGTCTCTCCAATGCTTGATGTATTCAACCTCTGTCTCGTTAATAACATCATCGATTGAAAAACCTCTTATTATACCGTAAAACTCACTAATAGACCTTCTTAATTCCGGGTCAGTAAGATATTTTGAATATGCATACGTTTTCTTTGGAACGTATTTCTTTACATAGTCATCGGGATTTAAATTATATCTGTCAACAAGCGCCTTGAATAAGTCCGAGCAGGCGCACGCATCGTCAAAAGCATTGTGTTCCGAATCGATGTCTATGTCAAAATATTCACATAAAGTGGACATTTTATAATTCTCGACAGCAAAGCTCGGCACAAATTGCTTTGCCAATTCCCAAGTGCAAACATAGTACATTTTTGGAATATCAATATTATATCTGCTCAAATTCTTAAACAATGCATCTAAATCTGCATTTGCGACATTATGTCCAATTATAACAGATTTAGTAAAATATTTTTCGATATTCCCCCACACTTCAGGGAATGTAGGCTCATTAGCAACTTGTTCCTTTGTGATACCGTGAATAGCAACACAAAATGAATCAAAATTATCATCGGGATTTATATAAATGTCTTGTTCGGGATAGAAAGGTTCACCTGTTTTATAGTCTTCGCAAACAATACCAATTTGGCAAATTGATTTATTTTTAGAATTAGCATATTCCACATCAAAATATGTAACTTTCTCCATAACCAAACCTCGCTTTTCAAAAGTATGTTTATATTATAGCATAAATGTATAGTTATTTCAATAAACAACAAAAACCGAGCAAAATATAAAATTTGCTCGGTTTTATCTTTTTTATCTATAAATCAAATCGGCATTTACCATCTCTGTTATCCTTTGACGAACATTATTCATTCGACATACCCACTCCATTTGGTCGTTTGTTTTTAATTTCTCTGTGATGCCTTCCGCATTCTTATACTGCATTATAAGATTATTAAACATTTCTTCTGCCTGTGCGTTTATTTCGAATAGATAGGAATTGAGTTTACCTTCAAATAGTAATCGATTGTAGGTGGCTTTTCGGTGCGATTTCATATATTCTTCGTGTCGCAAACCCCAAACACCGATTTCCTTTTGTTCTTCATCGGGGAGTTTTAGGCAAGGGATGTAATAATCGCCTTGCAGTTCGTACCACAAACCATTGTTTTCATCATAGATATACTTTTCCATAATTAAACCTCCTTGTAAATAACTTTAAGTTTCTTTTGTTTTGAACGGATAATCTTCAGCAGAACTTCATCCAAAGCATCAGTGCATTTGCCGTCCTCAATGAGAGAGTTACGCATTTCATTCATACAGTTCACAACCACCCGACGTTCAAAGTCATCTAATACAATATAAAATTTCTTTTCCTTCATAGTGCTTACTCCTTTAGCAAGTCCATAAACGGAGCCTCATCTTTTACAAACGTATCGTATGTGAATTGAGCACCAAGACGGAAACCCATAATAAAACTGTCGAGATTGGATTCTCCGTCGACTACGCTCCAAGCATTAGAAAACTCAAGAAATTTCTTTTTACTTTCGCCCGAAAGGTTCTCGGTTAGATAGTCTTCGTTTAGCATCAAGATTTCCATCTGCTTTTGAACAGTTTTGTTCTGTTTCGTGCTACGAGCCTGTGGATCTAAATTACCGTAATAAAACTCTTCTATAAATTTTAACATCAGTATTTTCTCCTTTTTTGTATATACAACTCATCTTGTATATACATTTTATATTATTATTTTTGAAAACACCAATGTGCCGCTTTGATACGGTATGAATATATGTGTGAAAGTCGGTTGTTTTAAGTTTTGTTTCTCGAATCCGTTGAGAACAACCGCACCAGAAAACGACAAGTTTCAATAGAAACTTGTCGTTTTCAGTTATATTCGCCTTACGGCGAGTTATATGCTCCTTCGGTGCATGATATTTGCGTAGCAAGTGATATGCCTGCGGGCGTTAGTGGCGAATATAATATCTCTGAAACCGCAGGTTTCAATATCACATTTTGCGTAGCAAAATATATCACTCCTTCGAAGACGGAATATCACTATAAACCACCGCTAACGCCGTTGATTATGCATATGTTTCATTTCTTCCGTCCTTTCACTTTTCTCCTCGGTAGAATATACACTAAAAGAATTGTGACTGCAGCCAACAGCACTCCGGCGATTACATCAAGGATTGAGTGTTGCTTAATAAAAACCGTAGAGGCGCAAATAAGAACGCCAAGAATGAGCATAAATATTTTAACTTTTTTAAACAATTTACTGTCATATAGCGCACAAATGATTCCTATACTTCCAACCACATGCATACTGGGTAACACATTAGTATTTGTATCTGCAGAATATATTACAGAAACCAAATTTGTAAACAGATTTCCGCCGCCAAGCTCTGTTACACGCAGATTTTGACCGTTAGGAACAGTAAGACAGATTATGAGAGACACAGACATCGTTATAATTAAATAGTACATAAATCTTTTAAAAGCAGAAACATCTCTGAATAACATAATTATTGCAGGTACAAGCATATATGGATACCACATAACATAGGGTACAACAAATATAGGAAAAAAAGGAATAAAATCGTCAATAGGCAGATAAGAGATAAAATAATCTCCTGTATTCACCTGTTCGGCAAATAAGAAGGATACAAGATAGATAGGTAAATATATCAACAAGAGATAATGACCATTTTTTTCTAATATGTTTTTCAATAACATCACCCTTTATTGTGTTGATGTTATTATTGACAGAATAAATATATATAACAAAAAAACGACAAGTATAAACTTGTCGTTTTTTCTGGTCCGAGTGACAGGAGTTGAACCTGCGGCCTCTTGAACCCCATTCAAGCGCGCTACCAAAACTGCGCCACACCCGGATATTACTATGGGATTATAACACACTGCACAAAGAAATGCAAGTGTTTTTTTAAAAAAAGCCGATGAAATTTTCATCGGCTTTAAATCAACTATAAATTATTCCATAAAACCGGATTCAACGAGAGAGATAAGAGCATCGAGCGCTTCTTTTTCATCAGAGCCGTCAGCAATGATTTTAATAGACGTACCACCTACGATACCGAGAGAAAGTACACCGAGAAGGCTCTTAGCGTTTACGCGGCGCTCATCTTTTTCAACCCAAATAGAAGATCTGAACTCATTAGCTTTCTGAATAAAAAAAGTAGCAGGACGAGCATGGAGGCCAACTTGATTCTGAATAACAACGTCTTTAACGCACATATTTATATCTCCTTATCTCAATCTAAAATTGATATGATAATTATATCACATAATATTCAATAGTCAATCCAACTTTAACAACTTCCATTTTTTAACCAAACCGTAAAAAAATTCTAACTCCAAATTTATGCAATTTTACTCTGAAACACTATATTTTGTGGATAATTATTCAGTATCTGCTTTACTTTGGATATAAGAGTTGAGGAATTTTTGTTCTTTTTTATCAAGAACAGCACATTCTAGCATATCCGGACGGCGGTCAAAGGTGGCTTCAATGGCTCTTTCTTTCCGCCATTTTGCAATTTCAGCGTGATTTCCGGATAAAAGCACCGCAGGCACTTCCCTTTCCATCCACACCGCAGGACGCGTATATTGCGGATATTCCAGCAACCCTGCAAAATGACTTTCTTCTGTAAAACATATTTCATCCGACAAAACACCGGGTAGCATACGGCAAATGGCATCTGCACAAACAAGCGCCGGAATTTCTCCGCCTGTGAGCACGTAATCACCTATAGAAATTTCTTCATCAACAATTTCTTCAATCACACGCTCATCTACACCCTCATAGTGACCGCAAAGAAACACAATATGCTCTTTTTTTGACAGTTCAACGGCCTTTTTCTGATTAAAGGTCGTCCCTTTTGGTGACATATAAATAAGATACGGCTTAGTTTCATTTTCTTTGCAAAGAGATTTATAGCAATTATAAATCGGTTCTGCCGCCATAACCATGCCCATACCGCCGCCGAATGGAGCGTCATCAACTTTATTATGCTTATTATTTGCAAAATCACGTATATTAACACATGAAAGTTCAACTTTTCCGGCTTTACGCGCTCTGCCGATTATACTAGTATCAAGAACGGTTTCACACATTTCCGGAAAAAGAGTCATTATATCAATCATCATCGTCAAATATCCCCTTTGGCGGATTAATATATATAATTTCGCCGTCAACATCGACGTTATCTACAAAGTCAGGGACAGACGGAAAAAGATATTCCTTACCGTCGTTTTTAATATGCCAGATATCATTTGCTCCTGTGGGACTGATATCAGACATCTCGCCGTAAAGTTCTTTTGTATTTACATCAAATACCTTACAGCCGATTATTTCTTCAATAAAATACTGGCCTTTTGGCAGCTTTGCATCATCGCGGAAAATATATAAAATCTGTCCGCGCTTTTCTTCTGCTTGCTCAATGGTATCAATACCTTTTATTTTCAACAAAGCGATATTTTTATGCGGTGATGACTTTTCGATTTTTAGAACAGCCGCCTCATTCTCCGCAGTAAAAAGTCTTTTAAATTTACATAAGAACTCAGGGGAATCGCACCAGCATTCCACTCTTACCATTCCCTTTATTCCGTGGCTTCCCACAATTTTTCCGATTTTCAGATAGGTCTTTTTCATATCCGGTCTCCAAAAATTAAAAGAATACCCCCATTAAGTATGGGGGTAAAACTGCATACTTAAAGTATGCGGAAGTTGTGTCAGTCGATTTCAACCATAATTTTCTGGTTATCACGGCTCGCGGCAGCGCGCATAACGGTACGGATAGCCTTAGCTATTCTTCCCTGTTTGCCGATAACACGACCCATATCACCCTCAGCTACGTGAAGATGATATACGATAATGCCTTCTTCATTGATTTCATCAACCTCAACAGTTATTTCTTCCGGCTTTTCAACAAGACCGGAGGAAATAGCAATAAGAAGTTCTTTCATCAGATACTACTCCTTAAACCAAATTAAAGTACACCGTTTTTCTTGAGAAGAGCCTTAACGGTATCGGTAGGCTGAGCACCGTTAGCAATCCACTGCTTTGCCTTCTCACCATCGATGCTTACGATAGCGGGATCCTTAGTGGGATCAAAGTAACCGATTTCCTCGATGAAACGACCGTTTCTGGAAAAACGGGAATCAGCAACAACTACACGGTAGAAAGGAGCTTTCTTAGCACCTAAACGACGAAGACTGATTTTTACTGCCATTATTACACCTCCTAAGAGAATTTTATATTTAAAAAGTTTACCTTTTTAAAATCAATTACATACCGAGAAATCCGCCAGGAGGCATACCGGGGAAACTTCCCCTGCCGAATCTGCGTTTCATACCCTTGCCTTTTACCTGTTTAAACATCTTTTTCATCTGATTATACTGATTCATAAGGCGGTTAACGTCTTCGACCTTAACACCTGCACCTGCAGCTATACGTCTCCTTCTGGAGCCGTTAATTATATCAGGCTTTGCTCTTTCCTTTTTGGTCATAGAAGTAATAATCGCTTCTATTCTGAGCATAGCTCTGTCGTCAATATCAATGTCTCTGAGTTGTCGGTCCATACCCGGAAGCATTGAAAGTATATTTTTGACCGAGCCCATTTTTTTAATCTGCTGAAACTGAGCTAAAAGGTCGTTCATATCAAATTTATTTTCTTCAAGACGTCGAGCTGTCTCTTCAGCCTGCTTAACATCAATTTCGTTTTCAACCTTTTCAATTAAGGAAAGCACATCACCCATACCGAGAATACGTGAAGCCATACGGTCGGGATGAAATTGCTCAAGAGCGTCCATTTTTTCACCTACACCGGCAAAAAGTATGGGTTTTCCGGTTACGGCTTTAACTGAAAGCGCCGCACCGCCGCGGGTATCGCCGTCAAGTTTTGTAAGTATAACGCCTGTGATTTCAAGAATATCATTAAAAGATTTAGCCACATTAACTGCATCCTGGCCCACCATTGAGTCGATAACAAGAAGAATATTGTGAACTTCTATAGCCTTTGTAATGCGTTGCAGTTCCTCCATAAGTTCTGTATCAATATGAAGTCGTCCGGCAGTATCAAGAATAACAAAGTCATTGCCGTAATCCCTTGCATGACGGATAGCCTGCTCTGCTGTAATTTCCGGCTTTTGATTTCCTTTTTCAAAAACGGGAACACCGACAGAAGCACCCACAACCTTTAACTGCTCAATAGCTGCAGGACGATAAATATCGCAACCAACAAGTATAGGTCTATGACCCTGAGACTTTAAAAATGATGCAAGTTTCGCACAGTGCGTTGTCTTACCTGCACCTTGCAGACCGCACATCATAATAACGGTAGGAATTTTTGAGGAAGTATTAAGTCGCTTTTGCTCACTGCCCATAAGCTCGGTAAGCTGATCGCGGACAATTTTAACAACCATCTGAGGAGCTGTAAGAGACTCCATAACATTTTCGCCGATACATTTTTCAGTTACCTGGTTGGTAAAATCCTTAGCAACCTTATAGTTAACGTCAGCCTCAAGTAATGCAAGACGTACATCTCGCATAGCCTGCTTAACATCCGATTCGGTAAGTTTGCCCTTTGAGCGAAGATTTTTAAAAACATTCGCCAACTTATCGGCAAGACTGTCAAAAGCCATCTTTTCACCACCATTAAAGTTTTTCTATAATTTCATAAATTGCTGCAGTATCTTCCTTACCCGCAGCTTTCTTTAAATCGTACACGGTTTTCGAATAATGAAGTTTTTCTTCATAAAACAACAGCAACTGTTCGGTACGCTTGATAATTTCATGTGCCCCTTGACGGGAAATGCCTTCGTTCTCAGATATTTCGGATAATGAAAGGTCGTCATAAAAATAATCCCGCGCAATCCTTTGCTGTCTGTCGGTAAGCAAATCTCCGTATACATCTAAAAGCAATGCAATAGATAAATCCTTCATTTTGCACCTCTGACTGTAAAGCAAATTACTTTACAGCAGTGATTATACCATAATACTTTATGTGTGTCAAGCTTTTTTCTTTACACACAAAAATAATCGTTGAAAAAGATGAGCAGATACATTATAATAGTGAGTAGATTATGATTTGTGGGAGATTAAAATGAAATCACTTAAAAAATATATTGCCTTCTTACTGGTTTTAACCCTAACTATACTTCCTCTGACGGGGTGCGGTTCGGTTAATGGCAATGCAGTTATTTATTATGAAGCAACTTCTGCCGCAGTAACTCTTGACCCGCAGCTTGCTTCAAATGACACCGAGCTTCTGATGATTAGAAATCTTTTCGAAGGTCTGATGAGGGTTGACGCGGAGGGTCAAGTAGTTCCCGCTGTAGCTACCGAATATACCTTTGAAGATAATACATACACCTTCAAATTATCCGAAACCTCAATTTGGAGCGACGGCGAGCCTGTAACTGCGCACGATTTTGTTTTTGCGTTCAGACGAGCAGTTGATCCCGAGACCCGTTCCCCTTATGCAGGAAAGCTTCGTTCCATACTTAACGCCGAGCTAATTATGTCCGGCCAAATTGAGCCGGAGCATCTGGGAGTGAAAGCAAAAGACAGCACAACTCTCACAATTACTCTTTCCGACAATGACAGCGATTTTCTCTATAAGCTCACCACCGCTGTTTGTATGCCATGCCGCGAGGACTTCTTTAATGGCTGTAATGGCCAGTACGGTCTTTCAAAATCGTACGTTCTAACAAACGGTTCATATAGACTCACAAAATGGAATCAAGATGATTTTGCAGTGCGTCTGCACAGGAACGATAAATATTACGGCGATTTCACCGCAAAGAACTTCGCTGTTTTTATCTCTTATACTCCGGATACCGCAAACATAGAAAAACTTGAAAAATCCTCTGTTGACATCGCATTTATTACTATGTCAGAGATGGACACTGCAACCGGTATGGGTCTCAAAACGGCACAATACCAGAATGTACTGTGGGTTATGGAAATGAATGATGTTTATTCCTACGATTTGCGCCGTTCTCTGTATCTGACATTTGACAGAAGCAATTATGCCGGCGACTTAGGTGTAGGTTATAATGTTGCATATTCCTTCTTCCCCGATACATTAACTAATGAAAAGTTGGATTATGTCGGAATTGAGGAGTATAATATAAACGAAGCAAGGACACTTTATAATACCGCTCTCGAGCAATATGATGACGGCAGACTTCCTTCCACGAAGCTTTACTATTACAACAATGCTGATATGGTACTTCCAATTAATAATTTGGTTGGACACTGGCAGAAGCAATTAGGTGCTTATATCAACACTAAGTCTTATGACGATATGGATGACTTAGAGCTGGCGTTTGACACCAATGAATGTGCAATCATTGTTTACCCCGTAACTATCACAGACAAGGACCCCAGTGTTCTTGCTTACAAGCTTGGTTACGATTTCTCAAAAACATCGGTTAAATCACTTCCCGATGTTCAAACCAGTATTCTTTCCGAAAGAAAGCTTATGCCTATAGCATTTGAAAACACTGTTGCCGCTTATTCCGACGACATTATTGATTTTAATTTCACCATCGGAAACGGTTTGATAGATTTTGCGTATGTAACCAAGAAATAAACAGAAAGCCTGAGAAACCCTGTTCTCAGGCTTTTATTATTGCATGGCTCTCTCAATCTGTTTCTTCAGCTTGACGATTATTTTCTTTTCAAGTCTTGAGATATATGACTGAGATATACCAAGATAATCCGCAACCTCTTTTTGCGTTAATTCTTCATATCCGCACATACCGAATCTCATTTGCATTATTTCCTTTTCTCTTGGACAAAGATTATCTATAAGTTTTAGGAGAAGTTGTTTCTCGTCCTCCCTCTCTACCTCTTTTCCGACCTCTTCACCGTCACTTCCCAGTACATCGGACAGCAACAGTTCATTGCCGTCCCAATCAATATTAAGCGGCTCGTCAAGAGATATTTCACACTTTTGTGATGAGGTCTTCCTCAGATACATAAGAATTTCATTTTCTATGCAGCGTGAAGCATAGGTTGCGAGCTTTATGTTTTTGTCCGGCTGAAAGGTATTTACTGCTTTTATAAGTCCGATAGTTCCGATTGACACAAGATCTTCTGTACCTGCAGACGGCGTTTCAAATTTTTTGGATATATAAACAACCAGTCTCAAATTATGGGTAATTAGTTTTTCCTTAACATACTCATTTTCTGTCTCAAATTTTTCAAGCAGTTCTCTTTCCTCGCTGACTGACAAAGGCGGAGGAAGCGTTTCGGTACCGTTAATATAATAAATGTTCTTTATGATCTTAAGCTTAAGCAAAATTTTAGATATAAAGTTTAAAAATTTCATAATATATCACCTGACATTCAGAATTTCTGGGTTAACTATAGCCATATAATCACCGTCAATCGACTCCGGCGCTACAGCTATAAGCACCGTACCGACCTCAAAATTATTTATGTATGCATTCTTACACGGGTACGCATCAACCATACCCACACCGCCTACAGTTTTATATGGAAGCAATAATTTATTTTTACGGGTAAGGTCTCCAAACAGTTGAATAGCTATACTTTTATCGGTAATTATTACATCACGGCCTGAATAAATATCCTTTAGAGAATTACCTGTATCAACCAGTGCCGTAACTTCAACAAATGTTCCATTGTGATTTAGCTGTACTTTGCACCGTCGCGCATAGGGTGAGACACGACGGATTATACTAAGTACAAACCTTATTATCAGATATGAAATCACCGAAAATAATATCATTTCTAGTGCGGATATATCAAAGTAAACGACAGAGTTACTCAGAACCATACCTTTAGGTTTAAATATAACCCAGACTGCACTCATAATTCCGTTAAAAACTACGCTTACTGTGAGAAATGCAAAATAATTTTTTGCAAAAATTTTAAAGTTTTTCCAGCCGTATCCTATAAAGCATATAATAAATGCTGAAAACATTCTTATAAGTAATTCTGCCGCAGTGCCTAAATACGGCAGAAAAATAGCAAGTGAAAACAAAGATGCCGCAAGTGATGTAAAAACAAGTCTTAAAGTTCGGATTTTGTTTCCGGTTATTGCGGAAGACAAGTTAATAAGCAGATAATCCACAACGGCATTTATAAAGATCAGTACATCAACATACACAGTCATAAAACCACCTGACTACATTATATCGCACCATATCTGCAAAATTTGTCACACTATGTAATGAAAATAAAAAAATACCGTGGAATTAACCACGGTATTTTTAACAATATATTTTTTATTGAATTACAGCTTTTACATAACTGGATGAACCGGTATCAGGAAGAAGCTTTGCAGAAATAGTTTTGTAGGAACCGGTGGAGCTATACACCGTAAACGTGAGAGTATCACCCGGCTTTGAAGCCTCAATAGCATCAAGAATAACACTATCAGAGGTAATTTTAATTCCGTCAACCTCAGTAATCATATCTCCTACATTCACTTTTCCGTAAAGATCGCTATCGTTATCTACAGTTGCAATAAGAATTCCGGTAGAGGGATAGTTTTCAACCTCCTTGGTTACGGTGTTGATTACCTGATAGGAAACACCAAGTCTCGCTCTATCGGCAACATATCCGTTTTTGATAAGTGATTCAACAACAATCTTCGTGGTAGATGAAGGAATGGCAAAACCAATTCCTTCATACTCCTCGCCTGCTATTTTTGAAGAAGTAATACCTACCACCTGACCGTACATATTAACAAGCGCACCGCCCGAATTACCCGGGTTAATTGGCGTACTGGTCTGAATCATTTTCATGGAATAATTGGTAGTAGTAGAAACGCGACGGTCTTTGAGAGAAATAATTCCCTCGGTAATACTGTTCTCTTCAATATTATTCGGTCTTCCTACTGCAACGACATTTTCACCGATGACAAGCTCCTTATCATTACCGAATACAGCAGGAACAAAGCCTGTTGCATTAATCTTCAGTACAGCCAGATCGCTTCGAGCGTCTCCGGCAACAAATGAAGCAGAATATTCCGTTCCGTCATAGGTTCGGACGATAAATTTAGCGCCGGCAATACTGTCATAAATATGGTCATTGGTGATTATATAACCATCCTCTGTGTAAACTACACCCGACGCAGTAGAACCACTGCCTTCACGACCGTACACAGTGATACCAACAACCGACTTATTGAGCATTTCATACACCTGAGCCGCTGTATATTCATCAGTATCAGCAGGTTTGCCCACAAGATTTAAGGTCGTATCAGCATAATTGTTTGCCGAACGAGAGTATTTATTAATGCCTATAAGATAACCGGTGAGACATGAGCCGGTTATAAGTATAACTGCTGCCATTAGAACTGCAAAAACCTTAATACCGGTTGCCACCGGCTTTTTTGGTTCAACAGGGGTATATTCAACAGGATTAAAATTTGCTATATTTACTGTTTCAGGTTGCTGATAGAGATTATTATATTGCATAGAAGTCGGCTGCACGGGATAAACATTCTGAGTTGCACCGCCGTCCGAATATTCATTTTCGCTAATTTTCATATCCTGCTCAGCTTTTATGTCATTAACAGTCTCAGCAGAAATATTGTCAGATTCTTGTACAAGAGTCTCAGGTATAGACTTCTCTTCAGAATAAATATTTTGCTCATTTTCGTTATATTCGTTCATGCTGTATCCTCCATGGATTAAGATTTAATAGGTAAACGGATACCGAATTCTGTATATTCGTTTTCACTGCTTTTAACAAATGCAGTACCTCCGTGAATTTTAACAATAGTTTTGACAAGGTATAGACCAAGACCGGTACTGTCTTTATTTGCTGATCTCGCCCGATCCCCTTTATAAAATCGGTCAAAAATCTGCGGCAAATCCTTTTTTGGAATTCCGACGCCGGTATTTTTAATTTTAAACTCAAAATGCGTGCTGTCGGCTGAAAGAGAGAAAGATATCTCACCGCCATCGTTGGTAAACTTAACGGCATTATCACAGAGATTATATACTACCTGATGCAAAAGATCTCTATCGGCACGTACCACACAGCTTTCAATATAATCGAGACCAAAAACTTCAATATTCTTCGCTTCAATACGTTGTTCCTGACTCAACACAACATCAAGAATTAGATCGCGAAAATCGAAATTCACAGGCTGAAGCTTAGTCTCCCCCGCTTCAAGCTTTGAAAGATTGAGCATACCCTCAACAAGACGGGTCATTCTCTTAACTTCATTTGAAACAATTTTTAAATATTGTTCCTCTTTATCTTTATCAATAGTGCCGTCAATGATTCCGTCAATAAAGCCTCCAATTGTAGTCATGGGTGTTTTTAGCTCATGAGATACATTAGCAATAAAATTGCGGCGCATAGCTTCAAGTTCGACAAGCGAGTTCGTCATCTGATTGAAGGATTTTGAGAGTTGACCGATTTCGTCACTGCTCATAACCGGAATGCGTCTTGAAAAATCACCCTTTGCCATAGCTTTTGATGCCTCTGACATAAGCTTTAAAGGCTTTATCCACCGATAAGTAACGGTATAAAGCGCAAAAAACAACAGAATAATCGGCACAATAGCTGCAACAGCATATAAACTGAAAATATCGCTGTAAAACTTTGTAAGAGTAGCAGCAGGCGAAGCTGCAAAAACATATCCGATATGGTTGTTGTCAACAGAAACAATTTTTTTGCCGGTAACGAAATGCATTTCAGTGAACATATTACCGAATCGACCGATTTCTTCATAGTTTCCAGAACTGGTTTTATTTAAAATCTTGCCGCCAATCTGTTTAAGAGAATGTGCACACACTGAGTCAACGGAAAAATCACTGCAAGAGCACGCAATTACTGAGCCGGAAGAATCTGTTACAATTATTGTGTTGTCAGCAACCTCAGACATAACGCGCGCCATATGAAACACGGTTATTCTGTAATTCTCATTTTGATAATCGGAAAGCGCATAGGAAGACAACGTGTCACAAGAAACAGACAGTGACTCAAACTTATCTTTTGACAGATAGTTATTAATTAAGAAACTCAGAATAACGACAATTGCAGTAAGACAAATGAGAAAAGTGAGTGATATGGCAAGAAAATATTTTTTAAATGTACTAAGCCTTGCCAATTATCTTACCTCAAACTTGTATCCGACGCCCCAAACGGTCTTAAGGAGCCACTTGTCGGAAACACCTTCCAGCTTTTCGCGTAATCTTTTAACATGCACATCAACGGTACGGGAATCCCCATAATAATCAAATCCCCACACCTCATCAAGAAGCTGGTCACGAGTAAACACCCTGTTGGGATTACTTGCGAGATGATATAAAAGTTCTAACTCTTTCGGAGGTGTATCGACCTGAACGCCGTTAATTTTAAGCTCATAATTTGTGAGATTAACAACAATTTTATCGTAAGAAACCTCTTCGGTTTTTTTACTGTCTGATACACCGCTTCGGCGTAAAACCGCTTTTATACGAGCAATGAGCTCCTTCGCATCAAAAGGCTTCGGAACGTAATCATCAGCGCCGAGCTCAAGACCGAGAATTCTGTCAAAAGTTTCGCCTTTTGCAGTCAGCATAATAATGGGAATAGAAGAGAATTTTCGGATTTCCCGACATACCTGCCAGCCATCGAGCTTAGGAAGCATTATATCCAGAAGAATGAGAGCCGGATTATACTTGCGCGCAAAATCAACCGCTTTTTCTCCATCGCCGGCAACTATAGGCTCGAAACCGTCTTTTTCCAAATATAAACGCAACAGTTCACATATGTTTTCATCATCATCAACGATAAGAATTTTTTTGTTGTCCATAATATAAACCTCCGCTCTAATGAAGTATATCCCAATATTACAATAATTGTATTAAGAAAATATGAATAATCTATGTTTTAATTATCACTTTTGTTTACATAAATGTCAAGTAATGTTTTCGCAAAACGGAAGAAAGCCGCCCAACGAGTGGGCGGCAATATATACATACGATATATTATTCAGCAGAATTTTCTCTCATTTTTGCGAAACACTCGCTGCAGTATACAGGACGGTCCTCACGGGGCTGGAAAGGAACCTTCGCGGGGTTACCACAAGCACTGCAGGTAGTCTCGAACATCTCGCGCGGCGCTCTTCCTGCATTTTTACGCTTGTCACGGCAGGGTTTACAGCGCTGCGGCTCATTTGCAAATCCTTTGGACTCGTAGAATTCCTGTTCTCTTGCAGTGAATACGAATTCCTCTCCGCAGTCCTTGCAAACTAAAGTCTTGTCTTCGAACATGTTTTGTACCTCACTTGTTTGGTTTTTAGCCCCGGTCGGAATCGCACCGACATCTTTGAGAAAACAACGCTCTGTATGTTGAGCTACATGGGCATATATAATCAACGGCTACCGCCGATTGATTTCCTGATTTTTTTACGAGCGCGCTGTAAAGCATTGTTTACTTCCTTAGGAGTAATGTTAAGAGCTGCTCCTACCTTCGAGTAATTACCGTGCTTTAAATAAGCAGTTAGCACCTTGTATTCAAAAGATGATAAGGTTAGCTTTATCTTGTCCGTAAGAACATTGATGCTTTCCTTGTCAATAAAAGCAGATTCAGGATCGTTTTCATTCCATATTTCAGCTTCGTTAATATCTGAAAGCGCGCCTCTGGGAATCTGTTTTTTAGAAGAAAAATATCTGAGCTCAGAAATAATCGCACGCCTAATACAAAGAGATGCAAAGGTAGAAAAAGATGCAGAAGCAAAATCATAAGCATCAACTGCACCGCATAGAGCAAGCAGACCGATCTGAACAAAATCTTCACTATCTCCACCGGAACAGTCAAGAGCAGAAACATATTTGTTTATAACGGGAAGAAATTCAAAAGTGATAAGCGAAAATAATTCCTCTTCACCTTGTCGAATTCTCATAATTAACTGATTTTCATCAATCTCTTCTCCATTAAAAAAATAAGTTTTAGACATAGCCGCTCCAACGTACGTATATTAAAGTACAGAATAATGATATCTCAATTGAATTAAAATGTCAAGTGTTTTTTATTATATTTTATACATATTTTTTTATATATTTGCATATTTTTTCTACATATTACTTATTTTTTCCTTTTTTTACATAATTAACGGCATCTAAAACTTCTTTATACATATACAAAGAGCCAAGACAGACCACGGGCAAAGAATTAATATCAGAACTGCTGATTGCCGTACGCACAGCATCTGTAACGCTCTCACATGCATAGGACTCCACTCCTAAGTCCGAATAGACAGATGAATATTCTCTCGCACTTAATGCTCTTGGATTATCCGGAGTAACACAGAACACATTTGCGGCAACGGATGAAATAACATCGGCAATATAATTATAATCCTTGTCTCTCATAACGCCTGTTACTATATTAACCTTTCTTTCACCAAAATAGAGTTTAATGCTGTTTACCGCAGCATTAACTCCCTCAGGATTATGTCCTCCATCGGCAATTATCAGCGGTTCTTCACATATAACTTCAAATCTTGCTCTCCAAACAGTATCGCTTATTCCCTGCTTTATGGCATTTTCACTTACTGAAAAACCGCTGTCATTTAGTATGTGCACAGCACTAATTACATTTGCGGCATTCAAGGGCTGAAAAGAACCTAACAATTTTAAACGGATATCCTTTAGTTCATCGTAATCAAATACAGTTCCCGAGAGATTATAAGACCTTACAGAAAGTTTACTTTTATCCGTTATATAAAGTTTTGCGTCCTTTCTCTCGGCTTCGCTTAGAATAACCTTTTGCGCACTATCATTATCACCACAATAAAGGCACAGTCCGTTATTTTTAATAATACCGGCTTTTTCTCCGGCTATTTGCTCAATAGTGTCACCGAGAAATGATGTATGGTCGATGGAAATTCCGGTAATTACCGATAAGAGAGAGTTGCTGATTATATTGGTTGCATCATATCTGCCGCCAAGCCCGCATTCCAGCACAACAATATCGCATTCCTGACGTTTGAAATACTCAAATGCAACTGCGGTAATTAGTTCAAATTCCGTAGGTTTGTCCGTCATTGTATCTGCTGCTTTTTTTACACATTCTGTAATTTTGCATAAATGAGAATTTTGTATCATTTCACCGTCGACAGCTATTCTCTCATTGAATTCAAGAATATACGGAGAAGTATAAAGTCCTGTTTTATACCCAGCTGACTTTAAAACCGATGCCAACATAGCACAGAAAGAGCCCTTTCCGTTTGTACCGGCAACATGAATAAATTTTAATCTTTTCTGTGGATTTCCGATTTTTTCGCAAAGTTCACCAATCCGTTCAAGACCGGGCTTACAGAAAAAATTACTTACAGAATGTATATATTCGAGCGTCTCATTATAATTCATTATTATTACCTCTGATTTTGTTGATTTGACCTATAAATCCTCTGTTCTTCATTAAAATGAGTAAAACAATAAACTCTGCCGCAAATACTATCGCATAATTCACGCATCTGCTGAGCAGCGTCACAATAAACGGTAAGGAATAAAATAACGATAGACCCCAAGATTTAATAAGAACAGAACCTATTAAATGAGCAAAAAATGTGCTGACAGCAATCCGGAAAGATAGGGGGGGTTTATAAAACAAACGATAGAGAATACCGCTGATAAAACCAATAAGCGCCGCGCCGAGTGTTAAAATTGGATTAATAGTATACCCACGCAAAATACATCCAATTAAATCTGCGGCAATTCCGGTTATACCTCCAATAACAGGACCGAACAAAACTCCCGACAGTATAATCGTCAGATTTTCAAAACTAAAACGCAGAGTGTCCCCTATGGGAATTGCCAAAAACTTGCCGGAAATAATGCTTATAGCAACAAAAAGAGCTACAGTAACCGTAACTTTTATGTTCTTAAGATTGCCGATACCAAAGAAATAGCTTGAAGTAATTTTTTGCATAAAAAAACCTCCTTCCCCACTACACACAGGAAAGAAGATAATGTTCTTGTCCTAAGAAGCGGGATGCAAAACTCAGACCGCAACCAATTTAGTTTTCGTCTGACCGGCAACTCCCCGTCCCGTCAGCACTTCACGCCTGAATTTTTACTCTTCAAATTTTAGTAAATTATAAATCTTTCAAAGATATTTGTCAAGTAACATTGTTTTTGTGGCACAAAAACCTATTAATTCATAGTATGTAGTGAGTTTTAGAATTTTACTAAGACCGAAACTATGAAGGAGGATAACAATGGCTGATAATAATTACACAGAGAACAATTTTAGAGATGCTGTTTGCATTGATGCCGGCAGAGTGTATGATTCCTGCTGTGACAGAGACTGTATTGAAGATTTGAGATGTTATTTCTCAGAAGAAGGTCAAAAACTCATTGACCGTGCTATAAGCGTAAAGCTTAAAAGCGCAGAAGTACTTAATGTATATGTAGATGTTGAGCCGGTCAACTTCAATCGGGGATTTTATTCCTGCGATTTGACCTTCTTTTTCTTGGCGCACCTTGAAGTATTCACGGCTCCTCACAGTATGCCTACCGATGTAAGAGGAATCGCAACCTTTAGTAAAAAAGTAATTCTCTTCGGCAGTGAAGGTAGCGCAAAGGTATTTTCAAACTTAACTTCCCTTGAAAACGCTTCAGATTTGCAACTGCCGCAGACCGAAAATACCCCCAGATGCGTCGTTCAGACAGTCGACCCGATTCCGTTAGCTGCTCGTATATGCAAATCGGAAGTATGTAACGATAATCTTTGTTGTATTCCAAAATGCATTTGTGAAACAGTTGGCAGTTCATTGGCAGTTAATAATACCGAGAACAACGTATATATAACGATCGGTCTATTTACGGTGGTACAGCTTATTCGAAATGTCCAGATGCTGGTGCCAGTTTATGACTTCTGCATTCCCGAGAAACAGTGTACTGATAACTGTACTGCCGACCAGCCCTGCGATGTTTTCAGACGTATACAGTTCCCTACCGAAGATTTCTTTCCGCCCAGTATGACTAAAGAATGCGACTAAAAACTAAAACGCCCCTATGCGGGGCGTTTTGTACTAATTATTCATAAGACACAACTAGAGCTTCTGTAAAATATAAAAACGGAGGAATGGTATATGTATTTGTACAGTTCTGACACAAACAGTCTAAAAATTATGCTGAGTAAATCCGATGCTGAACAGTTTATTCTAAATCAACCATCCCTGACAATGAGAAAAAGTATTATTCAGGCTATATTCAAAGCCGCACTACCCAAAAGTAAATTTACTGTATACAAAGAGAATATATCCGCAAGGCTCATTGAATATCCCGAGGGAAAATTCATACTTGAATTCACAAAAAATCAACAAATTAAACGACAAGATAAAAAAGTCCTTCATTGTTATTACTGTGCAAATTTAAACGAGTTAGCGCGAATCTTAAGACAGCTAATCGCTAAAAACGCCCGAATAAGCAGATTATACTTCAAAGGCGACAGATACTTTCTATTAAGTGAAAAATGTGCTGACAGCAAAATTTGTAACTCATCAGAGCATATTGAAGGCGTGCTGGAAGAATACGCACATCTTATCAGTAAAAATGCCGCAAAAGAAATCGAGAGACTGTTATAGATTTTTGATTTCCTTAACTCGTGCACCCATATCCTCTGCTGAAAACAAATAATTACCCGCAACGAGAACATCGGCACCCGCCTTAACGGCAAGAGGCGCAGTTTCGGCATTTATACCGCCGTCAACCTCAAGAAGTATATCAAGATTTCTCTTGGTAATTTCGCTTCTGAGCTTTTTAAGTTTATCAAGAGCTTCATTCATAAACTTCTGCCCGCCAAATCCGGGTTCAACCGACATAACCAGTAACATATCACAAAGTGGCAAATAGTCGTATATCTCCTCAGGTGCTGTACAGGGTTTTATTGTGAGGCAAGATTTACAGCCCAGTTCTCTAATTTCCTTTAAAGTTTCTGCAACAGGCGAACCTGCCTCATAATGAAAACCAAGATAGTCTGCAACTGCCGCAAATTCTTTTAAGTAACGGTGAGGTCTGTCAATCATAAGATGGACATCACAAGGAAGAGAAGTGTGCTTTTTTATTGAACTTATAACCGGAACACCAAAGGAAATGTTAGGGACAAAAATACCGTCCATAACATCAAGGTGTAACATATCAACACCTGCTTCTTCCAAACGCTTTATCGCATCGCTAAGTTCTAAAAAGTCAGCAGTTAAGACTGACGGAGCAATTTTAACCATAGTATAACCTCCATTCAACATAATTTTAACTCATTTCCCAATTTGTGTCAATCAAGTATTTGCAACATAGTTTATAATTTGACCGATAATGACTGTTATAAGTACAAGCGGAGAAAAAAATCTGAATATCATAGGAAATGTTTTATTACAAATAGTGGAATATTTACTGTTTTCAATTTCTTTTAAAATTACTTTTTGTCCTCCAAACCAACCGAGATATATTGAGAATATAAGAGCGGTAATCGGTATAATTAAGCCCTCAGCAATAAATACCCACAAATCCATTATTCCATTTCTAAATCCGTCAGCAGCTATTAATAGCGCCGGAACAGTTACAACCATACTGCAAAAAATAAGCGCTACTCCCCTATTCTTTACACCTAAATTTGTTAAAGCACTTACTGGAACTTCCAAAAAAGCTACTGCAGAGGACACTGCTGCAATAATAATCAGCAAAAAGAAAAGCGTACCAAAAACAGCGCCTGCTCTCGAATCGGATGCAAAAAGATTTTGCATTGTCACAAAAAGCAGCCCCGGACCGCTTAAATTTTCCTCTCCTAAATTATAGAAAAATGCGGCGGGGATAACAGTAAGTCCTGCCATTACGGCGACAAGTGAATCTGCCACAGTCACAATAACTGCGCTTGAGGCAATATTTTGCTTTTTGTCCATAAAGGAGCCGTAAGTCACCATAGTTCCCACCGCTATTGATAAGGAGAAAAACATTTGCTCACCAGCAGAGGAGAAAATTCCCAGAAGCTGTGAAAAGGTATATTTTTTTTGAGGAACAACAAGATGTACAAGCCCCTGTACAGCCCCCTCCTGCCTTAAAGTTTTGACCACGGAAAACAACAATATTGCAAATAAGAGAGGCATGGCAATTTTATTAAAACGCTCTATACCGGAACTGATACCATTTTTAGAAATCAGATATGTAACAAGCATAAATACAACGGCAAAAATCATGCCGCCGAGAATATCGGAAGAAACATTCTCGAAAAGCAATTTACTGTCATATTTTGAAAAGCCCAAAAAAGCACTTTTAAAGTTTATTATAAAATACCTAATGCAAAGTCCACCAATAACGGTGTAATACGACATAACAATGCATGGAGATATCACCGACAGAACTCCTAAAAAGTTCAGTTTCGGCGATATATTTTTGTAGGCTGAAATAACTCCCTTTCCACTGCTTCTTCCGACACTCATTTCGCTAATGAGCAAGGGTACTCCAACAAGTAACGCCAACATGCAGTAAATATACAAAAACAGTGCTCCGCCGCTTGCCAGCTTATAAGGAAACGACCAAATATTTCCAAGACCTACAGCGGAACCGACCGACGCAAGAATAAAACCCACTTTACTGTTGAAACCTTTATTGTTCACATAAATCACCCTTAAATACTATTAGTTAATTATTGTTAACATACTTTTAGTTGATTTATCCTTTAAAGTAATATATAATATTATGGACTTTAAATATTCTCGGAGGTCATATAATGCAAATTCCACATTTCCCCCGGACAATAAAAATGCCTATGATAGCATTAAGAGGTATTGTAGCATTCCCGGGAATGCCGACACATTTTGAAGCCGGCAGAAAATCATCCATTTCCGCGCTAAATACCGCAATGGATAACGACCAATTGATTTTTCTTGTCACCCAAAAGGATATACGAGATGAGGACCCAGATACAGCAGAGGTATATGAAATCGGTTGCGTTGCTCGTATAAGACAGTTTTTGAAACTTACTGATAAAAATATTAAAGTTCTTGCCGAAGGTCTCTACAGAGCAAAAATGGTAAGACATTTTAGCGACAGAAAATCAAACTATGCAGAAATTCAGAGGCTCAACGACGCATACTCGCGTCATAGCGAAAACTACACCGAAGCTCTTTCCCGCAAGGTTAAGGAACAATTTGAGCATTATTCCCTTCTTCTTCCCGGCGGAGTATCTAATGATATTTTGATAAATTCTGCCGCTAATGACGATTTGTCAGAACTTTGTGATTATGTTGCCTCAAACATTCCCGCACCCTACGATGACAGACAGTATATCCTCGAACAGACCAATCCTTATACAAGAGCTAAAATGCTCTTAAAACTTCTTTCTAAAGAGTGCTCATTGCTTAAAATTGATAATAAAATAAGCGAAGCAGTTAAAGTTCAGATTGACGATAATCAGCGTGAATATTATCTCAAAGAGCAAATCAAGGCTATTAACGAAGAACTTTACGGCGACGACAGTGATGACAGCGATGAATATATTGATAAAATTCACAAGCTCAATGCGTCTGATGCTGTAAAAGAAAAGTTGTTAACTGAGGCATCAAAGCTTCAAAAAATACCTCAGGGCTCGCAGGAATCCGCTGTTGTGCGCAATTACCTTGACGAATGTCTTGCTCTGCCCTTTAATAAGTTTACTGCCACAAAAAATGATATAAAACGCTCGGCTAAAATATTAGACCGTGATTTCTACGGTATGGAAAGAGTAAAAGAAAGAATTCTCGAAATGCTTTCGGTATATTCACTTGTTTCTGATATCAGCGGTCAGATAATTTGTCTTTACGGCCCTCCCGGAGTTGGCAAAACCACTATTGCAAAGACGATTGCCGAATGTATGGGCAGAAACTATGCAAGAATTTCTCTTGGTGGAATAAGTGATGAAGCCGAAATACGCGGTCACAGAAAAACTTATATCGGCGCAATGCCCGGAAAAATCATTTCAGCAGTTAAGCAGGCTAAAAGCAGCAACGCGCTGATTCTCCTTGACGAAATCGACAAATTAGGTTCCGATTACAAAGGAGATCCCGCCTCTGCGCTCCTTGAAGTTCTTGACGGCGAGCAAAACAGCACATTTACCGACCATTATATTGATTTACCCTTCGATTTGAGCAAAACCGTTTTCATCACAACTGCTAATTCTCTTGATACAATTCCTGCCCCTCTTCGCGACCGATTGGAAATTATTGAGCTTTCCAGCTATACCCGAGAAGAAAAATTTAATATTGCGAAAAAGCACCTTGTTAAAAAACAGCTTAAACGTCATGGGCTGACTCACACTATGTGTAAAGTCACCGACAAGGCAATATATGACCTTATTGATTTTTACACCCGTGAGGCAGGTGTGAGAAACTTAGAAAGAAAAATTGCATCTCTTTGCAGAAAAACCGCAAAAGAAATTGTAGAAAACGGTACTGCATCAGTAAAGATTGACTCCCAAAAGGTAAAAGAAATGCTGGGCAGACATAAATTTCATCCGGAAATTATCCCCGAAAATAATGAAGTGGGTGTCATTAATGGTCTTGCTTGGACTTCTGTGGGCGGTGAGATAATGCAAATTGAGGTTTCTGCCGTTCCGGGCTCCGGTAAACTGGAGCTTACAGGTTCCCTCGGCGATGTTATGAAAGAATCTGCCCATGCCGCACTCACCTATGTACGCTCACGTGCCGATAAATTAGGCATTGACCCCGGCTTCTATAAAACCCAGGATATTCACATTCACGCCACCGAATCAGCTATTCCAAAGGATGGTCCATCTGCAGGTGTGACTATGACAACAGCGCTTGTCTCTGCGCTTACCGACAGACCAATCCGTCGCGATATAGCTATGACAGGTGAAATTTCCATTCGCGGAAGAGTTCTCCCTATCGGCGGTCTCAGGGAAAAATCCATTGCAGCTTACAGAAGCGGTGTTAAAACCGTATTTATCCCAAGAGATAACCTGGCAGACCTTGAGGAAGTAGACCAGATTGTACGAGATAATCTGGAATTCATTCCCGTACGCTATGAAGACGAAATTATAGATAAGGCTTTGATATAATATGAACTATAATAAAGCAGAATATGAAAAATCTTTCGGTACTGCTGACCAGCTCAGTGAATCTGATATGCCGGAATATTGCTTCTCAGGCAGGTCAAATGTAGGTAAGTCATCACTTATTAACAAAATAGTCAACAGAAAATCTCTTGCCAGAGTCAGCGCCAGCCCCGGAAAGACGGTCACAATTAATTTTTACAAAATTGACACCATTCGTTTAGTCGACCTTCCAGGATACGGCTATGCTAAGGTGCCTTTTGGTGAGCGCACCCGTTGGTCTGACCTTATGGAAAGTTATTTCCGCACAGGCAGAAATATTAAAATGGTATTTCAGCTTATTGATATGCGCCATCCGCCTACTGAATTTGATTATTCAATGCTTGACTTCCTTTATCAGATGGAAATTCCCTACTGTGTAGTTCTTACTAAATGCGACAAGCTAAATAAGACACAATATAACGAAAGAATGTCTCTGATTAAAGAAGAACTGGGAGAATTCGGCGAGGGAATCACAATTATTCCCTCCTCTGCCTCTGGCGGTCAAGGAATTGCCGAAATCAAAAAAATACTTGAGGGAAAATAAGATGCAAAAAAGTCGGAAGAAAATTTCTTCCGACTTTTTTATATAATAACGGTTATTGCCATTTTGAGCTACCGTTATGTAGCAGCTCTGTCACTATTGGAACTGAGACCGAAGCTTACTGAAAGCGCCATATCAACCTCTCCCATACTTTGTGTATCAAGAGTTCCCATTTTCTCTTTAAGCCTCCGCTTGTCAATAGTCCTAACTTGTTCGAGCAGAACAATCGAATCCTTAGCAAGTCCCGAAGAGACAGCATTTACCTTTATGTGGGTAGGTAATTCGGTTTTATCGTGTTGGCTTGTAATGGCAGCAGCTATGACAGTTGGACTATACCTGTTGCCTACATCATTCTGAACAATAAGTACAGGACGAACTCCACCCTGCTCAGAACCAACTACCGGACTTAAATCTGCATAGAAAATGTCGCCGCGTTTGATGGTCATTTATGTTTCACACTCCAAAGGTTTTTCTGTTAATATTCTTTCCGTTTTTTTGAAATTTAATCAATCACGAGATATATTACAATATATGCTGTGAAACAAACTGTGCCAAAAAATAAAAGTTCACACCAAACGGCGCGAACTTTTAAAATACAATTATAAAACTTTAGAAAGAAAATCTTTAAGACGGGGCGACTTAGGATTATTAAAGAATTCCTCGGGAGGGGCATCTTCCATAATTTTTCCCTCGTCAATAAATATAACACGGTCGGCAACCTCTTTTGCGAAGCCCATCTCATGTGTAACCACTACCATAGTCATTCCACTCTGCGCAAGTTCTTTCATTACTTCAAGAACTTCCCCAACCATTTCTGGGTCAAGGGCGCTGGTAGGCTCATCAAAAAGCATAACCTCAGGTTGCATACAGAGAGCTCTTACAATCGCCACACGATGCTTCTGACCACCCGAAAGCTGTGACGGATAAGCATCCGCTCTGTCAGCAAGACCAACACGCTCGAGAAGTTCCAACGCTCTGGATTCTGCTTCTGCCTTAGGCATTTTTAAGAGTTTAATCGGAGCAAGTGTCATATTTTTAAGTATAGTTTTATGAGGGAACAAATTAAATTGCTGGAAAACCATTCCCATTTTTTGACGGTGTAAATTAATATTAACCTTAGGATTGGTTATTTCTATATCATCTAGATAAATCTGACCATCTGTCGGCTCCTCTAGACGGTTGAGACAGCGCAGGAATGTTGACTTACCCGAACCGGACGGGCCGATTACAACGACAACCTCGCCTCTCTTAATATCAATATCAATACCGCTCAGAACATTTATTTGTCCAAAAGATTTTTTAAGTCCTGCAACTCTAATTACTGTATTATCAGTGGTCACTCTTACGCAGCCTCCTTTCGAGAATGCTTAACAGTTTAGTCATAATAATAACTATCACAAGATAAATAATTGCGAGGCTGATGTATGGTACAAAAGCCTGATATGTTTTATTAGCAATATTCTGAGCTTGTTTGGTCACATCGCGTAAAGCAATAACCGAAACAAGTGAGGTATCCTTAAGCAATGTAATCATTTCATTACCGAGAGCGGGCAATATATTTTTAAAAGCCTGAGGAATTACTATATGCCACATAGTTTGAGCATAGCTAAGCCCTAAAGAACGACCGGCTTCGCTTTGACCCGCATTAATTGACATTAATCCCGAACGCACAATCTCTGCAACATATGCGCCAGAATTAATACCCAAAGTAACAATACCGCAAATAATCGTTCCTACTTCGGTTTTAGGAGCCATTATAACAAAACCCATAATGAGCAGTTGTACCATCATAGGAGTTCCGCGAATTACAGTAAGGTATAAATTGCAAAACCAATTCAAAAAGCGCAACAGAATAAAAGGCTTCTTAACCGAGGAATCGTGTGCGGTACGCACAATAGCAATAAGAAGACCAATGATTACGCCGAGAACAAGAGCGCCGATAGTAACAATAAATGTTATTTTAAGTCCATCTGTAAAAAATTTCCATCTATCTTGATATATAAAGGTTTGATAGAGCTGGAATAAGAAGTTTTGAAGCCATTCGGGAAGCGTATGCAACCACTTTGGAGCATCAGCTAACCAGTCGGCAAAGTTCAAAATTGTCACAAGTCTCACCTTTCAAACAAAATCAAACAGGGACGGCTTACCGTCCCTGCTGATTAAACAAAAATTATTCAGCGGGAATATACTTGTTTATGATTTCATCAAGCTTGCCCTCTGCCTTGAGCTCAGCAAGAGCTTTGTTGAACTTTTCAAGAAGCTCGGTATTTTCCTTGGCTATAGCAGCAGCATAATCTTCTATTGCATACTCAGTCTCAAGAATCTTAAGACCAGCATTCGCCTTAACATAATTCTTAGCAGGCTCGTTATCAATAACAACGCAGTCTACCTGTCCATTCATAAGAGCAGCAACTGCAAGAGCACCGTTATCATACTGCTTAACATGCTCCTGACCGTAATCATCGGTGCAATAAATGTCACCGGTAGTACCGGACTGAACACCAATCATTTTGCCATCAAGGTCATCAATGGTAGCAATACCGGAATCCTCCTTAACAATAACAACCTGAACACCTGTTGCGTATGTATCAGAGAAGTTTACAGAGAGAAGACGCTCCTCATCAACGGTCATACCTGCAAGTGCAAAATCGATGTTACCAGACTGAACAGCAGTAATGAGAGAGTCAAACTTCATATCTCTGATTTCAAGTTCATATCCCATTTTTTCAGCAACAGCCTGAGCGATTTCTGCGTCAATACCAACAATGTTGCCGTTGTCATCAACATACTCATAAGGCGGGAATTCAGCATTGGTTCCCATAACGAGTGTTTTTTTGCCGGAACAGCCAGCGAAGCATACCACAATAAGTGCGAGAGAAAGAATAAGTGCTAAAATTCTTTTCATAATTTTTTCCTCCATTAAAGTTATTTAATGCATTTATACTATACCACCTAACATATAATAATGCAAGAAAATTTTGCATTTATATTGATTATATTTGATTTTTAATAATTATTTACAGAAATTTCGGTCAATATATGCATTTATGCAAAGAAATATGCAAAAGGAAGTTTTTGTCGCTTAGTAATTCTTGACCAAGACTCAAAAATATGTTATACTTCATAGGCTGGCTCAGGTTATCTGCGTCAACTTCAGGAAAGGAGCCTTAGGATGTCGGAAAACACTAAAACTATTACTACCAACAAAAAAGCATTTCACGAATATTTTGTTCTTGAAAGCTTTGAAGCCGGCATTGCTCTGTCCGGTACCGAAATTAAGTCAGTCCGTGGCGGTAACGTCAACCTGAAAGACGCCTGGTGCAGCATAGACGGCGGCGAGCTGTTTATCAAGCAAATGCATATAAGCCCTTATGAATTTGGTAATATTTTCAATAAAGACCCAATAAGACCACGAAAATTGCTTGTTCATAAACGAGAAACTATGCGTATGCTGGGACTAATAAAGCAACAAGGTTTAACGCTTATTCCCCTCTCACTTTATTTTAAAGGTTCACTTGTTAAAGTACAGGTTGGACTTTGCAAGGGTAAAAAACTATATGATAAACGCGCAGTTTCCGCTCAAAAATCCGCAAATCGTGAAATTCAGAGAGCAATTAAGGAACAGAATAGGTAATAAATATGAATTATCAAACATTTGAAATTAATATTGATTATAAAAAGGCCGGCATAGAGCATGACGATTTTGTACCCAAAATGTCGATATACCTTCCTTCAAATTCTGATACTATCGACCCAAAAAGAAAAAGACCAACCGTTATTATCTGCCCGGGCGGTGCATACGCTTTTACATCGGATATAGAAGCAGAGCCCGTAGCATTAAAGTTTTTGTCTGAGGATTGTAATGTTGTTGTTTTGCGCTACAGTGTTGCTCCCTCAAGATTTCCTGCTGCACTTTTAGAAGTATCTTATGTGGTCTCAAAGCTACGTGAAATGGCAGAAGAATGGAATGTTGATACAGAAAAAATTGTGGTTATGGGCTTTTCTGCAGGCGGACATGTTGCAGCCAGTTACGGAACACTATGGAACAAAGATTTCATAAAAGAGTATTTTGGTTTTAAAGGTGGAGAAAATAAACCTAATGGTATGATGCTTTGTTACCCCGTTATTTCTAGTGGCGAGAAGGCACATAGATGGTCTTTTAATAATTTGTTAGGAGACAAAGCAGAAGACACAGAAATGCTTAATCTCGTTTCAGCAGAATTGCAGGTAACAGAATACACTCCTCCTGCATTTATTTGGCACACCTTTGAAGATGCATCGGTGCCCGTAGAAAACTCCTTACTTATGGCAACCGCACTTGCAGAAAAGAAAATCCCTTTAGAATTACATATCTTCCCACGCGGATATCACGGGCTATCTATCTGCAATGATATTATTTTCCCGAATTATGATGGCAGTTACAGTGAAGTTCAAGTTTGGGTAGATATGGCTGTTCGTTGGCTCAAAAGGCTATAATATATGGGGGCGTAAAGGTTTCGACAGGGACCGTGAAGTATGGGAAGCGAGCGGTGGAAAGTGGGACCACCTAAAAACTCACAATTTTAAAATTAAACGACAACAATAAAGTTGCTCTTGCTGCCTAATTAGGCGGCCGTCCGACCCGGGATTACCGCGACCCGGCGAGGGCGTCACTTAGCGGTGCACATGAACAGAGAGCCGCTCATCTCTCTGTCACGACTTTGAGCTACTGATATTGTCAGAGTGACATTTCCCGGACAGTAAAGGGAACTTAAAGAAATGTCTGCGCTCGGAGATGCCTGTATGAATCGATCTTTGGACAGGGGTTCGACTCCCCTCGCCTCCACCACTAAGAAAAACCGCATAATGCGGTTTTTTCTTTTGTTTAAAGGGATATTTGTATTTTTAACGCCTTTAAACAAATCAATAAAATGTGATATTTTACCTGAAAATGTCACACAAATCATGTAAAATGTCACACGAAATGTCACACGCTTTTTTTAAATAAAACCGCCCTGCATTTTATAGCAAGGCGGTGATTTTCTTTAGCCGTTAGCCCATTCAATTATCAGTTTAATGAGATAACGAAGGACGGAAAGGATTGTGTGGGTCTGTTTTTCTGAGGTCTCAGGTGTATCCG
>JAZLDA010000109.1:0-4421 GCA_045614505.1 Acutalibacteraceae bacterium | reverse complement strand
CCTGCAGTGGAGAACGGTCTTAATGCAATCGGCACTTTGCCTTGGCTTAACAGTCTTATTTCAGAGGGTATTGTAGGCGGAGTAGGTGCAGTTCTGGGCTTTGTTCCCCAGATGCTCATTCTCTTCCTTATGCTCTCCCTTCTTGAAGACTGCGGATATATGTCCCGTGTTGCCTTTATAATGGATAAGCTTTTCCGCAAGTTCGGTCTTTCTGGTAAATCCTTTATTCCTATGCTGGTGGCTTCCGGTTGCGGTGTTCCCGGTATTATGGCAAGCCGTACCATTGAGCAGGACAGAGACAGAAGAATTACCATTATGACTACAGGCTTTATCCCCTGTGGAGCAAAAATGCCTATAGTAGGTCTTGTTGCAGGAGCTCTTTTCGGGGGCAGTGCACTTATTGCAACCTCTGCCTACTTTATGGGTGTCGCCGCCGTTATTCTTTCGGGTATAATTCTTAAAAAGACAAAGCCCTTTGAAGGCAAGCCCTCTCCCTTTGTTATGGAGCTTCCTGCCTATCACGCGCCGCTCCCCGCAAATGTTGCAAGAACCGTTTGGGAGCGCGGCTGGTCCTTTATAAAGCGCGCAGGTACCGTTATTCTTGCCGCAAGTGTAATTATATGGGTGCTTGACAGTCTCACCTTTGAAGGCGGCTTCCATTATATCGGCGAGGGTGAAGAGGCTTCTGTACTTAATATAATCGGAAGTGCCGTTGCCGTTATCTTTAAACCCTTAGGTTTCGGAAACTGGCAGGCAACCGTAGCCACCATTCTCGGACTTGTTGCAAAGGAAGAGGTTGTAGGTGTGTTCGGCGCGCTGGGTTATGAATCCTCCGAAGTAGCATTTGCTTCCATTATGGGCGGAAAACTTGCAGGCTACTCCTTTATGGTGTTTAATCTCCTATGCGCTCCCTGCTTTGCGGCAATGGGCGCCATTAAGAGAGAAATGAACAGCCCCAAGTGGACTGTGGGCGCTATTGCCTATATGTGCGCTTTTGCCTACGCTGTTTGCCTTATGATATATCAGTTAGGCTTATGGTTTACTGTAAACGGCGGAAATGTCATAGGAACGACAGCGGCGACAGTTGTACTCATTTTTATGCTCTATATGCTTCTGCGCAAAAACAAGTATAACGAAAATACTAAAATAAGGTGAAAACTATGTGGCCTACAATAATTATTTCGGTGATAATCGCCGCTCTTGTTATCTTTATTGTGGCAAACGAAATAATAAAAAAGAAAAAAGGCAAGGGTGGCTGCTCATGTGGATGCGGCGGCTGTGCCATGAAAGATGTTTGCCACAGAAAAACTGAAAAGTAAAAAAACACGGTTAGCATTTTGCATTTTGCTAACCGTGTTTTATATTGGTTTTACGAATTTGCGAGGCTTAGCTTTAACCAGGCTAAATCTGCCGTGTTAATAACTTGGTCGCAGTTACAATCAGCATATCCGGGATGGTCAACTACATTGTCATCCCCAACACCTGCAAGGTATAATTTTAGTGCCGCAAGGTCGGTAGTGTCTCTTTTGCCATCGCCGTTCACATCTCCGGGAGTTCCTTCAACAACATAGATGTCAAAGAAGGCGGTTTTATCTTTATAGGAAACCGTAACAGTTTGCTTGCCTGCAGTGTTCATATCAAATCCCGAAACCATTTCCAAGGTGATTTCCATAAGCTCAGAATAATCGTCCTCTGACTTAAATACAGTCTTTAAAACCGCACCACTGAGGCATAACTCACTGCCCTTTTTATAAACTATATTTTCGGGAACAGTTTCAATTTCAATTGATGAAACTTCTCTTTCGGTGACATTAATGGTGAAAGATGTGGACAACTCACTGTGCGTTACTGTTACTTCTACCTCACCTGTGGCAGAGGTGTCATAGGAAAATTCTGCTTCGCTTATATCCAGTTCCATTTCGAAATCGTCACCGTAAACCGCTGAGAGAACGGCTCCTGAAATGTTCAGTGGCTGACCCTTTACATAGGTGAGTTTTGCGGGGAGGGAAGTAAGCTTTATTTCATTGGGAGTTTCGTTTATATAGGTTATGTCTATTTGGACAAAGAAGCTGGCATAAACTGCAGAAATAGTCTGTTTGCCCAATGCAGTATCATCATATAGAATAACAGAGAGTTCTCCTGTGTCAATCGTTTCGCTTTCGCCGTTTGCGTAGGTTACGGTCATTTTACCGCCTGAAAGGTCGGGGGCATTTCCTACAAAGAACACAGTGTTTTGCGGCTGTTCGGTGATTTCAATGTTTGTAGCAGGGCTGTGGCTGAGTAATGTGAGCTGAGGATAATCATAACCGCTCTTGCTGTTTAACCACCACATATCCTCTAAATCAAAGCCCTCATAAGAATTCGAGAGTTTCATCTGACTGTCGGTGAGCTTCTTTGTTCCGTCGGAGGAAGAAGAATTATATGCTATACCCTTTGTTATGTTGTCAAGATAGTAAGCACTTGTAACAACTCCGCTGTTGTTTCCTACTATACCTCCTGCGTATTTAGCAGTAGATGAGCCGGAAGCTTTTGCCGAAACTGTACCTCTGTTATATACGGCGACTATTGTTTCTTCATAGGCTATATCAGAAGAAGTGCAAGTGTTATAGCCTACTATACCGCCTGCAAAGCTGGATTTCACAGCAGAAGCAGTTGCCTTGGCAGTAACTGCACCCAGATTATAGCTGTCATTAATAATAGACTTATTATTCTGACCTGCTATTCCGCCGGCATAGGCAAAATTTACCGAAGAACTTGCGGTTACGTTTCCTGTGTTAATACAGCCAACAATCATAGATTCCTCGGTGCTGTAACCTGCAATACCGCCTGAATAGAGAGTGTCAAATTCTTCTGTTTCTTCATTTATTTCTCCGTCATTTCTGCACAGCAGTATCTGTGAAGCTTTTGTGTGACCGGCTATACCTCCGGCGACTTTGCCGTAAATATAGCCGTAGTTAACACAGTAGGTAGTGATAGAATTTAAGTCTGCCAATCCCGTAATACCGCCGGATGCATAGGTATCACTGATGATTTCGCTTTCGCTGTCTACCATAGAGAAATTTAAAGAAAGGGCGACTGTTCCCTCATTGCTTCCGCATATACCGCCTGCATAGGAGGTAGGGCTGTATACTGCATATATCCAACCCATAGAATAGCACTTTGTAATTGTTCCCCTGTTTATTCCTGCAATGGCACCGGAATATGCCGTGTCAGTTCCGTAGCCGAGTATGTAACAGTTATACATAGTTAAATCATATATGTCGCCTATATTTATTCCGATAAGTCCCGAATAGGCAATTTCCTCAATAAGATTGTAAACATAGAGGTTTTCTATCATATAGCCGTTTCCGTTTATACTTCCCCGAAAGGTTTCAATAGGCTCCCAGCCGTAGCCGTAATTATAATATGCTCCGCCTTCTTCAAAGTCGGCGTCACTGAATACTATATCATTTTTAAGTATAAAATGTGAGCTTGGATAATTTCTTATCTGATTTAACTGAGAGGGAGTAGAAATTTGGTATGGGTCAGACTCGGTTCCGCTGCCCCCTGCAAAGGGACCGGCAGCCCACACCGACATGGGTATGACAGAAAAAAGAAGCAATAAAGCAAGAAAAACTGATAGTGACTTTTTGATAATATTCATTTTTTATCTCCTTTACACAAAAATTTGGAAAATTTTGCACATTTATTATACAATATTACTATGATATAGTCAATAGAAAAATCATACCACTTGCGAGAATTTATATTATATTATATAATGTATACGGTGATTAAATGAAAAAGGTTATTATAGGAATGAGCGGGGGAGTGGATTCCTCGGTTGCTGCGGCTGTTCTTAAAGAGCAGGGGTATGAAGTTATCGGTGTTACCCTCTCTCTTTATAAAGAAGACCCAAATACGGGTGCGGCTGATGAGCGTGACGCGGCGGCGGTTTGTGAAAGACTCGATATAAAGCATATTATAGTTGACCGCCGTGAAGCTTTTAAAAATACGGTAATAAAGAATTTTATTGATTCCTATGAGGCAGGAATGACTCCAAACCCTTGCGTTCTTTGCAACAAGGCGGTGAAATTTTGCGAAATGCTAAGCCTTGCCGATGAGCTGGGCGCAGACTTTGTCGCAACCGGTCATTACTCTGCAGTTAAAAAAGACCGGATAACGGGCAGATATCTTCTCTACCGACCCGAAGATAAAACCAAAGACCAGACCTATATGCTTTATAAGCTCACTCAGGAGCAACTTAGCCGTATTTTAATGCCTCTTGCAAATTTAAATAAAGAACAGGTGAGAGAAAAAGCAAGAGAAATAGGACTTAGTGTAGCTGAGCGTCCCGACAGTCAGGATATATGCTTTGTGCCTGACGGAGACTATGCAGGCTTTATTGAGCGCTATACCGGAAAAACCTATCCTGACGGAGA
>JAZLDA010000108.1:0-13606 GCA_045614505.1 Acutalibacteraceae bacterium | reverse complement strand
CCCCACTGAATTCCGGTTAAAGTATCGTAAAGGTGCTGAGTAACCTCGCCGATATTGCCGCCGCTAACCTGGTGTTTAACACCCTTGTAGCAAAGCTCACCAATGGGAGATACAACTGCGGCAGTTCCGCAACCCCAAGCTTCTTCCAATGTGCCGTTTTCCATAGCGGCTTCAAGCTCGTCGATGCTCAGCAGTCTTTCGCTTACCTTGTAGCCTTCTTTACGGAGAACTTCAAGACAAGACTTTCTTGTAATACCGGGGAGAATGGAGCCCGAAAGCATAGGAGTAACGATTTCGCCGCCTATTTTGAACATTACATTCATAGCTCCTACTTCTTCAATATACTTTCTCTCAACGCCGTCAAGCCAAAGCACCTGAGAATAGCCCTGCTTTTCTGCTCTCTCTCCTGCACGGTTACTTGCGGCATAGTTACCGCCGCATTTAGCGTAACCTGTACCGCCGCGTACTGCTCTTACATCCTGGTCTTCAATCATAATCTTAACAGGGTTTATACCCTCTTTATAGTAGCTTCCAACAGGAGAAGCAATAATAACAAATGTAGCATTATGAACAGCGTGAACACCAAGGGTTTCGTCATTACCAAACATAAAGGGACGAAGATAAAGAGAAGTGCCTGCTGCTGAGGGAGTCCAATCCTGCTCAAGGGCAACGAAAGTTTTGAGTGTTTCTAAAGTTTCTTCCTCGGGAAGCTGAGGCAAACAAAGTCTGTCTGCAGAGCTGTTCATTCTGCGGATATTCTCCATAGGACGGAAAAGCTGTACCTTGCCGTCCTTGCGGCGGTAGGCTTTCAGACCCTCAAAGATTTCGCTTCCGTAGTGAAGAACGGTAGAAGCGGGATGAAGAGAAATGTTCTCAAATGGAACGATTCTTGCGTTCTTCCAGCCTTCTTCTACGGAATAATCCATTATAAACATATGGTCGGTAAAATATTTACCAAATCCCAAAACACTGCTGTCAGGCTTTTCCTTGGGACAGGTTGTTTTAGTAATAGAGATATTCATAGTACTTTCTCCTTTAATCAGTTTGCGGCGCCTATCTGCATAGCTTTTCTGTTAATTTCAGCCATATCTGCACGCTTTGCGGAAATTACCTTTGCAAGAGCTGCGTCAACACTTGTCTGTGAAAAATCATCAAGCTCCTTTAACACCTTACCCACAATAATCATATTCGCGAGAGTAGGCATACCGTTTTCCCCCGCAAGACGAGTAGCAGGAATATAGAAAACAGAAACGTCGTCTCTTTGCACCTTGCGCTCAATAAGAGAGGAATCAAGGAAAATCATTCCGCCCGGAGCAACGCAAGACTCGTACTTATCAAGAGACGGAAGATTCATTGCAATAAGTACATCGGGATTGGATACAATGGGAGAGCCTACTGGCTCATCACTAACGATAACACTACAGCTTGCAGTACCGCCTCTCATTTCAGGGCCGTATGAGGGAAGCCAGCTTACCTGTTTTGAATCAATAAGACCCTTGTATGCCATAAACTTACCGGAGAAAAGTATACCCTGACCGCCGAAGCCGGAGAATAAAAACTGTTTAGTAGCCATTATGCTTCCTCCTTTTCTGCGCTTCTATCCTTGTATACGCCTAAAGGATAGTAGGGAATCATTTTTTCGTCAATCCATTCAAGCGCCTGCTTCGGAGTCATACCCCAGTTGGTAGGACAGCTTGACACAACCTCAACAAGAGAGAAGCCCTTACCATCAATCTGATTCTGGAAAGCCTTTTTAATAGCCTTCTTAGCGTTTTTAATGTTCTTTACATTATTTACTGTAACACGCTCAAGATACTCAGGACCGTCAAGTTGGGAAAGCATTTCGCAAACCTTAATTGGGAAACCGCAGTGATTTACATCTCTGCCGTAGGGAGAAGTCTGAGTTACCTGACCGGGAAGAGAGGTAGGAGCCATCTGACCGCCGGTCATACCGTAAATTGCATTGTTAATGAAGATTATGGTGATATTTTCGTTTCTTGCGGCAGAGTGTACGGTTTCAGCCATACCAATGGAAGCCAAGTCTCCGTCACCCTGATAGGTAAATACAATGTGATTTTCGGGGTCTGCACGCTTAACGCCCGTTGCAACTGCAGGAGCGCGTCCGTGAGCTGCCTCAATCATATCACAGTTAAAATAATTATATGCCATAACCGAGCAACCAACGGGAGCAACACCAATGGTCTTACCCTCGATACCAAGTTCATCAATAACCTCGGCAACAAGACGGTGAACAATACCGTGAGTGCAACCGGGGCAATAATGCATGGGAGCATCGGTAAGTGCATGAGGTTTATCAAATACTACCATTATTTTGCGCCTCCTTTTGCTGCTTCTTTAATTGCGTCAAGTACATGCTCGGGAGATGGAATCATACCGCCTGCACGGTTGCAAAGGGTTACAGGCACCTTGCTCTCGCTTGCAAGTCTGACGTCTTCAATCATCTGACCCATAGAAAGCTCAACAGAAATAATCTCTTTAACCTTCTCCCCTGCTTTCTTGAAGGCTTCTGTGGGGAAAGGCCAGAGAGTAATAGGACGGATAAGACCAACCTTTATACCCTGCTTTCTTGCCTCATTAATAGCGTTCTTGGAAACGCGAGCGGCAATACCGAAGGCGGCGATGCAGATTTCCGCATCCTCCATAAGATACTCTTCCCACATACATTCATTTTCTTCTATGTACTTATAACGCTCATAGCGGTCAAAGTTGGATTTTTCAAGTTCCTCGGGAACAAGGAAGAGAGAGTTAACAATATTGTGTTCGCGCTCCATTTTAGTTCCTGTAGTAGCCCAGAGTTTTTCAGTAGGTGCGCCGATTTCATAATCAAGAGAAACGGGCTCCATCATCTGACCCATAGTTCCGTCTGCAAGAATCATAGAGGTCATACGGTATTTATCGGCAAGCTCAAAGCCTTTAACGGTGAGGTCAGCCATTTCCTGAACAGAAGCGGGGGCAAGAACTATCATTTTAAAGTCTCCGTGACCGCCTGCCTTGGTAGCCTGGAAATAGTCAGACTGAGAAGGCTGAATACCGCCGAGACCGGGGCCTCCACGCTGTACGTTTACTACTAAAGACGGCAGGTCTGCACCTGCAAGATAGGAAAGACCCTCGCCCTTAAGAGAAATTCCGGGGCTGGAAGAAGAGGTCATAACACGCTTGCCGGTGGAAGCAACACCGTATACCATATTAATAGCGGCAATTTCACTTTCTGCCTGGAGGAAGCAACCGCCGATTTTCGGCATACGCTTTGCCATATAAGCGGCAATTTCTGTCTGGGGAGTTATAGGATAACCGAAGTAATGACGGCAGCCAGCAATAATAGCGGCTTCTGCAATTGCTTCATTACCTTTCATCAAAACCTTATCTGCCACTTTTTTCACTACCTTTCTACCTTGATAATGCAATCGGGACACATAGTTGCGCAGAATGCACAGCCGATACAAGCGTCAATATTTGCCGCCTCAACGGGGTGGTGTCCTTTTTTGTTGATTTTGTCCTGTGCAAGAACAAGTACCTGCTTGGGGCAAGCGTCTACACACAGTCCGCAACCTTTACAGTTGTCGGTCTTAAATGTTAACTTTGCCAAATTAAACACTCCTTAGCAAATTGTTTATTTGAAGTCACAAATTGTTATTTGTGGAATCTATAAAATTTTGTCCTGTAATTTTAAAGGAAAAAGATTTTCGATTTTGTTCTTTAAAGACTCATACAGTTCTTGTTTAACGGTGGTTGCCACAATGGGAAGTCCTGTCACTTTTGATATTTCTTCAGCATAAGAAAGAGAATCCAAAACGTCATCTGCCGTAGTTTCCTCTCCCAAATTCGAATTGTTGACAAGACCGGTAAATTTCATCTTTGCCGCTGTTTCAATTTCCCTTAATACCTCTAAGGTTGACTGAGCATCTCTTGTAAGAGGGCGGTAATTATTTATTACCATAAGCATTTCATAATCGTTTTCATTTACGATTTTTTCACTTATTCTGCCCAGCACATAAGCGCCTCTGTCATCGCCGCCGATATCCACAACGCATTTTAAACTTTTATCATCGGTAATAGCGTATATATCCTGCGGCAGTGCGGGAATATCAACATTGGAATTAGCGTAGTCAGAACAAATAAGCCTTATTCCCTTTTGGCTAAGCTCATAACTACTGTCTTTAGTTCTGAAATAGGGATTAACTATATCAAGGTCGGCAAGAGCAACATTATCATATTTTTCTTTAAGACTTATTGCGGCATTAACCGCAATATTTGTTTTTCCGCTTCCGTAATGTCCGCAAAAAAGGGTAAGTCTTTTATTACCGAACATATTGCTCTCTCCTTTCTCAGGTGATATTATACATTATAACTTATTTCTCTGAATTTTTCCGCTGGTAGTTTTAGGAAGACTGTCTTTGAAAACTACAATACGGGGATATTTATAGGGAGCAGTTCTGTCCTTAACATATTTCTGGATTTCCTTCTTTAATTCTTCGGTGGGCTCGGTGCCGGGCACAAGAACTATACTTGCCTTTACAACCTGACCTCTTACCTCATCGGGAGCGGCGGATACACCGCACTCAAGAACGAAGGGAAGCTCCATAATAACGCTTTCGATTTCGAAGGGTCCGATACGGTAGCCGGAAGACTTAATAACGTCGTCAACGCGTCCTACATACCAGTAGAAGCCGTCCTCATCACGCCAAGCGGTATCGCCTGTGTGATAGAAGCCGTCGTACCATACCTCTTTGGTTTTTTCTTCGTTAAGATAATATCCTGTAAAGAGACCGCAGGGCGCGCCGTCCTTTACATTGATAACGATTTCGCCAACCTCACCGTCGGCAACGGGATTGCCATCACTGTCAACTATGCTTACATCATAAATGGGAGCAGGCTTACCCATAGAACCGATTTTGTGAGAAGATCCAATCATATTACCGATAATCATGGTGCTTTCGGTCTGACCGAAGCCTTCAAGTATCTGAAGACCCGTAGCCTTTTCAAACTGTCGGTAAACCTCAGGATTAAGCGCCTCACCTGCTGTGGTCATATGAGAAACGGAAGAAAAATCATATTTAGATATATCCTGTTTTACCATCATTCTGAGCATTGTGGGAGGTGCGCAGAATGTGGTTATATGATATTTTGCAAACATAGGCAGAATATCAGCGGCATCAAAACGGTCAAAGTCGTAAACGAAAATAGCCGCTTCACAAAGCCACTGGCCGTAGAGTTTACCCCACATTGACTTTGCCCAACCTGTGTCGGAAATGGTAAAGTGCAAACCATCGGGGTCGACGGTGTGCCAGTATTTTGCAGTGTGGAAATGACCAAGAGCATATTTATAGTTATGGGCGGCAATTTTTGGATAACCTGTAGTTCCCGAAGTAAAGAACATAAGCATAAGGTCATCTCCGCCGGGAGCATCCTCTGTTCTGTTATAGTGGGTACTATATAGGGTGTACTCATCATCAAAGGATCTCCAGCCCTCTTTTTCCCCGCCTACAATAAGTTTATTAACAAGGCTTGTACATTTAGCTGAGGCAATGTCAACCTGATTTGCGGTGTCTCCGTCTGCAGTGCATATAATAGTATTTACACCTGCCGCATTGAAGCGATATTCAAAATCGTGTTCAAGAAGCTGATTGGTAGCAGGAATTGCAATTGCACCCAGCTTATTAAGACCAATCATTGCATACCAGAACTGATAATGGCGTTTGAGCACCAGCATTACCCTGTCGCCCTTTTTAATGCCAAGGGATTTAAAGTAATTAGCGCACTGATTTGACGCTTTCTTGATATCCTTAAAGGTGATACGGCGTTCTGTTTTATCCTTTGAAATATGAAGCATTGCAAGTTTCTCAGGGTCTTTATCTGCAAGAGCGTCAATAAGGTCGAAGCCGAAATTGAATTTCTCGGTGTTCTTAAATTTAATAGATGTAGGAGTGCCGTTTTTATCCTCAACAACATCAATATATTTCTGATAGATACGCTCCTTGTCATCCTTTTTAACAGCCTTTGGCTCAAGGACTGTCTTTGCGGGAAGAAGCTCGGGAATAGGCTCGCCGGTGGGATTAAGAACAATAGCATAGAAAAGACAGTCTTTACCGCCGATAGCAATCATACCGTGAGCAACATCACTGTCATAATAAATGCTGTCTCCGGGGCCTAAAACCTCTTTGTGCTCGCCAACCTGCACCATAAGCTGACCTTCAATAATTATATCAAGCTCCTGACCAGCGTGGGTGGTAAGCTCAATATCCTTGTGCTGTGCTTCCTCACTAAAAATACTGCGAACATAAAGAGGCTCGGCAATTCTGTTTTGGAATGCATAAGCAAGGTTATAATAGGTCATACCGTGGGCTTGAGCAATCTTTTGACCTGCTCCCGCACGGGTAACGGTATAGGATTTAAGTGTAGGACTGTAACCCTCAATAATATCGGTTACATTTACATTAAGAGCCAGAGCACAGCGGTAAATAAATGCAAAGTTTAAATCGCTGTTACCTGCTTCACACTCAAGATATTCTGCTGTAGTAACGGCAGTCTTTTCTGCCATTTGTTCGGGGGTAAGACCTTCAATTTCACGAAGTTCCTTAATACGCCCCGCCATTTCCTTTATTTTAAAATCAAGTCCTGTCATTTGTTCCATAGTTTTGTACTCTCCATTTTCGTAGGACGAAAAAACACCCGTCCCAAAGTAATGCCTTTGAGACGAGTGCTGAAATTATTTCACACCCGCGGTACCACTCAAATTGCGGAAGACCGCCACTCTTGGAATCTAACAATTCCTATGCATTAACGCAGCAATCACGAAGGAGTTCTACTGATATTTAAAATACTTTCTTCTCCTCGGCTCAGAAGCTACAAACACGAACTAATGACCTGACGGTTTACACCAACCACCGTTTCTCTGTAAGGTTCTCAGAGCGCGCACTCTTCGTCAAAGCCTTTATTGACTGTACTATTGTAGCACAACTTATGGTTTTTGTCAATATTTATTGCATTAAAGTTTATTTCTTTGAATTTTTCCGCTTATAGTTTTCGGAAGTTCGTCCTTAAATACAACAATTCTCGGATACTTGTAAGGTGCTGTGTGCTCCTTAACATACTTCTGAATTTCCTTTTTAAGCTCTTCGGTAGGCTCAGTGCCCGGCACAAGCACAATGCTTGCCTTTACAACCTGACCTCTAACCTCATCGGGAGCGGCAGAAACACCGCACTCAAGAACATAAGGGAGCTCCATAATAACACTTTCAATTTCAAAAGGTCCGATACGATAGCCCGAAGACTTGATAACGTCATCAATTCGGCTGACATACCAGAAGTAGCCGTCTTCATCGCGCCAAGCGGTATCCCCAGTGTGATACATACCGTCGTGCCAAGCGTCATTTGTCTTCTCATCATCAAGATAATATTCCTTAAAGAGACCGCAGGGAACGCTGTCCTTTGTTCTAATAACGATTTCACCAACCTCGCCGTCTGCAACCGAATTGCCGTCAAGGTCAACGATATCAACATCATACTGGGGTGAAGCCTTACCCATAGCTCCGATTTTTGGAGTAGTTCCGCAAAGATTAGCTATGGTAAGTGTGGTTTCGGTCTGACCGAAGCCCTCCATTATCTGCAGTCCTGTTGCCTCCTCAAACTGACGGTAAACCTCAGGATTAAGCGCCTCACCTGCTGTAGTCATATGATGGATTGAGGAAAGGTCATACTTTGAAAGGTCGCTCTTAATAAGCATTCTGAGCATTGTAGGAGGCGCACAGAAGGTAGTGATATTGTAGCTTGCAAACATAGGCAGTATTTCGTCTGCATCAAACTTGTCGAAGTCATAAACGAACACTGCGCCCTCGCAAAGCCACTGTCCGTAGAGCTTGCCCCAAAGTGATTTACCCCAACCTGTATCGGAAATTGTGAGATGCAAGCCGTCTCTTTCACAGCAATGCCAGTATTTTGCAGTTACAAAATGTCCAAGGGCATAGGTGTGCTTATGGGCTGCCATTTTGGGGTTGCCTGTAGTACCCGAAGTAAAGAACATAAGAGCAACGTCATCACCTGCAGAAGTATTCTCTTCCCTATCATATTTTCCGGAAAAGAGCTTATACTCACTGTCAAAGTCGCGCCAGCCGTCCCTTTTACCGCCTACCAACACAAGGTTTTTAACACAGTCGCAGTTATTTGCGGCGCGCTCTGCGATTTCGGCGGTATCACCGTCGGCAGTGCAGACAATTGCGCTGACTCCCGCGGCATTATATCTGTATTCAAAGTCGTGCTCTTTGAGCTGATTGGTAGCAGGAATTGCAACCGCACCAATTTTATGAAGAGCAACCATACAGAACCAGAACTGGTAATGACGTTTAAGCACCAGCATTACCTTATCTCCCCTCTTTATGCCCAGAGAGGTAAAGTAATTTGCGCACTGATTGGAAGCGCGCTTAATGTCCTTAAAGGTAAAGCGTCTTTCGGTCTTATGTTTATCAATGTGAAGCATAGCAAGCTTCTCAGGGTATTTCTCTGCTATACCGTCTACTATATCAAAGCCGAAGTTGAATGTATCGGTATTCTTGAAAGAAATATTCTGAAGCTCGCCGTTTTCATTTTCGGTAATATCAACGAACTTTTCACATACCAGCTTTTCGGAATTCTTTGCAGAAGCAATACTGCGTCTCACAGTTTCTTCCTTCATCTCTTCGCCGGGGAGAACAACTGCGCAGAAAACACAGTCCTCGCCGCCTATTGCAATCATACCGTGAGGAGTGGAGCTGTTATAATAAATGCTATCTCCCTCGTTCAGAATTTCAATCTTTTTGCCTATCTGCACTTTCAGCGAACCGCTCATTACAAGGTCAAACTCCTGACCTGAATGGGTAGAAAGATGAATTGGCTTGTTCTGCTGTGAAGCATCATATTCATATCTAACCCAATAAGGCTCAGCTATTTTATCCTTAAATTTCGGGGCAAGGTTTTTAATATCAATGCCGTCCTCTTTTGCAGTAGACTGTCCCATTCCCTTTCGGGTAACTGTATAACCCGAAAGACGTGCCGAATGTCCTTCAAGAAGTTCGGTCATTTCAACATCAAAAGCAAGAGCGCATTTATGTATGAAGGAAAAGGGAATATCTGCATTAGCAGTCTCATAAGCAAGATAATCTTCTTCACTGACCTCAGTCTTTACCGCCATTTCAGCAACAGACCATCCCATAATTTCGCGCATTTCTTTAATTCGCGCCGCAACCTCCATTAACTGTTCTTTGGCTGTGTTGGTAGTCATTTCTAATACTCCCTTTCTTTTTTAAAAATAAATAAACACCCATCTCAAAGTTTGCTTTGAGACGGGTGTGAAATAACACTCGCGGTACCACTCAAATTGCGATATAAATCGCCACTCTTGGAATCCAACAATTCCTATGCATTAACGCAGCAATCACGGGAAGCGTCTACTAAGATTTCTTTTCGGACTTCCGGCTCGGAAGGGATGGGTCATATAAGAATCTGTACTGCCGGTTCACAGCAACCACCGGCTCTCTGAAAGTATGAACTCTCGACCGTCTTCGTCATCGCTTTAATATGGTAAAGAGTATAGCACTCTTCCCTTTGGTTGTCAAGTACTTTTTTGAAAAAATTATTCGGTATCGGTAATTTTTCTTGCCACGAAAACACCGCTTGCCGAAGCGTGAGACAGTGAATGGGTAATACCGCTTCCGTCTCCAATTATATAAAGACCTTTATGCCTGGTCTGAAGGTTTTCGTCGACCTCAACCTCCATATTATAGAACTTAACTTCAACACCATAAAGCAAAGTATCATCATTAGCCGTTCCCGGGGCAATTTTATCAAGTGCGTAAAGCATTTCAATAATGCCGTCAAGAATTCGTTTTGGCAGTACAAGGCTTAAGTCACCCGGCGTAGCATTAAGGGTAGGTGTAATAAATGCTTCATCAATACGGCTCTGCGTTGAACGCCTGCCTCTGATAAGGTCGCCGAATCTCTGAACAATAACACCGCCGCCCAGCATATTGCTAAGCCTTGCAATGCTCTCGCCATATCCGTTGGAATCTTTAAAAGGCTCAGAAAAGTGCTTTGCAACAAGCAGTGCGAAATTTGTGTTTTCGGTTTGCTTTTCAGGGTCTTCATAGCTATGACCGTTAACGGTTATAATGCCATTAGTGTTCTCATTAACAACAGCGCCCTTGGGGTTCATACAGAAGGTTCTCACCAAATCGCCGTATTTTTCGGTACGGTAAATGATTTTGCTTTCATAAAGCTCATCGGTAAGATGAGAGAAAACCTCTGCAGGAAGCTCAACCCTCACTCCTATATCCACGCGGTTAGAGCTTGTAGGTATATTAAGCTCTTTGCAAACATCCTCCATCCATTTACTGCCGCTTCTGCCAACAGAAATTATGCAGTCCTTTGCACTGTAGCTTTCATCCCTGCAAACAATCTCATATCCTGAGTCAATTACCTTTACCGACTGAACAGGGGTATCAAAGTGAAAATCCACCTTACTTTCAAGGTAATTATAAAGATTTTGGAGAACGATATAATTTATATCGGTACCGAGGTGGCGCACAGAAGCGTTAAGCAGGTGTAAATCGTGCTGAACACAGACAGTTTTAAAGCGTGAGCCGGCTGTGGTATAAAGCTTTGTGCCTTCCCCGCCGTATTTAAGATTTATATCATCAATATATCTCATAAGCTCTAAGGCTTCATTTTTGCCGATATATTCATAAAGTGTGCCGCCAAAATCATTGGTAATATTATATTTGCCGTCAGAAAAAGCGCCTGCACCGCCAAAGCCGCTCATAATAGAACAGCTTTTACAGCCTATACAGGTTTTGATTTTCTTGCCGTCAATGGGACAGTGGCGCTTGTCTAGTGAATGGCCGGCTTCAAAAACGCCAACCTTTAAAGAAGAATCCTTCTGCATAAGCTCAAAAGCAGCGAAAATGCCTCCCGGACCCGCCCCGATAATAATAACATCGTACTTCAAAACAATCCCACTCCAATTTTTAAAAAATTCTCACAAAAATATTATAACATATATCGTGATAAATTTCTACCGGAAAAATATGATTGAATTTTGGTTTTATTTCTTCAGTACTTTTTTACACCAAGTGCGTTTTTCGCATTTTGGGCACTTTAAGTAGCGAGTCGTTCCTATATGCATTGCGTTCAATGCCTCTGAATAGGTGGGTACAATTTCGTGACCGCAATTTTTACATTTGTAAGCACCTACGCTGACTTCAAGCTTTAATGCATAGAAGCACGGTATCAGGAAGACCACGCAAAGCGTAAGTATTGCAATGAGCATCCAAGGGCCCTCGGGCATAAAAAACGCGATGATCGCAAGACCTCCGATCAGTCCAATGATACTCACTGTCATAATCGTCCACATTGCATTCCAAATAGTTTTATTTTTCTTCTCTAATTCTTTTGCCATATCAAGCAATAGCTGTTCGTTTTTTTGATTATTATTTTCCATATTGATTTTCTCCCCACTTAATAATTCATTTACACTGATGCTAAGAATATCGCAGAGCTCAAGCATAATGGAGGAATCGGGCAAGGATTTGCCTGTTTCCCATTTTGATACCGCTCTATCGGTGATGTTCAATTTTTCTGCCAACTGCATTTGCGTTAGATTTGCATTTTTTCTGCACACGGCAATGAATCTTCCGATTTTTATTTGATCCATAATGTGCCTCCTTTCGCTTTCAGTATAAGTGTTTAGTAGAACAAAATACACACACCAATGGTTGAGTGAGGAGAAGTAAACCATCAGTAGAGTAAAAAGTGACCGATAAATTCCAATTTATTTAATAGTATTATATTACACTTCAGCATATAAATCAACGGCACAGCCATTGTATATCATCAATTCCGCAGGAATCGCATATCACCAACACGAAGTGTTGCATCTCGTCAAGACGCAGGAGTATGCACCTTCGGTGATGATATACACCTAACGTCGATGATATGCACGCTTAGGCGTGATGATATATCAAGCCTGCGGCTTGGATAAAAAAAGAAGTAACTTTTGGTAGACAAAAGTTACTTCTTTTTTGGTGGACGCTAAGGGACTCGAACCCATGACCTTCCGCACGTCAAGCGGATGCTCTACCGGCTGAGCTAAACGTCCGTTGCAGAAATTGTAACATAACTTTTTACAAAAATCAATACTTTGCAATGTAGCATCAAGGCGGAGCCTTGGATATCATCAACACGAAGTGTTGTATATCATCGAAGCGGAACGCTTTGTATATCATCATTGCGAAAGGTTTTTTGATGCACGCTGACGCGTGATGATATACAGTCCTAACGGACTGATGAGATACAACAACGGCTCGCCGTTGTTGATGATATACCATTGCTTTCGCAATGGATAAAAAAAGCAAGTCTTTCGACTTGCTTTTTTGGTGACCCATCGGAGAATCGAACTCCGGACACCATGATTAAAAGTCATGTGCTCTACCGGCTGAGCTAATGGATCATTTATATTATTTAGGCGACTTTGATATTATATCAAAGGTATTCCCTTTTGTCAAGCACTTTATTCATTTTTTTCGCGGGGTGGAAACACCCCGCGAATTTCAACTATCTGACTACGATATTAACAAGCTTTTTGGGGACATAAAGTTCTTTAACAATAGTTTTGCCATCAATGAAACTCTTAACTGCTTCCAAATCCTTAGAAAGAGCAATAGCCTCATCGGATGAAATATCAGCAGGAATATTCATTCTGCCTTTAAGCTTGCCGTTTATCTGCACAACAATCTCAACGGTAGACTCGACACATTTTGCCTCATCAAACTGTGGCCATTTTGCCTGATTGAGTCTGCCCTCAAAACCCATTTCTTCCCAAATTTCCTCTGTGATATGGGGAGCAAAGGGATTAAGGAGAATAAGGAGCGTTTTATACTCTGCTTTTCCAATTGTGTTGCCTACTGTATTAATGAATGCCATCATAGAAGCAATAGCTGTGTTCATCTTAAGGTTTTCAATATCATCGGTTACCTTGCGAATCATTTTATGAACTTCGCTTTCTACTTCACTTCTGTACTCGTCTGATTCAATAACATTGTCCTTTAACGTCCACACACGGTCAAGGAAACGCTTACAGCCCTTAATGGAAGAAGTACTCCAAGGAGCAGCCTTTTCAAAGTCTCCGATAAACATTTCGTAAAGACGCATTGTATCGGCGCCGAATTCATTGATAATATCGTCGGGATTGATTACATTTCCTCTGGATTTAGACATCTTTTCGCCGTTCTCACCCAAAATCATACCGTGACTGGTACGCTTTGCATAAGGCTCAGGATTGGGCACTACGCCGATGTCATAAAGGAATTTATGCCAGAAACGGCTATAGAGCAGATGGAGTGTAGTATGCTCCATACCGCCGTTATACCAGTCAACGGGACCCCAATATTCAAGTGCCTCTTTAGAAGCAAGCTCTTTGTCATTGTGGGGGTCGCAGTAGCGCAGGAAGTACCAGGAGGAGCCTGCCCACTGAGGCATAGTATCGGTTTCTCTTACTGCCTTGCCGCCACACTTTGGACAGCTGGTATTTATCCACTCAGTTATATTTGCAAGAGGGGAC
>JAZLDA010000107.1:0-6766 GCA_045614505.1 Acutalibacteraceae bacterium | reverse complement strand
TGAGAGGTGTGGATTTTTATAATATCCCCACCACCGTTCTCTCTCAAGTGGATTCCTCTATTGGCGGTAAGGTTGCTATAGATTTTGAAGGGTATAAGAATATTGTAGGGGCTTTCTATCAGCCTAAAAAGGTTATAATTGACCCTGATGTTTTAAAAACTCTCCCCAAAAGGCAAATTGCCAACGGACTTGCAGAAGCTGTTAAAATGTCTATGACAAGCGATAAGGCACTATTTAGTCTTTTTGAAAAGGAAAATATTGAAGAAAATATTGACCGAATAATCGAAGCCTCCTTGCGAATTAAAAAGGCGGTTGTTGAGGAAGACGAAAAGGAGCAGGGACTTCGTAAAATTCTCAATTTCGGTCACACTATTGCTCACGGCATTGAAAGTGATAATGAAATGAGTAGCTGGTATCACGGCGAATGTGTTGCAGTGGGTATGATACCTATGTGCAGTGACGAGGTGCGTCAGCGTCTCATTCCCGTTTTAGAAAAGATCGGACTTCCTACCAGTATTGATTGCAGTGCTGATAGAGTAATAGAAGCTATGAGCCACGACAAAAAGATGTCTGGAGAATTCATTACCGTTGTTACTGTAGAAAAAATCGGTGAGTTTAAAATGGAAAAGATTCCTTTTAAGGCTCTTGCCGACAGAATGAAAGAAGTTTTGTGAAATGAAAAACACTTACGGAAATCACCTTACCCTAACGCTTTTCGGGGAGAGCCACGGAGAGGCAATAGGTGCCGTTCTTGACGGAATTGCGCCCGGAATTCTAATAGATGAGGACTTTATCCGCCATCAGTTAGCTCTTCGCCGTCCTGTAGGCGATATATCTACACCGCGAAGAGAAGCTGACTTTTTCAGTATTAAAAGCGGTGTTGTGAATGGCAAAACCACAGGTACTCCCATTTGTATTATAATTGAAAACGAGAATAAACAGAGCAAGGACTACAGCGCCATTGACGGTAAAGCCCGTCCCGGTCACGCAGATTTTGCCGCTTATGAGAAGTATCACGGCTTTGAGGACAGACGGGGAGGAGGTCATTTCAGCGGAAGAATCACCGCTGCTTTGGTTGCGGCCTCGGCTATTGTTATTTATGCCCTTAAAAACAAGGGTATAACCATTGCTACTCATATTAAAAAATGCGCCGGTGTTTATGACAGAGGTTTTGAGAATCTTGCTGAGGATATTTCAGAGCTGAATAATAAAGCTTTTCCTGTGCTTAGTGACACAGCAGGGGAGGAAATGCAGGCAAAAATCCTTGAAGCCAAAGCAGATCTTGACAGTGTGGGCGGTGTACTTCAAACCGTTATAACCGGTGTGCCGTCAGGAGCCGGAGAGCCTTGGTTTGATACGGTTGAGAGTCTTCTTTCTCACGGCCTTTTCAGCATTCCCGCAATAAAGGGTGTAGAGTTCGGTGACGGTTTTGCCCTTGCGGATATGCGAGGAAGCGAGGCAAACGACTGCTTTGCAATAAGGGAAGAAAAAGCCATTACAGTTACCAATCACAACGGCGGTATAAACGGAGGTATTACCAACGGTATGCCAATAGTATTCTCCTGCGCAGTTAAGCCCACTCCCTCTATTGCAAAGGAACAGGAAACTATAGACTTTGTTAAAGGCGAGGAAGTCAAACTTTGTATAGGAGGCAGACACGACCCCTGCATTGTCCACAGAGCGAGGGTGGTAGTTGACAGTGTTGCCGCACTATGCATTGCTGATATTCTTGTGGGCAGATACGGAACTGATTATTTGAAGGACTGACGTTATGGAATACGGTTTAATAGCTCAGCGACTGGGTCACAGCTTTTCAAAGGAAATTCACGCCCGACTTGCAGGCTATGAATATGAGTTAAAGGAACTTAAAGCGGAAGAACTTGATGCCTTTATGCGGGCAAGAGATTTCAAGGCGATAAATGTGACTATTCCCTATAAGAAAGCAGTTATCCCTTATCTTGATGAAATTGACTCCGTTGCAAAGGAAATAGGTGCTGTTAACACCATAGTAAACAGAAACGGCAGGCTTCTGGGCTTTAATACGGATTTTGCCGCAATGAAAATTATGTGTGAAAAAAGCGGCATTGTGATGAAAGGCAAAAAGGTGCTGATTTTAGGCAGTGGCGGAACAAGTAAAACTGCTCTTGCTGTGGCAAAGGCTATGGGAGCGGCAGAAATTATTAGGGTTTCCCGTAAAAAGAGTGATGTTGCCATAAGTTATGAGGAAGCCTATGCACTGCACACTGACGCTCAGATTATAATCAACACCACACCCTGCGGAATGTATCCCGAAATTTGCGGTATGGCTATTGAAGTGGAAAAATTCAAAAACCTCGAGGGTGCAGTTGATGCGGTTTATAATCCTTTAAAGACCGATTTCTGCTTAGCCGCCGAAAGGCAGGGGGCAAAGGCTGTATGTGGACTTTATATGCTGGTGGCTCAAGCCGTTTTTGCCTGTGAAAAATTCATTAACAGGCAATTCGACGCCGATACTATTGACAGAGTTTATAAGGATATTCTTATAAGCAAACAAAATATAGTTCTTATAGGTATGCCGTCAAGCGGAAAGACAACACTTGGGAAATATCTCGCGCAAAAAACAGGCAGACCCTTTTTAGATACCGATGATTTAATAGAAGAGAAAACAGGCAAGCACCCCTCGGTTATTATAAGAGAGCAGGGTGAGGCGGCTTTCCGTGATATTGAAGGTCAGGTTATAAAAGAGGTCAGCGCTGTGTCAGGTGCCATAATTGCCACCGGCGGCGGAGCTGTGCTCAGGGAAGAAAACCGTAATAATCTTCATAAAAACGGAATCCTTTGGTTTATTGACAGACCCCTTGAACAGCTTATTACCACTTCAGACAGACCCCTTTCTTTAAATAGAGAGGCACTCGCAGAGCGTTATAACGAGCGCTATACCATATATAATGCCACTGCAGACTATGTTTTAAAGAATATAGAAACTGCACAAAAGGCGGCAGAACAAATAGAAAAGGATTTGCTAAAATGAAAATTCTTGTTATTAACGGTCCGAATATAAATATGCTCGGTATCAGAGAACCTAAAATTTACGGCAAGCAGACCTACAATAACCTTATTAATACCGTAACCGAGCACGCAAAGGCAAAAGGTATAGAAATTGAATGTTATCAGTCTAACCATGAGGGTGACCTTGTAGATAAAATTCAGGAAGCCTTTAAAAAGGTGGACGGAATTGTTATAAACCCGGGGGCTTATACCCATACAAGTGTTGCTATTCTGGACGCTGTTAAGGCAGTTATGATTCCTACGGTTGAAGTGCATATTTCAGATGTGCCCGCCCGTGAGGAATTCCGTCAGATAAGCTACATACGGCTTGCCTGTATTAAAACCATTACAGGTCACGGTATAATGGGTTATACCGAGGCTATGGATTATCTTGTGGAGTACATAAACAATGAGGGTTGAAATTACTAAGGGAAAAGCTCAAGGCACTATCCTTGCACCGCCCTCAAAGAGTATGGCTCACCGCAATCTCATTTGTGCAGCCCTTAGCGGCAAAAGTCAGGTGTCGGGTGTTGCCTTTTCTCAGGATATTCTCGCAACCCTTGACTGCCTTAAAGCTCTTGGAGTGGATATAGAAGAGCAGGGGGATAAAATAGTTCTCGGCGGTTTAGACCCTGCTGCTTCTAAAAGCGCTGTGTTAAACTGCAGAGAAAGCGGAAGCACGCTAAGATTCATGCTGCCCCTTTGTCTTCTCTCAGGTGAAGAAATGACCCTAATTGGAAGCGGCAGACTTATGCAACGCCCAATGAAAATATATGAGGAGCTGTGTAAGGAAAAAGGAGTTTCCTTTTATCAGGATGATAAATGTATAAAGGTAAAGGGAAAACTGTCGGGAGGAGAGTTTAATGTTGACGGCTCAGTGAGCAGTCAGTTTATTTCGGGTCTGCTTTTTGCACTTCCTCTTTTAAAAGAGGAAAGTGTTATAAATATTGTAGGAGAGCTTCAGAGTGAGTCTTATTTAAAGCTTACCTTGTCCTCTCTTGCGGCTTTCGGAATAAAAATCGACAGCAGTAATATGCGAAGCATTAAAATACCCGGCGGTCAGCATTACTCTTCAAAGAATATGACGGTTGAGGGGGATTATTCCAACGCCGCATTCTTTGAAGCACTGAACTTTTTGGGCGGTGAAGTAACCGTTAAAGGACTAAGTGAAAACAGCCTGCAGGGAGATAAGGTTTATCTTGATTTAATGCCTCGGCTAAGGGAAGAAAATGCAAAATTTTCTCTTTCTGACTGTCCTGATTTAGGCCCCATTCTCTTTGCGCTTGCCGCGGCAGGCAAAGGAGCTCTTTTTACCGATACTGCCCGCCTTCGTATAAAGGAAAGCGACAGAGTGGGCTGTATGGAAAAGGAACTTTCTAAATTCGGCGTTAAAATGGATATAGAGGACAACAGCGTGAGAGTGTACGGAGGAGAGCTTAAAATCCCCACCGAGCCGCTTTTCGGACATAATGACCACAGAATAGTTATGGCTCTATGTGTGCTGGCTACCCTTGTCGGCGGCACTATAGAGGGCGCTCAGGCGGTTAATAAGAGTTTGCCGGATTTTTTTGAGCGTCTTTCTTCTCTCAAAGTTAAGGTGAAAATTTATGAAACTCAGTAAAGATATGAATATACTTATAGTCGGTTTAGGTCTTCTCGGCGGAAGTTATGCAAAGGCGCTTACCGACAAGGGTTATACAGTATCTGCAATAACAAAACTTAAGGATTCGGTTGATTTTGCCGTTGAAAACAGTATGATAGTAAGCGGTACAACCGAAGTAAGTGCAGAAACGGTAGGAAATGCGGATTTGATTATATTCGCTCTTTACCCGACTGTATTTATAAAATGGATTGAGGACAACCAGAGATATATCAAAAAAGGTGCAATTATTACCGATGTAACCGGTGTTAAGGGAAGCGTTGTATACAAAATTCAGAATATGCTGAGAAGTGATATTGAGTATATTTCAGCTCATCCTATGGCAGGTAAAGAGGTGAGCGGTGTCGTTAACAGTGACCCGTCGATCTTTAAAAATGCCAACTATATAGTTGTTCCCACCGATAAAAACACCTCGGACGCCATTGAGCTTTGCGAAAGCTTGGGTGAAGAGCTGGGCTTTTACTGTGTTTCACGGTTAAGTGTTGAGAAGCACGACGAAATGATTGCATTTCTTTCTCAGCTTACTCACTGTATTGCGGTGTCACTTATGTGCACTAAGGACGATGAGGGACTTGTGCGCTACACAGGTGACTCTTTCCGCGATTTAACCAGAATCGGTAAAATCAATGACGAAATGTGGAGCGAGCTGTTTCTGTTAAACAGAGAGCCGTTGCTCAAAGAAATCGAAGCCTTTGAGCAAAGCTTTTCAGGCTTAAAAGAGGCACTTATAAATAATGACAGAGAAAAACTCAGAGAGATGATGCGCACTTCCACGGTTCGCAGAAAACGTTTTGACAAGAGAGGATAATGAAAAATGGGAATGGATTTTAAAAGAAAGCTTCCTATACCTATGGATATAAAGAAGCAGTATCCGGTAGGCAAAAAGGAAAAGAAGATTAAAGAGGAAAGAGATCTTGAAATCAAAAAGATTTTTTCGGGTGACAGCGATAAGTTTCTTCTTATAATCGGACCTTGCTCGGCGGATTATCCCGAGAGCGTACTGGAATATATTGAAAGACTGAGAAAGGTTCAGGATGAAGTAAAGGACAGAGTTTTTATAATTCCTCGAATATACACCAATAAGCCGCGCACTACGGGAGCAGGGTATAAGGGTATGCTACATCAGCCCGACCCCGATAAAAATCCCGATATGCTCAATGGTATTGTTGCTATACGTGATTTGCATTTAAGAGCATTAAAGGATTACGGCTTTACCTGTGCTGATGAAATGCTTTATCCCTCTAATCACCGTTATCTTTCCGATATAATTTCTTATGTTGCGGTAGGTGCGCGCTCGGTTGAAAATCAAGAACACCGTCTTGTCTCCAGCGGTATGGACACTCCCGTGGGTATGAAAAACCCCACAGGCGGCGACTTGACTGTTATGATGAATGCTATTTCTGCCGCACAGCACGGCCATACCTTTATTTACCGCGGCTGGGAAGTTAAAAGCGAGGGCAACCCATTGGCTCACGCAATTCTTCGAGGTTATACCGGACCTAACGGCAGCAGTATATCAAACTATCACTATGAAACCCTGTCGGAGCTTTGTGAGCTTTATAAAAAATCGGGACTTCTTAATCCTTCGGTTATTATTGATACCAACCACGCGAATTCGGGTAAAAAGTACGCGGAACAGCCCAGAATTGCAAAGGATGTTATCTATAGCTGTACCCATAACGACGAAATCAAGAAGCTCGTTAAGGGTCTTATGATAGAAAGCTATCTTGAAGACGGCTGTCAGAAAATAGGTGAGCATATTTACGGTAAATCTATTACCGACCCTTGCCTTGGCTGGAAGAAAACTGAGAAGCTTATATATACAATTGCAGATTCTATATAAATTAAAAGACCGAGAAAATTGCACAAGTCCAGTAAAAACGGACAATAGAAAAAATAGACCTCCTATGGTAGAATAAAAAATAACTACCATAGGATGATTTTTTATGCCAAGAAGTTACAGACATGTTCAGCAATATGAAAAAGAAATAATGGATTTAAAGGAAAAAGGGAAAAGCAATCGAGAAATATGCGAAAAGTTTGGGCTTGAGTTAAAACAACTAAAAAATTTCATTAACA
>JAZLDA010000106.1:0-1567 GCA_045614505.1 Acutalibacteraceae bacterium | reverse complement strand
TAAAAGCAGTATCTGGGGTCATTTTCAACGCTTTTAAGGTTTTCTAAATTTCCTGCATAGGTCAGTTTATCCACATTGACGATTTTAATGTCATCATACTTATTCAGCATATAAAGAACGAAGTTAGAGCCGATAAAGCCTGCGCCGCCGGTTACAAGATAGGTTTTCATAAAATTTAGTCCTCAACTTTCATAATATATTCTTTTAAAGCCACTTTCCAATCTCTCATTTCATCGCCCACCGCACATTCAAGAGCAAGATGAGAAAGAGAAGAAAATTTAGGTCTTTTAACGGGGCTGGGGTATTCTTCACTACTGCAAGGAGATACCTCGCCCGAAATGTTGCTTGATTTAACAATTTCCTTTGCAAATTCAAACCATGTGCATTCACCCTTACCTGTGCAGTGGTAAATGCCATATTCGTTTGTAACAGCCAGCTTTAGAATATGATGAGCAAGGTCGTTAGCGTTGGTGGGGTTGCCGCGCTGGTCATTAACCACAGTCATAGCGCCCCGCTCTTTCATTACCCGTCTTACGGTTTTAACAAAGTTTTTACCGATATAACCGTAAAGCCAGGAAGTACGGACAATAAAACTCTTTTTACAAAAAGCAAGAGCATACTGTTCACCCAGCGCCTTGGATTTTCCGTAAATACTCTGCGGGTCGATTTTATCCCATTCGGCATATGGAACACTGCCATTACCTGCAAAAACATAGTCGGTTGAAATATGAATGAATTTTGCCCCAACACTCTCAGCAGCCACAGCAAGATTTCTGACACCTGCGGCATTTACCTTATAGGCAACGTCCTGCATACTTTCGCAACCGTCAACGTTGGTCATAGCCGCGCTGTTAATAATAACGTCGGGCTTTTCCTTGCTTACAAGGTCGTTAACCGCATCAAAGCTTGTAATATCAAGCTCATCAATATCAACGGCAACAACCTCGGCGCCTAAAAGTAAATCGGGAATACCGCCGATTTCGCTTTTTCCCAAGGCTAAAATCGACCTAAGCTCGTTACCAAGCTGCCCATTACAACCAGTTATAAGAATCTTCATACCTTTTTCTTCCTCCATTTTATAAGATATTTAAAAGCAGAAGATAAATGAATAAATAAAAATTTAAGACTTTTTGCGCTTTCTCTTTTCCAGAGATGCCGCACCGATACGGAGTTATCGAGGACTACCCTGCCGTATTCTAAAACCTCGCGGGATAAATCAGCATCCTCCATATACATGAAATATCGCTTATCAAAACCGCCTATTTTTTTAAAATCTTCGCTTCTTATGAGAAAAAAACATCCGCAACAGAACTCTATATCGGTGAGGTTTTCAAAATTTTCTTCCTCACGGGTATATTCTTTACGAATTTTTTTGAAAATCCCCCCAAGGCGGGAAAGTCTGCCCAAGAAAAGATAACGGAGAGTAGGGTGACGCTTGGGCAGATGCTGTTCAAGTCCGTCTGCGCCCATAATCTTCGGAGAAACAAGGGCAATATCGCTGTTTTCTTCCATAACATCAACAAGATGAGCAAGAACATCACTGTCAAGCTCAATATCAGGGTTAATA
>JAZLDA010000105.1:0-2007 GCA_045614505.1 Acutalibacteraceae bacterium | reverse complement strand
CGCAGCAGACGCTGAAATTTAGTTTAAAAAATTTAACGTCCGATTGCAAAAACAATCGGACATTTTTTATAAGGAGAAAACTATGAGACAAATTATTAATTTTAATGCGCAATGGGCATTCAGCAAAACAGCAACCGAAGTACCAGCTGTTATTAATGAAGACTGGGAGAATATCTCTCTTCCCCACTCTTTTAATGCTATTGACGGACAGGACGGCGGCAACGATTATTATCGTGGTACCGCTTACTATGCAAAATCCTTTAATAAAGCAGATTTGCCGAAAGCAGATAAATATTTCCTTGAATTCAGAGGAGTTAACTCTTCTGCAGATGTTTACTTAAACGGCAAAAATCTCTGTCATCACGACGGCGGATATTCAACCTTCAGAGTTAATATTACGGACGCTCTCGAGGAAAACAACCTTTTAGCAGTTGCCGTAGATAACTCTGCAAACGAAAAAGTTTATCCTCAGATGGCAGACTTTACATTCTACGGCGGTATATACAGAGATGTAAATATTATCTGTGTGAACTCCTCTCACTTTGACCTTGAATATTACGGCGGAAGCGGAATTCAGGTTACTCCCGAAATTGACGGTGATAACGCAAAGGTAGAAGTAAAGGTTTACCTTACGGATAAAAAGGAAAATCAGAAAATACGTTATACAATATACGACAAGGAAGAAAAGGCTTTATTAGAAGTCGAAACTGATGAAGAAATTGCTTCCTTTGATTTGGAAAACGTTCATCTTTGGAACGGTAAAAAGGACCCTTACCTTTACTGTGCCGAGGCAGAGCTGATTGAAGACGGTGAAGTGATTGATAATGTTTGCACACGTTTCGGTTGTCGTTCCTTTAAAATAGACCCTGATAACGGCTTTATCTTAAACGGACAGGAATATCCCCTGCGCGGTGTGTCCCGCCATCAGGACCGCTGGGGTGTTGGTAATGCTCTTCTTCCCGAGCATCATAAGGAAGACATTGAGCTTATCTGTGAAATGGGAGCTACCACCATTCGTCTTGCTCACTATCAGCACGACCAATATTTCTATGACCTTTGTGATGAAAAGGGTCTTGTTATCTGGGCTGAAATCCCCTATATTTCAAAGCATATGAAGGATGGCAGAGAGAACACTATTTCTCAGATGAAAGAGCTTATAGTACAAAACTATAACCACCCCTCTATCGTTGTATGGGGACTTTCTAATGAAATCGGTATCGGTGGCTCAGATGAAGATTTACTGGATAACCACAGAGTTCTTAATGACCTGTGTCATCTTATGGACAAAACCCGTCTTACCACCATTGCCGCTGTTTCTATGTGTAAAATGGATGACCCCTATTTACAGATTCCCGATGTTGTTTCCTACAATCATTACTTTGGTTGGTACGGCGGCGACACCGATATGAACGGACCTTGGTTTGATAAGTTCCACGCAACCCATCCTAATATTCCTATCGGTTGCTCGGAATATGGTTGTGAAGCCCTTAACTGGCATACTTCCGACCCCAAGCAGGGCGACTATACCGAAGAATATCAGGCATATTATCATGAAGAACTTATTAAGCAATTCTTCAGCCGTAAATATTTATGGGCTACCCACGTATGGAACATGTTTGACTTCGGCGCAGATGCACGTAATGAAGGCGGCGAGAACGGACAGAATCACAAGGGTCTTGTAACTATAGACAGAAAATATAAGAAGGATGCCTTCTATGCCTACAAAGCATGGCTTTCTGATGAGCCTTTCGTTCATCTTTGCTCAAAGCGTTATATTGACAGAGTTGAAGATGTGACCAAAGTAACGGTATATTCGAATCTTCCTGAGGTTGAGCTTTTTGCCAACGGTGTTTCTGTAGGCAAAAAGACAGCCGAAGACCACTTCTTCTATTTTGAAGTTGAAAACAAGGGCGAAACCCAGCTTACTGCTGTTGCAGGAGAATATAGGGACGAAAGCACAATCCGCAAGGTTGACACCTTCAACGAAGACTACAGACTTGTTGAAAA
>JAZLDA010000104.1:0-18423 GCA_045614505.1 Acutalibacteraceae bacterium | reverse complement strand
TTGGTGTCTTTAGACGTGGAAATAAACCCCCAGTTCTACTGGGGGAAGATAAAAAGAGTAGGGCTACAACAAAACGTGGCGAGGCGAGTGCCAAGCCACGAATAAATATTGGAAAGAATTAAACCTCCAAGTATAATGGTAGTGGTTTGGCGACCGCATTACCAAAGTACAAGGAGGTTTAATTATGAAAGGAAACAATGAAATCAAAAGCACAGCCCACTCAAAATACAGATGTCAATACCATTTGGTTTTTGCACCAAAATACCGTAGGAAAGAAGTATACGGCAAGATACGACAAGACATAGGAGAAATCTTGAGAAAACTATGCAACCAAAAAGGTGTAGAAATCATTGAGGCGGAGGCATGCCCAGACCATATACATATGCTAGTAAGCATACCACCGTATATAAGTATAGCACAGTTTATGGGATATCTCAAAGGGAAAAGTAGTTTAATGATTTTCGACCGACATGCAAATTTAAAATACAAGTACGGAAGTAGAAATTTTTGGTGTCGAGGATATTATGTAGATACAGTCGGTCGAAATAAAAAAGTGATTGCTGAATATATAAGAAATCAGTTAGAAGAAGATTTTGCAGCAGAACAGATGAGCATAAAAGAATATATTGACCCGTTTACGGGTGACAAGAGAAAGTAGGCAAAAAAAGACAGCCGCACGTGAGCGGCTGCCCGAGATGGTAATGCGTTGCCAAACTTTCGAGGTCCCTTTTAGGGACCTAGCCAGTAGGCGCCCCTTATAGGGGCTGTGCATACCACTAGTTTACTAGTGGTTATGATTTTTATATTTTTTTTGAAAAATTTTAAGAAAACTATTGCAATTTGCATAAAAGTGCTCTATAATAACATTAAAAGTGGTTCAAAGTGGAGTAAAAAACCACTAAAGTGTAGCAAAGTGGAGAGAAAGAGGGGTGAAGACCTGTGTTATACGGCGGTTATCAGCATAATATCGACAAGAAGGGCAGAGTTTTCATTCCGTCCAAGCTCCGTGAAGAATTAGGCGGAGAATTCATAATTTGTAAAGGTATATCGGGTAAGAGATGTCTTTGTGTTTATTCGCTTACTGAGTGGGATAAACTGGTTGAACATATCGGAACTCTGCCCAGTACCAAGTCCAGTGTGGTTAAGCGCTTCTTGTATGACGGTGCTTTCAATGTAGAGTGCGATGCACAGGGAAGAATTCTTATTCCGCCGGTGCTTCGTGAATATGCAGAGCTTGAGGCAGAAGCCCATATTATAGGAATGGACACAAACCTTGAAGTATGGAACACTGCACTTTGGCAGGAAGAAAACGAAAAGTATACTCCCGAATCGGTTGCTTCCATTATGGAAGAACTCAACTTCTAAGGAAGAAGTCAAATGGAATTCAAACATTATTCTGTTTTGCTTTCTGAAACAATCAGAGAACTTAACATTAAACCCGACGGCATTTATGTTGACGGAACTGCAGGCGGTGCAGGTCATTCAAAGGAAATTGCAAAGCGACTTAAAGGCGGTATGCTTTATGCACTGGACCAAGACCCCGACGCCGTTGCTGTAGCTAGCGAAAGACTTATTGACCTTCCCGCTAAGGTTATAAGAAGCAACTTTAAGGATATGAAAGCGGTGCTTCTTAGAGAAGGCATTGAAAAGGTAGACGGAATACTTCTTGATTTAGGTGTTTCCTCTTATCAGCTTGATGAAGGCTCCCGCGGTTTTTCCTATCATAAGGATGCGCCTCTTGATATGAGAATGAGTAAAGAGGGAATAAGTGCCGCTGATTTGGTGGCAACCTTCAGTGCCGAAGAACTTGCGAGAATATTCTTTTCTTACGGCGAAGAAAAATTCGCTTATAAAATTGCAAATGCAATAGTAAGAGAAAGACAAAAAGAACCTATTACCACAACGCTGAAACTTGCGGAAATTATTGCAAACAGCGTTCCCGCCGCCGCTCGACGTGACGGACATCCGGCAAGAAAGTGCTTTCAGGCATTAAGGATTGCGGTTAACAGCGAGCTTGACGTGCTGAAAAACGTGCTGGATGATGCCTTTGAACTTTTAAATAAAGACGGCGTTCTGGCAATAATTACCTTCCATTCGCTGGAAGACAGAATTGTAAAACATAAATTTAAAGAGTTTTGCACAGGCTGTACCTGTCCACCGGACATTCCGGTTTGTGTCTGCGGTAAAACACCCAGAGGCACAACTCCTCACCGCAAGGGTATTGACCCGAGCGAAAAAGAACTTTCGGAGAATCAGAGAAGCAGAAGCGCAAAGCTCAGGACTATAATAAAACTGTAAGGAAGATGGCTATGAACAATCTTAAATATTATAACGATTCTCTTGCATACGATTTTCAGATGTTTATGCCGGAAGCTAAGCCGCAGGAGAAACCGGAAGATAATATTATTAAGATGCCCGAACGAAAATCCAAAAAGCGCAGCAGAACAAGAGCTGTTGCTTCGCGTATTTCGGACAGCGCTTTTGCCATTGTTGCTACCGTTATATTAGTAGGCGCACTTTGTGCCAATATTGTCCTGCGAATTCAGGTCAATGAGCTTAACAATAATATCAATGAAGCAAAAACCCTGCTTAGTGAAAAGCAAAGTGAAAGCGTAGCTCTGCAGATGGAATATGAGAACAGAATTTCTTATATAAATTTAGAGGCGGAGGCTACCGAGCTTGGTATGAGAAAACTTGACCAGAGCCAGGTGGTATATATCAGAGTTAACGACAAAAATATGGCAAGAACCGGCGACGGAGAAATACTTGTTTCAAATGAGTAAAAAAAGGTTGCCGCATAGAAGATATAGCTGTATAATATAAATAATAAGGATACGGGAGTTGAAAAAGTTCAGCTCTCGTTTTCAAGCATTTTTAAACCTGTGATTTTTAAAGGCTTTTACACGAAAGAGAGGATATATATGGCAAGTAAACCAAATAAAACAATGCTTCTGAGAATGTTTATAGTCCTCCTTTGTGTGGTTATTATCACTGTTGGTGTATCGGGCTACCGTCTTTCTCTCATTATGCTCGTAAGGGGAGAAAAGTATCAGAGCCTTGCTTCCGAACAGCAGCTTTATGACAGTCTTATAACTGCTCCCAGAGGTAACATTTATGATAAAAATATGAATGTTCTCGCCACAAGCGCTACTGCTTGGACGGTCTACATTACCCCCAACGGTATAAATAAGCTTACCGATGAAACCAAAAAGGAAACCATAAGAAATCTTATTGCCGACGGATTGTCATCAATTTTAGAGGTTGACAGAAACGAGGTATATGAGAACACAAGCAAAAAATCCTATTATGTTATAGTTAAAAAGAAAATTGACAAGGAAACCTCCGACAAGGTCAGAGAGTTTATAACCGCAAACAAGGATTATGAGCTGACTAAATATATCGGACTTGATGAAACTACAAAGCGTTATTATCCGAACAACAGTCTTGCCTCGGTGGTTTTAGGCTTCGTAGGTGACGACGAGCAGGGACTTGCAGGTATTGAAAGCTATTACGATACTACGCTTACAGGCGAGCCGGGCAGAGTTGTTGCCGCAAAAACCGCATATGGTGTTGATATGCCCTTTACCTATGAAATGGTAGAGGAGGCAAAACAGGGCAATTCTTTGGTGCTTACCATTGATAACTACATTCAGTATGTTGCTGAAAAACAGCTCAAGCAGGCTGTGGAGGATAATAAATGTAATGAACGCGGTGTTGCCGTTGTTATGAATGTCAATACCGGTGCTATTCTCGGTATGGCTGTTACAGGCGACTATGACCCCAATGACCCATTTACTCTTTCTGCTTCGGATAAGGCTATAGTTGATGCATTGACCGGTGATGAGAGAAACGCTAAGCTTTCAGAGCTTCGCAACCGTCAGTGGAGAAATAAGGCAGTTTCCGATGCTTATGAGCCGGGTTCTGTTTTTAAAATCTTTACCGCCGCAGCCGCTCTCGAGGAAAATACCGTTACCCCGAATTCCTCCTTCTCCTGCGTCGGTCACACACAGGTGGCAGGTCAGCCCTATGACTGTCATAAAACCACCGGTCACGGAGTGCAGAGTCTTTACACTGCTATGAGTAATTCCTGCAACCCTGCATTTATCACAATAGGTCAGGCGCTGGGTGTTAATACCTTCTCAAAATACTTTGAGGCCTTTGGTTTTACCTCTAAAACAGGCGTAGATATTCCCGGTGAAACCTCTTCTATATACTATTCAAAGGAAAGAATGGGTCCTGTAGAGCTGGCGTCTGCCTCCTTCGGTCAGACCTTTAAAATAACCTCTATGCAGCTTATAGCTGCAGCTGCCGCATCGGTTAACGGCGGATATCTTGTTCAGCCTCACATTGTTGATAAAGTAGTCGATGAAAACGGCAATGTTGTGGAAAGCAGTTCCAAAGCATACAAAAGACAGGTTATATCCGAGGAAACTTCGGCAAGGCTCAGAGAAGCACTTGAGGTCGTTGTAAACGGCGGCGCTAAGAATGCCTATGTTGCAGGATACAGAACAGGCGGAAAAACCGGAACAAGTGAAAAAATCGACCTTATGAACGAAACCAATCAAAGAGGTCTTTACGTTGCTTCTTATGTGGGAATGGCGCCCATAGAAAAACCTGAAATTGCCGTTTTGGTTTTACTTGATGAGCCTACTGCAGGAAGTATATACGGCGGTACAATTTCTGCCCCTGTAGCAAGCGCAATTATGAGCGAAATACTGCCTTACTTAGGCTTTGAACCACATTACAGCGAGGAAGAGCTTTCAAAGAGGGCGATTCCCGTGCCCGACCTTCAGGGACTGAGTGTTAATGAAGCCAAAAACAAAGTAACCTCTATTGACCTTATTTATAAGGTGGTAGGTGACGGAGACTCGGTTGTGTCTCAGCTTCCTGCCGCAGGCGACACCCTTTATGCAGGAGGACTTGTAATTATATATACCGACAGTGAGTCAGTGGATGAGCAGACCGTTACGGTGCCCGACTTTACGGGAAAGAGTGTTTCGCAGGTTAATGCTCTTGCGGCTGAAAGCGGATTAAATGTTAAATTCTCCGGAAACACACTTGAAGGCGCAAACACTCTTTCGTTCAGTCAGAGTGTTGAAGCCGGAACCGAGGTAAGCACGGGAACCAGCATTACGGTTTACTTCCGTGATGATTCGGTTACCGACTTTATACCGGAAGATTAGGGGTTTTAAAAATGTTACTTAAAGAATTACTTACCGATATTTCTTGTTCCTTAGGAGAAACCGAAATTAAAGGTGTTACCGCAGATTCCCGTCAGGTGCAGGAGGGTTATGCCTATATATGTATTGTGGGAACGGTAAGCGACGGACATAATTTCGCCCTTTCTGCCAAAGAAAAGGGAGCGGCAGTCATTATTGCCGAAAGAGCTACCGGCAGCGGTATTGATGTAATAGTTCCCGATACCCACGCCGCACATGCCGTTATGTCGGCTAATTGGTTTGGCAATCCGGCTTCAAAACTTAAACTTATAGGCGTAACCGGTACAAACGGAAAAACCTCTGTTACCTATATGCTCAAAAACATTCTTGAGGCGGCAGGGGAAAAGGTTGGTCTTATAGGTACCATTCAGAATATGATTGGGGAAGAGGTTATAAAAACCGAAAGAACAACACCAAGCTGTTATGAGCTTAATGCTCTCTTTGCACAGATGGTGGAAAAGGGCTGTACTGCAGCCGTTATGGAGGTTTCTTCCCACGCTCTGGACCAAAAGCGAGTTTACGGTATCCAGTTTGAGGTAGGAGTATTTACTAATCTTACACAGGACCATCTTGATTACCACATTACAATGGATAACTACCTTGAGGCTAAAAAGAAGCTGTTTTCTATGTGCAAAACTGCCGTTATCAACAGCGATGATGAATGGTCTGATAAGCTCATAAATGGACTTGACTGCAAGGTTGTTACCGTTTCCGCAACTAAGAAAGCTGCCTATTGCGCAAAGGAAATAGAATACCGTGCCGACGGCGTTAATTTCGTTCTTTCAGGTGAAAACACAATGCCGCTTTCTATGAGTACAGGCGGAAGATTTACTGTATATAATGCTATGTCTGCCGCAGTTGCCGCACTGAATTTCGGTGTTCAAGAAGAAACGGTACAAAACGCTCTTTGCGGCTCTGACGGAATTAAAGGCAGGGCAGAGGTAGTAAAAAATCCTTTTGATTTCACTGTAATCATTGATTACGCCCATACCCCCGACGGTATTGAGAATATACTTAATACCTTTAGTGAACTTAAAAAGGGCAGACTTATTATTCTTTTCGGCTGCGGCGGTGACAGAGATAAAACAAAGCGTCCTATAATGGGCGAAATTGCCGCAAAAATGGCAGACTATGTAATAGTGACCAGTGATAACCCGAGAACCGAAGACCCTGCAATGATAATTGAGGATATACTCGTAGGTGTTAAAAAGCACAATACTCCTTACACGGTAATCGAAAACCGTGTTGATGCTATAAACTTTGCAGTTAAAGAGGCAAGAAAAGACGACATAATAGTTCTCGCAGGAAAGGGACACGAAACATACCAGATTTTAGCCGACCGCACCATTCATCTTGATGAAAGAGAAATTGTGGCACAGGCTCTTAAAGAAAGACAGGAAGTGTAAAAAATGAAAGATATCACACCTATTATTACGGCAATACTTTCCTTTGCAATAACTGCATTGCTGGGATTTAAGGTAATCCCCTTTCTCCATAAACTGAAATTTGGTCAGACGATACTTGATATCGGTCCCTCTTGGCATAAAAACAAGCAGGGAACACCCACAATGGGCGGAATTATGATGATGATTTCGGTCTTTGCCAGCATAATTATAAGCATTATTTTTTCGGTTATAATAGATGGAGAACTTATAGAAGAGCTTAAGAATAACAAGAAGCTTGCGATGTTTACAGCAGGTGTTGTCCTTGCTTTTGCAATGGGCTTTATCGGATTCTTAGATGACTATATTAAGGTGGTCAAAAAGCGTAATTTGGGACTCACTGCAAAGCAAAAAACCTTTTTACAGGGACTCGTTACAGCGCTTTATCTTGTATCTCTTGCCTTTGCCGGTATGACAACTACCTGGACTCCCTTCGGCACAGTTGACATCACAAGCGGCTGGGGGCTTATCTTCTGGCTAATAGCCTTCTTCTTTGTATACGGCTTTGTTAATGCGGTTAATCTTACCGACGGTCTCGATGGTCTTGCCTCCTCCATTACTCTCGTTGCCGCTTGTGCATTTATGGTTATTTCGGGATTTTCCTCTTTAATGGGTGTAAACGTTTACGCTTCTGCCGTTGCAGGCGCTTGCGGAGGTTTTTTGGTGTGGAATATGCACCCTGCTAAGGTATTTATGGGTGATACAGGCTCTATGTTTCTCGGAGGAGCAGTTGTGGGACTTTCTTTTGCAACCGAGCGTCCCATACTCCTCATTGCCATAGGTATCGTATATCTTCTCGAGGCTCTTTCTGTAGTTCTGCAGGTTACCTGCTATAAGCTGACAAAAAAACGTATCTTTAAAATGAGCCCCATTCATCACCATTTTGAAATGGTTGGATGGTCTGAGGAAAAGGTGGTATTTATCTTTTCGGCAGTGGCTTTAATCGGCGCAGTTATCGCCGTTTTACCCTTTGTAATTTAACTTTAAAATTTTTCTGACGGAGTGTGCATAATGAGAGAAGGACTATATGCAAAGCTGCTTAAAAAAATGGGCATATATCAAGAGGGAAAGCTGGATATCGGCTTTTTATCCCTCGTTCTTTTGCTGCTTTCCGTCGGTCTCGTTATGCTTTTTTCCGCAAGCTATGCCTACAGCTATGCGCGTTTCGATAACAGCTACCACTTTATAATCCGTCAGGCAGTATTTGCCGCTGTGGGCGTTGTTATGATGATGGCACTTTCCCGAATAGACTGTCGCGTTTACAGAAAAATGTCGGGACTTATTTATGTAATAGCCGTTTTACTGCTCATACTCGTTCTCGCTCTGCCGCCTATGGTAGAGGGAATGGAGCATAAGCGTTGGCTTGTAATCGGACCCATAACCGTTCAGCCCTCTGAAATTGCCAAGTTTGCAATAATACTTCTTTTTTCGCACCTTATTGCAAAATACCACAAGCTGATGTCAAAATTTAAGTTCGTTATAACCCTGCTTTTTATCTTAGGAATTGTATGCGGACTTGTAGTTGTAGAAACGCATCTTTCGGCAACCATTCTTATACTGTTCATTGGCGTTATTCTTATGATAGTGGGCGGCTTGGCTGTTAAATATATTTTTATGGGTCTTGGCGCCGCAGTTACAGCAGTTGTTCTCTTTGTTATTACGGGACTTGTTGATTACGCTTCAAGCCGTTTTACCTATTGGCTCGACCCGTGGTCAGATGCCGCAGGCAAAGGCTATCAAACCATTCAGTCACTTCTCGCCATTGGCTCGGGTGAGCTTCTCGGCAGAGGTATCGGTCAGTCAAGACAGAAATATTCCTGGCTTCCAGAACCCCATAACGACTTTATCTTTGCTATTGTATGCGAGGAATTGGGTCTTATCGGAGCAATGATTATAATTATTCTTTTTTGCCTGCTTGTGTGGCGCGGTTTTACGGTGGCAATGCACTCACCGGATAAATTTTCGTCCCTTATGGCTGTAGGCCTTACCTTCCAGGTTGCCCTGCAGGCTGCACTTAATATAATGGTAGTTACAAATACTATACCAAATACAGGTATAAGTCTGCCGTTTTTTAGCTACGGCGGTACGGCGCTGATAATACTGCTCAGTGAAATGGGTATAGTCCTATCAATATCGCGAAGTGCGAATTTAGAGAAAGTGTAGGTTTTAATAATGCACATACTTTTTGCAGGAGGCGGCACTGCAGGACATATAAATCCTGCTCTTGCAGTTGCAGGCTATATTAAAGAAAAACATCCCGATGCCAAAATCAGTTATATAGGCACGGCAAATAAACTGGAAGCAAAGCTTGTTCCCGAAAAGGGATATGATTTTTACAGTATTGAGGTCTCGGGTTTTCAGAGAAGTCTGACTCCCGTAAATATTGCTAAGAACGTCAAAGCCGCCGTAAATGCGGTTACAGCTTCCATTAAGGCAAGAAAGCTTCTTAAAAAGCTGAACCCCGACCTTGTTGTTGGAACAGGCGGATATGTCAGCGGTCCAGTACTGAGAGAAGCCGCAAAGCTCGGCTTTAAGACTGCTATCCACGAACAGAATGCCTATCCCGGTATAACAAATAAAATGCTGTCAAACAGTGTGGATAGAGTTATGCTTGCAATGCCTGAGGCTAAAAACCGCTTTAAGCTCAGCAGAGAGCCGTATATTACAGGTAATCCCGTAAGGCAGGAGCTGACTGCAATCAGCAAAGAAGAGGCAAGGGCAAAACTGGGCTTTGACAGCCGTCCCGTTATACTTTCCTTCGGCGGCAGTCTCGGTGCTCAGAAAATCAATGAAGCCGTTACAGAGCTTATAAAGAACCATAACGGCAGTGGAAAATATTATCATATTCACGGTACGGGTAAGGCAGGAAACGCCGAAATGAAGGCTTCCCTCAGCGATGTAAGACTTGCAGAGGAAATCGATGTAAGAGAATACATTACCGATATGGATGTCTGTATGGCGGCGGCTGACGTTGTTATTTGCCGTGCAGGTGCCATAACACTCAGTGAGCTTGCTGTTTGCCGTAAGCCGTCAATACTTATTCCGTCTCCTTATGTTGCCGAAAATCACCAGTTCCATAATGCAATGACACTTAAAAATGCAGGAGCTGCAGAGGTAATTGAGGAAAAGAACTTAAACGGAGAAAAGCTTATTGCAGTTGTCAGCTCTATTCTCTCTGACGCTTCAAAGCTTCACAGTATGAGTGAAAATGCCGCTGCTGTTGCAATTGATGATGCAAATGAGCGAATTTATAAGGTGCTAATGGATTTATTGGCTGAATGAGTATATAACTTTGTCAAATAACTGCTCACCGCATATTATAAAATATGAATGATTTTGTGATTTGCGGGGTGCTTTTATGAGATGTTTCAGGGTCAGCGGCGGGAATAAGATAAACGGCTGCTTACAGGTCCAAGGCGCAAAAAACAGTGCTCTGCCGATTTTGGCGGCAACACTGCTTATAAAGGATAAAAGTATTATACATAACTGTCCCGGACTGAGTGACGTAGATGCAGCACTTAAAATTCTTATAATGCTTGGTTGTGTATGTGTTCGGGACGAAAGTACGGTAATTGTAGATGCCGCTGATGCCGCAAACTGTGAGGTTTGTCGGACACTTATGCAGGAAATGCGCTCATCAATTGTGTTTTTAGGCGCAGTTGTCTCAAGAATGGGTAAAGCGGTTATAAGCAGTCCGGGTGGCTGTGAGCTGGGCCCCAGACCTATTGATATGCATTTGTCTGCCCTTAAACAGCTGGGAGTCACGGTCTGCGAGGAAGACGGTACTTTGACCTGCACCGCACCCAATGGAATTAAGGGCGCAGATATAACACTGCGTTTTCCCAGTGTGGGCGCTACGGAAAATATAATTATAACCGCCGCAGTTTCCAAGGGGACTACAGTAATCAGAAACGCGGCAAGAGAGCCTGAAATCAGTGATTTGGCAGATTTTCTCAACAGAGCAGGCGCTAAAATCAAGGGTGCAGGCTCCGATACGGTTATCATTGAAGGCGTAGCAAGGCTTCATTCTGCCGAGCACAGAGTTATCTGTGACAGAATAGTTGCGGCTACCTATTTGTCTGCAGCGGCGGTCACAGGCGGAAATATACAGCTTGTTGGTTGTCCTGCTTATAATATGGTGTCGGTGCTTCGATTTTTTGAGGATATCGGCTGTGATGTTAAGGCTTCAAACAACAGAGTGCGCCTTAAATGTACTTCACCTCTAAAATGCTCCGGTAATACCGTTACAACGGTTTATCCCGGTTTTCCAACCGATGCAGGTCCGCTTATAGTTCCGGTATTTACTGCGCTTCCTGGAGAAAACAGTCTCAGCGAGACCATTTTTGAAAACCGTTTCAGATATGTCCCCGAGCTTAATAAGTTCGGCGCTGATATTGTTTTAAAGGGTCAGACCGCATACAGTTACGGCAAAAATAAGCTTACCGGCGCAGAGGTGTCCTGCACCGATTTGCGTGGAGGTGCGGCTCTCCTGATAGCGGCGCTTGCTGCCAAGGGTGTGTCCACCATAGATGAAATACATCATATTGAAAGAGGATATTACCGTCTGCCCGAGAACCTTGAAAAGGTAGGCGCGGATGTAAAGGAGATAGAAATTTGAGCAGGAATGACACAGTCAAAAAAAGAAAAGTGAATAGACGAAAGAGAAAGAAAAAAGCCGTACTTATAGTATTTTTGCTTTTTGCGGTTATAATGCTTTGCGGACTTTCCCTTACTGTGTTTTTCCCGGTAAAGGAAATTTCCACATCGGGCAGTAATCTTTACTCTGCTGAGGAAATTATTGCGCACTGCGGTATTGAGGCTGAAGAAAATTTGCTGAGAATCAGTGAAAACAGCGTGCTTTCTTCACTGCAGGAAAAACTGCCCTTTGTGGACAGTGTTAAGATTACCAAAAGACTCCCCGGTAAAGTTAAAATAACCGTTACCGATGCGGCAGAAATATATGTATTTAAAGTTGATGATATTTATTATTCTGCAGATGATGAAGGCAGGGCGCTGAAAAATTACGCAGAGAAGCCCGAAAATCTTTTGTTTATCGACTGTAAGGCTCAAATAAATGATGCCTCGGTTACATATATAACCTTTGAAGACCAAAGGATAGAGGAAATAATTAAGTTTGTCACAAAGCAGACTGAAAACTTTACACTTAAAGCCGATTATCTTAACCTTACAGATTTATATGCAATAGAAATGAGCTTTGATTCCCGTTTTACGGTTAATTTCGGAGAATTTACTTATTTCGAAGAAAAGCTTGCCCATTTTCTTAAAATGCTGGAGGAAGAGGATTTCGCAAACAGCTCGGGTACGGTGAATTTGAGTCAGTATACGCCCCAGAATCCTAAGGCTTTTTTTGTTAAAAAGTGATATAAGGTCGAAAAATAGTTAATAATTTTATAATTTTATAAATAAACCTATTGAAATTTAAAAACAACTGTGTTATTATTAATTTGTGTTTAAATATTTTAAGCGAAACAAAGTTTAAGAAATATGAAAATTGGAGGAATTTACAATGCCTTTCGGAATTGAAAATGCAACTGAAGATGTTGTTCAGATTAAAGTAGTCGGTGTCGGCGGAGGCGGCGGAAACGCTGTTAACCGTATGGTTGATGCCGGTGTAAAGGGTGTTGAATTTGTTGCTATCAACACCGATAAAGCTGCATTATTCCTTTCTAAAGCTAACCAGAAGCTTCAGATTGGCGATAAGACTACAGGCGGCAAGGGCGCAGGCGCTAACCCCGAAAAGGGTAAGGCTGCTGCTGAGGAAGCTGCAGATGAAATTACCGCAGTAATCGGTTCTGCCGATATGATTTTTATCACCGCAGGTATGGGCGGCGGTACAGGTACAGGTGCTGCTCCCGTTGTTGCACGTATTGCTAAGGAACTGGGCGTTCTCACCGTTGGTATCGTTACTAAGCCTTTCGCTTTCGAGGGTAAAAAACGTATGCAGCAGGCTGAGGCAGGTATTGCTGCTCTTAAAGAACAGGTTGATAGCCTTATCGTTATTCCTAATGAGAGACTCAAATTTGTTTCCGAGCAGAAGATTACCTTCAAGAATGCATTCGATGTAGCTGATGACGTACTTCGTCAGGGTGTACAGAGCATTACCGAGCTTATTAACGAGACCGCTCTTGTTAACCTCGACTTTGCTGACGTTACCGCTATTATGGCTGATGCAGGCTATGCTCACATGGGCGTTGGCTATGCTACCGGCAGAGACAAGGCTGAGGAAGCTGCACGTGCTGCTATCAGCAGTCCCCTTATTGAGACTTCTATGGAAAATGCCAAGGGCGTTATTATCAGCATCACCGGTTCTGAGGATATCGGTCTTGAAGAGGTTGAGCTTGCTTCTTCCATTATCTCCGATATGGCTCATCCCGATGCAACCATCATTTGGGGTGCTAAGTTCGATGATACCCTTGAGGATGCTATCCGCGTAACTGTTGTTGCTACCGGTCTCGGTGAGGATAGCAAGGACAAGAAGAACACTGACTTAGCTGAAAGACTCGGCAACATCGCTGCTGAAAATGACGAAGAGGAAGATTATACCGAGCTTATTGACATCTTCAATAACCACTAATTATTTCTTAAATAAACATTCAAGGCACTCGCTTTTGGCGAGTGCCTTGTTTTTTGTCTGTTAGCAGCAGGTGTTGTCACATCCGCAACCACAGTTATTAGCAGTATTTAAACCGTTGTTGCCGCCGCAGCAGAAGAGAAGAAGAAGGATAACGATGATCCAAGCGCAGTTGCCGCCCATAAAGTTGTTACACATAGAACTAACCTCCTTTCTGTTATATTACATACTATGCCTGAGCTTTATGTTTGTTACTGCAATTATAAAAAGTGAGTAATCGTCAGAAAAACGAAGAAAATTGAAGAAAAACAATGCTTTGACCTTTTTTGACCTTTAAAAAACTTGAAAACGGCTAAGATCGGGTTTTGACTTTCTCTGACTATTCATTTATACTAAGGTCAGTAAAAGTCAAAGTGAGGGAAGCTTTATGAAGATGAGTGATATAATTACCCAGGCAATCATACGATTATTAGATGAATCTGAGGCAGGCTCCACCGAGATTCAGCGTAACGAATTTGCCGAAATGATGGGTTGTGTGCCAAGTCAGATTAATTATGTTCTATCCTCCCGTTTTACGCCCGAGCAGGGCTATACCATTGAAAGCTATCGAGGCGGCGGAGGCTATATTCGTATAAGCAGAGTGAAAATTAACCAATCAGCCGCTATAATGCATATTGTAAATTCCATTGGCTCAGCCATTGACCCCATGGCGGCAAGAATTGTAATTGAAAACTGCGTGAGAGCATCTCTGATTACAGATGAAGCTGCTGCAATTTTAATGGCTGCAATTTCCAACGGCGTTATGGCAAGCGTGCCTATTGACTGCCGTGACAGGGTGAGAGCGGCAATTATTAAACAGGTTTTACTGACACAAATAAGATAAAGGAGTAATGAATTATGCTTTGTCAAAAATGCGGAAAAAATAATGCAACTACACATATACATTCCGTTATAGGCGGTGTCGTTAAGGACATTGACCTTTGTGCTAATTGCGCTGCAGAGCAGGGTTATTCGTCACATCCCGTTGGTAGCCTTGCTTCTATGCTTTCTTCAGTGTTCGGAGATATAGCAATTCCCGGTGCAGCAAAAGAGGAAAGCTGTTCTTGTTGCGGCGCTACATTCAGAGAGATTGCAAATACAGGCAAGGCAGGTTGTCCTCTTTGCTATGAAAAGTTCAAAAATGAGCTTCTGCCTTATTTAAAGCGTGTTCACGGCAGTGTTCAGCATATCGGCAAAAGGCCGGCACGTGATCAGCTTATTGTTACACCTAAGGATAAGCTTTATGAAATGCGAAAGAAACTCGGCGAACTAGTTAAAAACGAAAATTATGAGGAAGCCGCCGTTGTGCGAGATGAAATCAGAAGAATTGAGGAGGAAAACGGTAATGAGTAATTGGTACAGTGTTGACCCGTTAAATGATATAGCCGTTTCCACAAGGGTACGCCTTGCAAGAAACCTTAAAGACACACCCTTTCCTTCACGCCTTACTGATGAAGAGAAAATTCGGGTCAGTGAAAAAATCAAAGCGGCTATTTTAGAGAGTGACACCCCCTTCGCAAAGTCTCTTAAATTTATTTCAATGTCCGACGTGCCTGAGAATGAAGTTTATGCAATGGTGGAAAGGCACATTATAAGCCCCGAATTTGCAAATAAAAAAGAGGGCAGAGCCATTATTATTTCTGAGGATGAATCTATTTGCGTGATGATAGGCGAAGAGGACCATATAAGAATTCAGGTTATTCTGCCCGGACTCAGCCTTGATAAAGCCTACGATATTGCTGGAAGCATTGACGATTTGCTGGCGAGCAAATGCGGTTTTGCTTATGATAATCAGCTCGGCTACCTTACCGAGTGCCCTACCAATCTCGGCACGGGGCTTCGCGCCTCGGTTATGCTCCATCTCCCGCTTATGGAGAGTGTGGGCGCTGTGGGAGAAATTTCCGAAACGATAGGGAAAATAGGATTTACTGTTCGCGGTATGTACGGCGAGGGCAGTAAATCAAAGGCTTCTCTTTATCAGATTTCCAATCAGATAACTCTTGGAATCACCGAAAAAAATGCTATTGATAATTTAAGCGTAATTACGAAACAAATTATTGAGCGTGAGCGTGAAGAGAGACAAAAAGTGGATAGAATAAAGTTAGAGGACATCGTATGGCGTGCCTACGGTACGCTTAAAAACCAACGCATTTTAAGCAGTGATGAAATGATGAAGTTGGTGTCACGTCTTAAAATCGGAATTTCAATGGAAATTTTGCCTTTTGAACAGTCACTTCCCATTAAGATTTTAATTGAAACAAGCCCTCATATGCTTTGCAGAAAGGAGCCCGATAAAACTCCAATGGAAAGGGATATTTTAAGGGCAAAGACAATTCGTAATATGATACCCTAAGGATTAACGAGTATTTTAACAAAGTTTGAGCGAAAATCCGCCTTTTCAAAACGGAGTTCGGATTATTTGCTCTACCCTAAGGAGAGTGTGAAATGAAATATAATTTCAGCGGTTTTACCGCAAAAGCAAATGAAGCGTTAAATCATGCAATTAACTCTGCCTCCATTCTCGGTCACACCTATGTGGGCAGTGAGCATATTTTGCTGGGCCTTACTAAAGTAGGCAGCGGCGTTGCGGCAAGTATTCTTTCTAAAAACGGCGTTACGCCTAAGAAGCTGGAAGAGCTTATTACTCTGAAAATAGGCGCAGGTACCCGCACCAATCTTTCTCCCGAATACTTTACAAGTAGGGCAAAGCGAATTCTTGAATCTGCCGTTGCAGGCTGCAGAAGTCTCGGTAAAAATGAAGTCGGTACAGAGCATCTTCTTATTGCTCTGCTCAGTGAGAATGATAACTATGCCATACGCTTTTTAACCGACCTTGGAGTGGACACCACCGAAACGGTGACTCAGGCACTGGAAGCCGCAGGAGTGGAGCTTGAAGGAATTGAGGAAAATGACAGTAAGGAGCGTGGAGAAAAGCGAGGTCGTGAAAAAGGCAATATCGCTAAATACGGCCACGACCTAACAGAGGACGCAAGAAACGGCAAAATTGACCCTGTAATCGGCAGAGAAGAGGAAATAACAAGAGTCATTCAAATTCTATCCCGAAGAACTAAAAACAACCCCTGCCTTATTGGTGAGCCGGGTGTGGGTAAAACAGCCATTGCAGAAGGCTTGGCGCTGAAAATTGCCTCGGGGGATGCACCGGATATTATTAAAAACAAAAGGGTTATTTCCCTTGACCTTACGGGAATGATTGCAGGTACAAAGTATAGAGGCGATTTTGAAGACCGTATTAAGGCAGTTATTGACGAGGTCAAAAAATCCGGCGATATTATTCTCTTTATTGACGAGGTGCATACCCTTATAGGTGCAGGCAGTGCAGAGGGCAGTACCGATGCTGCCAATATCTTAAAGCCCTCCCTGGCCCGTGGCGAAATGCAGATAATCGGCGCTACTACAATAAGTGAATACCGCAAGAATATCGAGAAGGATGCCGCTCTTGAACGCAGATTCCAGCCGGTTACTGTTGGTGAACCCAATGAAGCGGATGCTATTAGTATTCTTATGGGACTAAAAGATAAGTACGAGGACCACCACGGTGTTAAAATTACCGATGAAGCCATAAAGGCGGCTGTGGAGCTTTCCTCACGCTATATTACCGACCGTTTTCTACCCGACAAGGCTATTGACCTCATTGACGAGGCAGGCTCAAAGGTGCGCCTTTCTGCCTTTGCAAAACCTGAGTCCTTTAAGAATTTAGAGGAACAGATAAAGCTGAATGAGGAAGAAAAGGAAGCCGCAATAAAGGGTCAGGAATTCGAAAAGGCGGCACAGCTACGAGACAAAATAGAAGTGCTCAAAAAGGAGCTTAATGAGAGGGAAGTAAACCTTAATGATAAAGAGAATAACCCCAATGCAGTTGTGACCAAAGAGGTTATTGCAAATATCGTCAGCAACTGGACCGGTGTTCCCGTTGAAAGCTTAACCGAAGAAGAAAGCGAGCGCCTTTTAAAACTTGAAAGCGTTCTTCATAACCGTGTTATCGGTCAGAATGAAGCAGTCACCGCCATAAGCAAGGCAATTCGTAGAGGAAGAGTCGGGCTTAAAGACGAGGGCAGACCCATAGGCTCATTCATTTTCCTCGGCCCCACAGGTGTTGGTAAAACCGAGCTGAGTAAAGCTCTTGCAGAAGCAATGTTCGGCAGTGAAAATGCAATGATTCGCCTTGATATGTCGGAGTATATGGAAAAGCATACCGTTTCACGTATGATAGGCTCGCCTCCGGGATATGTAGGCTTTGACGAGGGCGGACAGCTCACCGAAAAGGTGAGAAGAAACCCCTATTCCGTAGTGCTTTTTGATGAAATCGAAAAGGCTCATCCCGATGTTTTCAATATCCTTTTGCAGATTCTTGATGACGGTGTACTCACCGATTCACAGGGTAGAAAAATAGATTTCAAGAACACCGTAATCATAATGACCTCCAATATCGGCGCTCGTCTCATTACCGAGAAAAAGCAGGCCTTCGGCTTTGCCGAAAACACTGCGGAAGCCGAGCATAAGGATATTAAGGAATCGGTAATAGGCGAACTTAAAAAGGCTTTCAGACCCGAATTCTTAAATCGAGTTGACGATACTATTGTCTTTACTAAGCTCTCTAAAGAGGAAATCGGTCAAATCGCAGGTAAAATGCTTCTTGGCCTTGCTAAGCGCCTTAATAAACTGAATATTGAAGCAACCTTTGACGATTCTGTTAAAGAAAAAATGGCAGAAGCAGGCTTTGACACCGTTTACGGCGCACGTCCTTTAAGACGCGCTATTCAGAGTAAAATCGAAGATGCGCTTAGCGAAAAGCTTCTTTCGGGAGAAATAAAAGCAGGGGACAAAATTACTTGCTCCTATACTGATGAACTTATAGTTAATAAAAGATAGTAAAATAACCTTCCTGCGGGTGTTGGTCTTAGGGATGAATTGGTTTTGGAACCAAAATTTGCCCCGTCGCTTCGTCTTAAACCTTGAAAGACACAAAGTGTTTCTGCGGTTTGTCGACTTCCCGACAGAACAAATTTTAATGTTACAAAACTGTTCGCACCTGAAAAATATAAATTTTTAGTGGGATAACAGACGAAAAGGCACGGTAATGCTGACGCATACCGTGCCTTTTTAACACATT
>JAZLDA010000103.1:0-8027 GCA_045614505.1 Acutalibacteraceae bacterium | reverse complement strand
AAATCTCAGCAAGGTTACAACCATATAGAAACTGGTAGAGCAGAATTAAAAATTGATGATTTAATAAAACTTTGTGACTTTTATAAAGTATCTGCTGACTATTTTATAGGTAGAAAAGATAAATAGCACCCAATTCCGTGTGTGGAATCGGGTGCTGTTTTTATATTCGTCTGCGAAGCAAACACGAAAGATTGCCTGTTGGCTTAGTGCTTTTTGTCGCACAGCATAAAGATGCCGCCCAACATGCTGACAAACAGTAAGCAGCAAACCTTAAAACCGGTGCCGATCGGCTCATTGTTCTTCACTTTTTTGAAGTATACAACGGTCATCGGGATGCACCATGCAAGCGGGATAAAATAATAGAGTAAGCCCATAGCCACCGTGCCGATGATCATAAATACCTTAGCTGCAATGGTCAAACCGGAGTCCTGCTTGGGTGCAGCATAACCCTGCTGGGGTGCATAGCCCTGAGGAGGCACATAGCCCTGTTGAGGAGCATAACCCTGAGGGGGTGTATAGCCTTGAGGGGGTGTATAACCCTGAGGGGGCGTATAGCCTTGCGGGGGCACGTATCCCTGCTGAGGAGCAGCATAAGTTTGCTGGGGCTGGGGAGCCGGCGCAACGTTAGCACCGCAATTCATACAAGTAACAGCACCATCCGGCAATTGAGTACCACATTTGTTACAATACATAATTTTAAAACACCTCTTTTTAAATTTGGTTTATACCAAATTTATTGTAATGTGATTTCGTAAAAAAGTCAAGATTTGTCGAAAAAAAGAAAGGGATTATATTTGATTTTATTCATAAAAACACCAGCCTTTTTCTTATATTATAACATAAAACTATAAATCAAACAAGGTATATGGCCGTTTCGGTCGCGCGAATCCACCTTGACGGAGTTTTAAGTGATGTATTTTGCTTTGCAAAAAGTGATGTTACACCTGTCGGTTTAATGATGTTGCTCACCTCGTTCGCAGTGATGTGATGTTTGCCACTGCGCCGAAAGGCACAACATCACTGTCCGAAGGACTACATCATTAGCGTAAGTGACATCACTTGCCCGAAAGGGCAAACATCGTTCTACCAAACAGAAAAACCACCCTGATGGGTGGTTTTATCTGTTTGGTGGGAGAGGATGGATTCGAACCATCGAAGTCAGAGACAACAGATTTACAGTCTGCCCCCTTTGGCCACTCGGGAACTCTCCCATATTAAGTTTGCGTGAGGCAAGTCTCACCAAATGGAGCTGGTGGACGGACGAAGTTTTTCCTGGCGGAAAACCTTCCGTGCTCGGTCACCGCACATTCTGTGCAGTACCGCCCTGCGCACTTCGGCGCTAAAAACAATTATCAATTGTTTTCTTGACGCGCCTCACCCTCTTAGGCTTCAAGTCCTACTTAAGTCAGCTGCAGAAGATGGAGCTGGTGGACGGACTTGAACCCCCGACCTGCTGATTACAAATCAGCTGCTCTACCAACTGAGCTACACCAGCAAATTTAGAACGCTAAAATAATATACCATAAGAGATTTGCAAAGTCAAGCATTTTTTTAAAAATGTATTATTTTTGTGATTTAGTCAACAATATCCTTGAAACTTTTAAACAGAAAGGAAATTTTTATGAAGCGTTTTCTATCAATTATATTATGTGCAGTTATGTTAGTCTCCCTCTGCTTTTTTACGGCAGGGTGTAAGAGTAAAAAGGCGAGTATTTACTTTTTGAACTTTAAGCCTGAGGTTGCAGGTGTCTATGAAAAAATCGCCGATTCCTATGAAAAAGAGACAGGAATAAAGGTTAAAGTAGTCACCGCCGCCGCAAACACCTATGAGCAGACCCTTAAAAGTGAAATCGCCAAAAACGACGCGCCTACCATTTTTCAAGTGAACGGACCTATCGGTTTTCGAACCTGGAAGGATTATTGCGCCGATATTACCGACACAAAGTTTTATGAATATCTCTCTGACAAAACCCTTGCCATTACAGAAAATGACAGAGTTTATGCAGTGCCCTATGCGGTGGAGGGTTACGGCATTATATATAATGATGCAATAATGCGCAAATATTTCGCTCTTCCCGATAAAAAGTCAACCCTTAATTCGGCTCAGGAAATTGACTCCTTTGAAGAACTGAAGACCGTGGTAGAGGATATGACCGCAAGAAAAGGGGAGCTTGGAATTGAGGGCGTTTTTGCCTCCACTTCACTCTCTGGCGGCGAGGACTGGCGTTGGCAGAGCCACCTTGCAAGCGTTCCTTTTTACTATGAAATGCACAAGGAGCACGGAAACTTAGACCCAATTATTGCCGCTATTGAAGAAGGAGAAATAGATTTTGAATATGCCGAGAATTTCAAAAATATTTTCGACCTTTATATAAATAATTCATTGACCGACAAAAATCTTTTAGGCTCTAAATCGGTTAACGATTCTATGGCGGAATTTGCTATGGGGAAATGCGCTATGGTGCAAAACGGTACCTGGGCGTGGTCGCAGATTGCAGATGTAAGCGGTAATAAAGTAAAGAAAGAAGATATCCGTATGCTTCCTATTTATACCGGCATTGAGGGTGAGGAGCATTACGGACTGTGCATCGGCACCGAAAGCTATCTTGCTATTAACAGCAAGGTAAGCGAAGAAAAAAGGAAAATGTCCGCCGATTTCCTTGACTGGCTTTTCAGCAGTGAAACAGGAAAGAGGTATGTAAAGGAAGAACTTAAATTCGCAACACCCTTTACAACCCTTGCCTCATCTCAGCCCGATGACCCGCTTGCACGTGAAATGGCAAGATATATGAACAACGGTGAAATCACCTCTGTGCCGTGGGTGTTTGTGGGCTTCCCCAGTGAAAATTTCAAAACTGCATTCGGAGACGCGCTTCTTGAATACGTTCAGGGCAGTAAGAGCTTTGAAGAGGTTGTAGAGATAGTAAAAAATAAATGGAAAAGTGAGCGATAAAGTTGCAGGGAAAAATTCTTCGAAAATATTTTCCGGTATTCGTGCTGCCTACGTTAGTGGTATTTGCCGTTATATTTTTAATACCCTTTTTAGCGGGAATTTATCTGTCCTTTACCTCATTTACCACCGTTACCGATGCGAATTTTGTGGGGCTGTCTAATTATAAATATGTATTTTCAAACGGCGAGTTCGGTTATTCCTTTCTTTTTACTGTTGCTTTTGCAGTGGTTTCGGTAGTAACCATTAACCTTTTTGCCTTTGCATTGGCACTGGCACTAACCGGCAAAAGAAGAGGTACCAATTTTTTCAGAACGGTTTTCTTTATGCCAAACCTTATAGGCGGTATAGTGCTGGGCTATATATGGCAGCTTATTATTAACGGCGTACTGTTAAGATACGGGCATTCCATTACCAGTGACCCGAAGTTCGGTTTCTGGGGACTGATTCTGCTTATGAACTGGCAGATGATAGGCTATATGATGATAATCTATATTGCGGGAATTCAGAATATTCCCACACAGATTTTAGAGGCGGCAAAGGTGGACGGCGCTTCATATTTTACAACTCTAAGAAAAATAATAATCCCCTCGGTTATGCCCTCAATTACCATTTGTCTGTTTTTGACCATTACCAATTCCTTTAAGCTTTTCGACCAGAATCTTGCACTCACTGCAGGCGCTCCTGCAGGGAGAACAAGAATGATGGCGCTGGATATTTACGAAACCTTTTACGGAAGGGTGGGGTATGAGGGAGTAGGACAGGCAAAGGCGGTCATATTCTTTTTAGTAGTGGCAATTATTTCACTGTTACAGCTTTATATTACCGGCAAAAAGGAGCAAGAAGCATAATGGAAAAACAAAACAAGGTGCTTTCAGCCCTTATATTTATACTGCTGGTGTTTTTCGCGGCAATATTTCTTTTTCCCGTAATAATAGTGCTTATAAACTCATTTAAATATAAGTTCAATATAAGCACCTCTCCTTTCAGTCTGCCTTCCGGAGAAACCTTCGCCGGAATAGAAAACTATATGGAGGGTATTTCGGCAACAGGCTTTCCTACCGCCTTTTTCTGGTCTCTTTTTGTGACGGTGCTTTCTGTAGCGGCAATTCTGTTTTTTACCTCAATGACCGCTTGGTATATAGTAAGGGTAAAAGGGATTTTTAATAAAATATTCTATTATCTTCTCCTTTTTTCAATGATAGTACCCTTTCAGATGGTAATGTTCACAATGTCCAAAATGGCAAACGTTCTGCGACTTGATAACCCTCTGGGACTTGTTGTTATTTATCTGGGATTCGGCGCCGGACTTTCGGTGTTTATGTTCTGCGGGTTTATAAAATCTGTGCCGCTGAGCATTGAAGAGGCGGCAACCATAGATGGCTGCTCCCCCTTGCAGACCTTTTTTTTGGTTGTACTGCCGCTGCTTAGACCCACCGCCATTACCATTGCAATTTTAGACACAATGTGGATATGGAACGACTATCTTTTGCCTTATCTCACGGTGGGTCACGATTATAAGACCATACCCATAGCGGTGCAGTATTTAAAGGGCGGTTACGGAAGTGTGGATATGGGTGCAATGATGGCAATGCTGGTGCTCTCCATTGTTCCCGTGGTACTTTTTTATCTTTTCTGCCAGAAATATATTATAAAAGGTGTAGCGGCAGGAGCGGTAAAAGGATAAATTTGTGTTGACATTTTCCTCCAAAAAATGTACTATTGATGTGTGTAGATATTTCTTGGAGGAAATTTATCATGAAAAAAGCTTTGAGCATAATTTTATCTATGATACTTGTAATTGGTATGGTTCTTTCTATGCCCATTTCCACAAGCGCAATTACTATTGAGGAAATGGATAAAGCGATAGCTTCCGAGACCACCGTTTTCGATTTTGAAGACCCGGATAAAATTAAGGTAGGCTCTCATTCGCTGGGTGAGAACAGCAAGGTTGAATGGCGTGTTGACGCTACCCATACTTTAAGATACTACTACAGCGGTTGGGGTTTTGACGAAATTGTGGATAATCCCGTACAAGGCTCGACCGATGCACAGGGTAGTATTGTCAATTCCTCCTCAAAGGTGCTCAGAGCCCAAAAAACAGATAAATATAATTCTTGGGCAACAGGCGGCGGATTTGTTCTTAATACAATTACCGGTACAGGTGTAAAGCCGTACATTCTTGAAAGCGATACAACATATACTGTAGAACTCGACTATATGATAAAATCCACTCACCTTTACGACGAGGTACAAAAGCCTGACGGCAGTGGAAATATTACGATTCCTCGAGATAAAGCTGACGAGCTCTCTTTTGGTTACGGTTATAAAGAAAATACCGATACCAATACAGGTGCTGTTTCCAAGCCTGTAAAAACCGTTGCAACAGTTGCTTCCTATATGCCCAGCAGGGATGTTGACGGATGTTTTACCGCATACGACGGTGTTAAAGAGGTGGGAAACTGGTACCACGCAAGCTTTACCTTTACAACAGGTCATTTCGAGGATTTGTATTCCTTAAATAATGCACCTTTTCTTATTATTTACGCAAGCAAATATACCGGCTGTGAAATTCTGGTAGATAATATTGCTGTAGGTAAAACCGAAACGAATTCCGCTTTCTATAACTTTGAAGACAAAGAATTCATGAAGGTGACCTCAATGAGCCAGGACAGTCAAAAGGTTACCTGGAAGGTTTCTGACGATACTACTGTTGAGTACTTTTGCTCCGGTTGGAGCCTTTCCGCTATAGGCGCCAACCCCGTTACCGGGGTTACGGGTCACGAAGGCAGTGTTGTAAATGCCTCTGCCAATGCTTTGTTTGCAACAAAGACCGCATGGAACTCATATCCCACAACCGGCGGCACTGTAATTAACAGAATTACTGAGAACGGTGTAGAGCCGCTTATACTGGAGGATAAAACTACCTACACCGTAGAGTTCGATTATCTTGTTTATGCCACCCATCCTTACGGTACGTTTGATCATCCCAATGATCCGGCTAAGTCGCCGATAACTATTTCCAACACTGCAGAAGATATGCTTTCTTTCGGTTACGGTTATCAGATTGAGACCAGAGGTGGATACGGTGCTACACGAGAGGCTATAAAAACAGTAGATAAGGTTGCTTCCTACAGAGCTGACACTAATGCTGACGGTTATTATACCGCTCATGACGATACCCAGAAGCCTATCGGCAGCTGGTATCATGTAAGCTACGAATTCACTACCGGCACCTTTACATCTATTTATCCTAACCCCACCAACAATGCGCCTTTCCTCATTTTCTATGCACAAACATATTTTGGCGCACAAATGATGGTGGATAATATCAAGGTATCTAAGCACGCAACCGTTAATTTCAACGCTATGGGCGGTACTGTATCTGTTTCTTCAGTGAAAGGCGAAATCGGTACTGCAATTACCCTTCCCACGGCTTCCCGTTTCGGTTACGAGTTTATGGGTTGGTATGAAGATAGCGCCTGTACAAAACCCTTTACCGATACTACTTTTACAAAAGAAAATGCAGGAACCACTATTTTTGCAGGCTGGGAACAGGGTATAAACACCTTTGAAAATTATACTGCACCCACCAATTCTTCTAACGGTAGCAGATTTAGTTGGGTTACCAATTCGTTGGCATTTAGGGGAAAGGGTTCTATTAAGTATTCATATTCTACAGGTACTCTTGAGAACTGGACAAGAACGAATGCAAATAACTATTTCGTTATTTCTCCTCTTGAGAGCAATAATACCTATCGTGTAACCTTTAAATACTATTTAAAGAACGGCGCAAATACTACTGTATATCCCGTAACTGTAGGTAACAGTAATTCTTCAAGCACAGGTAGAAAAGAATATAAAGATACAGGAGCTCAGATAGTTCTGGATTCCAGCGGTGCGGGAAGATGGCACACTGCATCTCTTGTATTTACTTCTGATATGACAAGCGGATACAATAATTTCGGTTTGCATATTCATCCTAATTCCAATACCGCAACAGAGCTGTACATAGATGATGTTAAAATCGTTCCCGTTGAAAACGGAAACGGAGCTTTAACAATCGGTGGCGGACAGTATGGAAGTGTGGCTGCGGGTGCTTCTACAAGAACAGTATATCTTGGCGTAGGAGACAAAATTGATAGCTCCTTTGTCTACAACAAGGGCTACGCCGTAGAGGGCTGGTATAAAGATACCAATCTCACAGAAAAAGTGCCTGCTGATGTATATTCGGAAGCGCTTAAAAACGGGGAAACAACCGTATATCCTAAGTTCAGTGAAAGAGTAGACCTTACTGCTCATGGTGTTAAGGGCCGCACAGGGGGCTTTATAGAGGAGGATTATGAAGATATTCTCTATTATAAGGGTTCTTCCGGTACGGCGCCTCTTGCAAGCGTTACTAAGGGTAATACCTATATGGTAGAATTCCTTTATAAGAACAAAGGCGGTACCGACGTTACCCTAAGCATAAATTCGGGTAGCTTTGTTGCCAAGAGGAATACACCAAATCAGTGGTGCAAGGGATATATTCCCGTAACTGCAACTACTACAGGTGCTCTTGTACTTTCTGCATCGGGCAATTCCAAACTGGAAATAAAGGATGTTTATATTAAAGACATTACCGGCAAGGTTTATGTTATGTTTGACAGCACTGAGTTCGGCGGAGAAATAACTGCAGTTTACGGTGCGGAAGGAGACGAAATAAACTTCCCTGCAAATCCGATAGTTTCAGGTATGAAGTTTGATGGTTGGTATAACGGTTCAACAAAGTTTACCGGCACCACATTCCCGGCTGCCTCTGTTTCTCTTACTGCTTCGATGGTTTCTTCAGGTGAAAGCGTTGCGGGTGACTGTGACGGTGACGGCATTTGCAATACAACGGACCTTGCGAAAATGAAACACTATCTTGCAAAGATAGATGTTCAGATTGCCGAGAGCGCTGATATAAACGGCGACGGAAAAATAAATGCAATAGACCTTGTGCTTCTGAAAAAGCAACTTGCAGGATAATAAAAGTTTAAATTAAATCGCTCCCTGCGGGGAGCGATTGTTTTCGGGAGATAAGTTTTATGAATGT
>JAZLDA010000102.1:0-24216 GCA_045614505.1 Acutalibacteraceae bacterium | reverse complement strand
AGACGACCGAACAGGCAAAACCGATGTAAGCCGTCCAGAACGCTGCAGGAGAGCCAATGAATTTAAAGCAGATATTTTCTGCTCCATTCACGCAAATGCCGCAGAAAAGAAATTCTCAGGAGGCGGTATTGTGCTTTATGTTTGCAAGGACTTAAGTGAAAAGGGAACGACCCGAACATTGCAGAAGGACCTTTACGACAGACTTATTGCACACACAGGTCTTAAGGGTAACCGCGCAAAGCCTCTCGGTCAGTATAATTATGATGTATTGGTGCTAACCAATATGCCTGCAATTCTTTCGGAACTGGGTTTTATGAACAGCACGGTAGATACACCGATAATTTTAACCGAGGAATTCGCCAAACAGGCTGCACAGGCTTATATTGAATTCTTTGTTGCAAACGGAAAGCTTAAGAGGAAAGATGAAGCTGAGCAACCTGAAATTCCGGATGAAGCAGAAAAGGAGACAGAGTCCATACTCGATGTGCTGAGAAAACTTATAAATCTTATAATTAAGTGGGCAAAAGGCTGAAATTCTGACGTAAATTTTCAAAAAAACCTTTAATTTTTCTTTGCTATGTAGTATAATGTTTCGGTAATGAATTTCCGGAGGTAAAGAAAATGGAAAAAATCAAGATGACGACGCCTATTGTTGAGCTTGACGGCGACGAGATGACCAGAGTTTTATGGGAATGGATAAAGGACATTCTCATTCATCCTTACATTGATTTAAAGAGTGAGTATTACGATTTAGGTCTGCCTTACCGTGATGAGACCAACGACAAGGTAACGGTTGACGCCGCAGAAGCTATTAAAAAGTACGGTGTAGGCGTTAAGTGTGCCACCATCACTCCGAATGCACAGCGTGTTGAAGAATATAATCTCAAAGAGATGTGGAAGAGCCCCAACGGTACCGTAAGAGCTATTCTTGACGGAACTGTTTTCAGAGAGCCTGTTATTGTTAACGGCATTAAGCCGGTTGTTTCTAATTGGGAAAAACCTATTATAATTGCCCGTCACGCTTACGGTGACGTTTATAAGAATGTTGAGTTTAAAGTAAACAAGGGCGAGACTGCTGAACTTGTTATAAAGGACAAGGACGGCAATGAAAGAAGACAGACCATTCTCACATTTAGTAAAAGCGACGGTATCGTTCAGGGGCTTCACAACATTGACGCTTCCATTGAGAGCTTTGCACGCTCCTGCTTTGAATATGCCCTTGATAAAAAGCAGGATTTATGGTTCTCCAGCAAGGATACAATTTCCAAAACCTACGACCACCGCTTCAAGGATATTTTTGCTGAAATATATGAAGCAGAGTACAAAGAAAAGTTCGAGGCAACAGGTATTGAATATTTCTACACCCTTATCGATGACGCTGTTGCACGCGTTATCAGAAGTAAGGGCGGCTACATCTGGGCTTGCAAAAACTATGACGGTGATGTTATGAGCGATATGCTCGCAACTGCTTTCGGAAGCCTTGCAATGATGACAAGCGTGCTTGTTTCTCCCGACGGAAAATATGAGTACGAGGCTGCTCACGGCACCGTTACCCGTCACTATTACAGATACCGTGACGGTGAGGAAACCAGCACCAACCCCGTGGCAACCATTTTTGCTTGGACAGGAGCTCTTAGAAAAAGAGGAAGCCTTGACGGCATTGACGAGCTTATATCCTATGCAGACAAAATGGAAGCGGCAACCATTAAAACAATAGAAAACGGCATTATGACTAAGGACCTTGTTTCTCTTTCTACCCTTGAAAACAAAAAGGGTGTTAACAGCAAGGAATTCTTACTCGCAATTAAAGAAACCTACGATAATATGTAAAAAAGACGGAGTCGAACGGAGTGTTCAGATAGGGATAAAACGCCTAAAAAAGTAAATTTTTGCGGTCTAATGTGTTAAAAAGACACGGTACGCGTCAGCGTTACCGTGTCTTTTTGTCTGTTATCCCACTAAAAATTTATCTTTTTTAGGTGCAAAGCAGTTTAGTAATAAAAAATTTGTTCTATTCTCAAAGCCGACAAACCGCAGGAATACTTTGTGTCTTTCAAGGTTTGAGGCAAAGAGATAGGGCAAATTTTTATTCCTAAACCGATTCATCCCTATCTGAACGCTCCGAAAGACTCCGTATTTTTGTTATCATTTAGTTATTGCTAATACAACATAGAATATTGCTACCGTTACAAGAGTGTAAATCATCATAGGTATTGCATTAATTCGTATAAGCTTTCCTTCTTTACCGGTGGTACCTATGGTTGCACTTGCGGCAACGGCGTTATTGATACATACCATGTTACCTATTGCACTGCCCACGCATTGCATTGCCATAACATAGACTGTGGGAAGTCCCAGAACGGAAGCAGTATTAAACTGAAGGTTGGAGAACAGGTTCATAGAAACGGTAGCAGAACCCGATACAAAGGCGCCCAGCACTCCTATAAAGGGGGCTATTAATACGTAAAGCTTTTCGCCTACCATAGAAAGAGCGTTAGCCATAGTGTCCATCATACTTGTGCCGTCACCGTTTCTGTATTTCATAACCTCAACAAGGGCGAGTCCAAACAGTAATGCAAGAGCTGCGCCGGAGACCTGATTGAAGGTGTCTTTCCAGGATTCCTTCACCTTTTCAAAGCTCATTTTGTGGATAAAGTTTGAGATAACGGCAACAAGAATAAAGAAGGTGCCGGGTAGATAAGCCCATTTAAAAGACCAATCAAGGTTTTCAAAACCGAAAATATTATTTATTTTTACTATAAAAGGCACACTGGAAGACAGCAGATCTTTTATGCCTAACTGGGGAATGCGTGTAATAACAAGAATTACGGCAATAAGAAGGTAAGGAATCCAGGCTTTTATTAAAGACATTTTTGACTCGTTAACAGGGGAAACCTTAGTGGTTGCAAGCCAGTCCTTATCCCACTGGGCAGGGTTACCGAAATCCCAGGATTTTTTTGGGGTCAGGAAATTGTTCTTTGCCGCAATTACCGTCACTGCAATGGAAATAAGGGAAGCAAGAAGAGAAGCGAATTCGTAACCGATAAATAAACTGGTAAGAAGTAAGGGGACGGCAAAGCTGATTCCTGTAAACAGCGCAAAGGGTGCAGCCTCTAAAGCAGGCTTAAAAGACTTTTCCTTGCTGAAAAATTTGGTGGTCATCATCAAAACGATAATGGGCAGGAAAACTGCCATAACAGCGTGGGGAAGAGCAGTCCAAAAAGCAAAACCGGAAATAAACTGTGTGTTGTCGGTCATACCGAGAACTGCAAGCGATGAAGTAACAGGAGTTCCCACAGCACCAAAGGAAACCGCAGAGGAGTCGAAAATTAAAGTAATCATTGCTGCAGCCATTGGAGGAAAGCCAAGGCTAACTAAAAGAGGTCCTGCGAGAGCTGCAGGGGTACCAAATCCGGCAGCACCTTCGATAAAAGAGCAGAATGAAAATCCGATTATGCAAGCCTGAACACGCTTGTCGGGGCTTATGTTCATAAAGCCACGGTTAATAGCTGCAGTTGCGCCCGAAGCCTTAAGGGTATTCATAAGAAGGATAGCGCCCAAAATAATAATCAGCACGTCAAATGAACTGAGCATACCATATGCAGAGCCGGCCAACAGAGCCTTAAAATCAATATCCCAAAAGAAGAAGGCAAAAATTCCTGCCATTATCCAGGAAATGAGTAGGCAACGTTTTGCGGGCCAGTTAAATGCCATCATAAGAACAAGCGTTGTAAGAATAGGTAAAAATGCTAAAATTGCTGTCATGTGCAGTCCTCCGTGAAAATTATCAAAATCGAAAGTGAAAATTTTTTTCGCTTTAACCGTTAAAAAAAGCCAAAGACAGAAAGTCTCTGGTAAATATATCTGCAAATAATATAATATTATACATTTTTGTATTTGTCAATAACAAAAAGATGCAAAAAACAATGATTTACGGACAAAAATGAAAAAAATTTCCGAACGATTGAGTTTTACAACTTTGATATAAGGTTCAAGTCCTACCACCGCAAAAAACAAATTCCGAGCTTAACCTTAAGGTCAAACTCGGAAATTTGGTGCGGGTGACAGGACTTGAACCTGCACGGTGATCCGCTAGCTCCTAAGGCTAGTGCGTCTGCCAATTCCGCCACACCCGCATATTACTTATTATACTGCCATACTATTTTATAATATAATTATTATTATGTCAAGAAATACTCATTGATTTTTTGTGTAAGATGTGATATAATGACAAAAACAGGTAGTAAAAAATGTTTATTTTATGAAAACTGCACAGAAAGGGTGTCTTTATGGCGAATAACAACTTTGTTATTACAATAGGAAGAGAGTTCGGAAGCGGCGGTCACGCCATTGCAAAAATGCTGGGCGCGGATTTAGGCGTCAAGGTTTACGATAAAGAACTTCTCGATTTGGCTGCCAAGAACAGCGGGCTTTCTGCCGATATTTTAAGGGATTACGATGAAAAACCTACTAACAGCTTTCTTTATTCGCTGTCGCTGGGTGCATATTCCTATGAAAGCGTATTAAGCGGAGTACCTAATCTTCCGCTTGTTGATAAGGTTTTTGCGGTGCAGGCTGAGATAATCAGAGAAATTGCAGAAAAAGAGTCCTGCATAATTGTGGGCAGATGCGCTGACAGTATATTAATGGATAATGAAAATCTTCTTTCTGTATTCATTCACGCCGATATAAAACAACGCGCAAAGCGTGTTATGGAATATGAAAATATCTCCTTCGATAAGGCTATTGATATGGTTAAGAAATCCGACAAGAAACGTGCAAGCTATCATAATTATTTTTCTGATAATAAATGGGGCGATGCCCGCTCATACGACCTTTGCATAGACAGTAAAATAGGATACGAAAATGTTGCACATATCATTAAATACTGCGTTCAGGAGCATATTCACGGATAACAAATTTCCTGCCTTTTCCGTATAATGTACGGAAGGGCAGGTGTTTTTTTGCGCAGAAACAGATATAAGTATATAAAACTCCTTTGCGTTTTTTTGTCGGTTATCATTTTGCTTCTTGCGGTTTTGCTCTGTGTGGACAAGAGAATGAGAAGTGTTATATGTGACTACAGCGCGTCCGTGGGTGAAACCGTTATGATACGTACTGTTGACAATATAGTCAGTGATATTTTTACAGAGGACGGTATCGGCTACAGCGACCTTGTCAGCCTTTGTCGTGATGAGGCAGGCCAGGTGACCTCTCTGGAAGTAAATGCGGCTAAAATGAACTATATAAAGTCGCAAATATCGGTGCGTGTTGCCGATAAAATTGCTGAAAGAGAAAAATATACTCTTGCTATTCCGCTGGGTACAATAATCGGAAATGAATATACCCTTGGCAGGGGACCGAATATAAAATTTAAAATGCAGATAACCACAACTGTTATTGCGGATTTTGAAAGCAAATTCTATTCCGCGGGGATTAATCAAGTACTTCACCAGATACATATAAAAATTAAGATGAACGGACAGACAATTATCCCGTGGTACCGTTCAAATTTCAATGTTGAAACCAGCGTTATAGCCGCTCAGACTGTGATAGTAGGAATGTCACCTGATGCTTATACAAATGTTATAGAAGCAGGTAGTGATTCCACAGAAGATATCTTCGATTTTGGTGCACATTAAAACAAGTCCCACTCGGAGTGGGACTTTAATATGTTTTCAAAAAGCATTATATTATTTTAACCGAAATGACACCGTCGATTTTTCGGATATGAGACATTAATTCTTCAATGGGAATGGTTATATTATCGGTGCGTACCGAAAGGGTTACGGCGGCGATACCGTCTACAGGGTGATTCTGGTTAATTGTTAATATATTGGCGCCCTTTTCGAATAAACGCGCAGTAAGTGCAGAAAATACACCTGCACGGTCAGTTAAGTGCGCGCTGATATTAACGGTATTATCACTTTCCTGTTTATGGTGCAGGAACACTTGATCCTTGTATTTATAAAATGCACTTCGGGAAATTTCCGCTTTTTGCGCCGCGGCGCTGACGCTTTTAACGGCGCCTTCCTCAAGAAGTTCCTTAGCATAAAGCACTCGGGAAAACACCTCGGGCAGTGCTGATGCTTTAACAAGAAGCATATCGTATTCTCTCATTTTTGTTCACCACCGAAAAACAGTTTTTTTTATTATACGCTAAACCTACATAAAAATCAATAGAGGGCAGGTTTTTTGTCTGAATAACGATAAAAAGAAGAAGTTTTTAATATATGTCGCTTATTTTGCTGTTATAATTGGTCTTTTATATTTTGCTATGAAGTTTTGTCTTAATTATTTACTTCCCTTTGTTATAGGTACTCTGATAGCGGTTTTGATACAAAAGCCTGCAGCAATACTCAGCGAAAGGATAAAATTAAAGCACGGAACGGTAGCACTTATAATGGTTATATCCATATATTTGGTGCTTGTTTTATTGCTTTTTCTAGTGGGCAGCAGGATATATTTTGCGGCGGCGGAAATATATGAAAAAATGCCTAAGTACGCCGGAAATATAACAAACGCGGCAGACTCACTTATCCAAAGGGCAGAACAAATGCTTTCAAAAATCCCCGGTGAATTCGGAAATTATATATCCGATGTAATGAAAAACACCGTTTCTTCCTTTGCGGGAAGACTTGCAGGATATGTTTCGGATTTTCTTGCAGGTGTGGTATCGGGTGCACCCGGCTTTGTGTTCAGCCTTATTGTAACCGTTATAAGCGGCTGTTATATTGCAAAGGATTTTGATTCTTTCAAGAGAATAGTGGGGTATGCTTTAAAGGGTGAACAACTGGAAAAGCTCAATACTTTAAGACGGATTACGGTTAATAACGTTTTGAAAATAGTTAAGGGATATATTCTTCTTTCTCTTTCTGCTTTTGTGGTGCTTCTTATCGGATTTTTGGTGCTGGGCATTGACGGTGCGGCGAGAATGGCGATTATTACCGCACTGGTGGATTTTTTGCCTGTTTTCGGAAGCGGAACGGTGCTGCTGCCTTGGGCAGTTTTCAGCCTTATTAAAGGCAACACAGTCTTGTTTTTCGGGCTTATTATTCTTTACGGCGCCGTTACGGTGGTGAGGAATATAATAGAACCTAAAATAATGGGTAAGCAGGTGGGACTGCATCCGCTTTTAACACTTTTTTCGCTGTTTTTGGGGCTCAAACTCTTCGGTGTGGTGGGGATGTTCGTTCTGCCGCTTATAGTTACGGTTGCGTATAAATATATGGAAGAAAGGGTAACAGCCGAAGTGTAAAGGCATAGTATGTAGTGTGGACTGAAAAGCCACAAGAAAGAAATGCCCGCGGAGGAAAAAATGAAAAAATATGTAATTGCCACCGGAACGGTAACCCATGCCATAAAAGGGCGGGAAATACTGAAAAAACGAGGAATTACGGCAGAGACGGAAAGAATGAAGTACGGAACGGAAAATTATGGATGCGGGTATGGAATCGTAACCGGCGGCAATATAGACGAAATAGAAAATCTGCTTAAAAGTAACAACGTAAAAATTCTTAAAATATTACCGCTTAAGTAAATGTAAAAAGAATTTTGCGTTATTGTGTGTAAAAAAGTCACGGTACGAATTGGCTACCGTGACTTTTGCTTTTTTATTTTTTAAAGAGGAGGTGAAAAAATGATTTATCTTGATAATGCCGCCACCTCCGGGTATAAGCCCGAAAGCGTTATACGGGCGGTGGGAAATGCTTTAAGGTTTTATAGCGCCAACCCCGGACGAAGCGGTCACAAATTGTCATCTGAGGCGGCGGAAAAGGTGTATAAGGTAAGAGAAAAAATTGCTGAATTTTTCGGTGCGTCGGGTCCAGAAAAGGTTGTATTCACTTTAAACTGCACACAGTCCGTAAACCTTGTGCTGAAAGGCATGCTCTCCCAGTCGGATCACTTGATTATTTCAAACCTTGAACACAATGCCGTGGCGCGTCCGGCAACCAAGCTTAAAAATTCGGGATTTATAACGCTGGATACCTTTGACGGACTCAGCGACGACATCGAGGCTCACATTAATGCCCTTGTTACTCCCAAAACCAAAATGATATTTTGTACCCACGCCTCGAATGTGTGTGGAAAAATACTTGATATAGAAAGAATAGGCGCATTCTGTAAAAGAAAAGGGATTTTGTTCGGTGTTGATGCGGCACAAAGTGCAGGTGTGCTTCCAATAGATATGAAAAAAATGGGCATAGATTTTCTTTGTATTGCTCCTCATAAAGGTCTTTACGCTCCTATGGGAACGGGTATACTCATAGCCGAAAAACCACTGCAGAGAACAATTATTGAGGGCGGTACGGGAACCGCTTCCCTAAGTCTTATTCAGCCTGAGGATATGCCGGAAAGACTCGAGAGCGGAACGGTTAATTTACCGGGAATTTTCGGTATAGGCGCGGGTATTGATTTTGTTTTATCACGGGGCAGAGAAAACATTTACCGCCATGAAGCGGCTTTATGTCAGAAACTCTCGGCGGATCTTAAAAAGCACAGCAGAATAAAAGTTTACTGTGATAATGAGTATATGGGAAGATATGCTCCTGTTTTATCATTTAATATTTCGGGGATGAAAAGTGAAGAGGTGGCTCGGTTGCTCAGTGAAAAAGGAGTAGCCGTTCGCGGCGGATACCACTGCGCTCCCTTCGCTCACAACGCCTTAGGCACTTATTCTGAGGGTACCGTGAGAATTTCGCCGGGAATAACCTCATGTGTTGCAGATTTGGAATATGTTAAAAAAATACTCTTTGCAGCAGCTGATAAAAAATATATTAATAATATATAAATTTACTAAAAAAGATATTGATTCGCGCGCTTTAATATGCTAAAATAAAATAGAAGATGTGAAAAATGAGGGGGATGACGATGTGAGTGCGATTTTAGATACTATGAGAACTCTTTGGAGTCAGCTGATATATGCAATTTCTCATATATCGATTTTTGATTTTATTGACATTATCATTATTGCCTACATCATATTCAAAGCCATCCAGTTTTTAAGAGAAAGTCGCGGCGGACAGCTTGTAAAGGGTTTGCTTATTTTGTTTGCGGCATATTTGCTTTCCCGTTGGTTTGGTCTTGTTACCGTACGCTGGCTGCTTACCAGAGTTATGGAATGGGGCGTTATTGCCCTTGCCGTTATTTTCCAGCCCGAACTCAGACGTGCGCTGGAGCGTATCGGCCGCTCAAAGCTCGGTCAGTTCGGTTTGGCTTCTAAAACCGATGACGAGCTGATTAAGGCTTCCATTGACAGCATTTGTATGGCTGTTCAGACTATGCACGACCAGAAAATAGGCGCTCTTGTGGTTTTTGAAAGAACCACCTCTCTCGGTGATATCATAAACACCGGAACAGTTATTAACGCCGAAAGCTCATCCCAGATGGTTGGTAATATTTTCTATCCTAAATCTCCTCTTCACGACGGCGCTCTCATTGTGCGAAACGGAAAGCTTGTTGCCGCCGGATGTATTCTTCCTCTGACTTCTAACCCCAATCTCAACGCTCAGCTGGGAACGAGGCATCGTGCCGCTATAGGTATGAGTGAGGTGTCCGATGCCGTTGTCCTTGTGGTTTCTGAGGAAACAGGGAAGATTTCCCTTGTGCAAAACGGTACTATTGAGCGCGGTTATGACCAGATAAGGCTTCGCGAAGAGCTTTACCGTCTTATCCTTCAAAATGAACAGGAACAAAAGGAAGAAGGATTGTTCTTTAAAATCAAGTCCTTTATTGACCTAATAAAGCCTGTGAAGAAAAAGGATGATGAGTAAGTATGAAAAAGAAAAATTTCTCCTTTCAAAGACTTTTTTCCAATAACCGCTTCAGCGTTATTTTTGCTGTTGTGGTTGCATTTGTATTCTGGCTGGCAATCACCATTGACCAGACCGAGGTAATTTCAAAAACCTTTGCGAATATTTCGATTAATATAACAACCGAAGGCAGCTTTGCAGGGAATATGGGATTGCAGGTTATAGCTATTGAGAATGAAAAAAATGCTACAGTCACAGCCTATGGCCCCAATTCTACCGTCAGTGCTCTCGAAGTGTCGGATATTTTAATAACCGCTGATTTGAGCGACGTAACAGGTGCTGGCACATACGCTATTAACCTCAATGTTCAGCCTATTGACAGGCAGTCGGGAGTTACCTTTGAGGTCTCTCCGAAAACAATCAATGTAACCTTTGACCACGTCGATACGATTGAATTTGATGTTACACCTACAGCAAAGGGAATAACTCTTGAAGAAGATTCAGATACAAATCTCTTTATCGGTGACCCGGTAATAAACTCTGCCGATTTCCTAAAAGTCTCTATCGGCGGCGCGAGAGCAAATATGAAGCTGCTTAACAGAGTTGAGGCTGTTGTTAAAACAACCGAAGTTATAGGAGAGAGCAAAACCTACGATGCAAATATCGTTCTGTATGATAAAGACGGTAAAGAACTTGATAAATCACTGTTTATACTGCCTGTAGAAAGCGTTAAGGTTACTGTTCCGGTTTACAAGGAAAGAACGGTTGCAATTGCTCCCGTCTTTATAAATGAGCCAACTGTGGGAGCAGGACAGGAAAAGGTGAGAAAAGTTTCGGTTACTAAAGTGACAGTGTACGGTCTGCCCGAAACGGTTGACAATTTGGTTGACATCAAGCTGACTGATATTGATTACAGAGAAATTTCTGCAGGAAAAACAACCTTTAATGTAAAAATCAAACTGCCTGACGGCATATATTTAAAATCCGATGTAAGCAATATTACGGTCACACTTAATGCAAACTAAATACAAAAGGGCTTGCTCAAAGCCCTTTTGTCATTTTACTCAAAATAGCATACTATATAAAGAGGTGTTATTATGAGTGAAATAGTTATACTTTTGATTTTTCTGTTTCTTGCGGTTCTCGGAGTAAGCACCTTGACTGCAAGGCTGTGGCTTCTTCTCGTGCGCCCGCGCAAAAGAGAAAAAACCTTTGCGGTTACGCGCCTTAAAAATGAAGAAAGCGAAGAAAACTTTCTTTATGTTTTTGAAAAATACCGTTGGTACGGCAAAGGCTATGCCGATTATCTTATTTTTTTGTGCGAAGATGCGCCCGGTGAAAAAATAACCGCTTTTGCGGATACTCATGAAAACATAATCTGCTGTAATGAAAATCAGATTACCGGAATAATAAAGAAATTAACGGAGGAAGAAGATGAGCGAGAATACTCCGCAAACCGAAAAACTTAAGGGTATTATAAGAAAAATTACATATCAGAATTCTCAGAACGGTTATACGGTTGCTGTTCTTAATTCTTCCGAAGAGGAAATAACGGTTGTGGGCAATATGCCTTTTATCGGTCACGGTGATGACGTTGTGCTTTACGGCAGTTTTACTGTTCATCCTGTTTACGGCCCGCAGTTCAAAGTGGAAACGGTGGAGAAAAATATGCCCACCGATGCCGCCGCACTTTTGAGGTATTTATCAACAGGAGCGATAAAAGGCGTAGGACCTTCCACCGCCAGAAAAATTGTAGAAGCCTTCGGAGAGGATACCATTGCGGTGCTGGAGTCGGCTCCCGAACAGCTTGCGAGAATAAACGGTATTTCCGAAGCAAAGGCTCTTGCAATAGGCGAGGAATTTGCAAAACAGTTCGGCATAAGAGAGGTTATGCTTCTTCTTGCCCGTTTTAAGATTTCCACCGAGGATTCAATCAGAGTGTATAAGACTCTGGGCAGCAATGCTTTGAAAATAATTGAAGCAAACCCTTATGTGCTTTGTGATGAAAAGATAGATTTGCCATTTGAAAAGTCTGAGGATGTTGCTGAATATTACAGAGTGCCCCGTAATGACACAATGAGAATATGCGCAGGCGTTGAGTATGTTCTGCGCAAAAATTCCCATAACGGACATACCTGCCTTCCGAGAGAAAAGCTGACAGCAGTGTCATCTGAACTTTTGGGTGTGGAAACCGATGCCGTAGACAATGCCGTGGAAATGCTTATTGAAGCATTACGGTTATACTCAAAAAAGGTAGGAAACACCGAGTTTGTTGCTTTGCCGTCACTGTTTACCGCTGAAAAATATATTGCCGCAAGGCTCACGGCAATGGCGCAAAGAAGCAATATTTCTCTTATTGATGACAGAGAAATATCCTTCGTAGAGCGGAGTATGGGAATTACTCTTGATGAAAAACAGGTAGCAGTGGTAAAGATGGCAATGGAATCCGGAGTGACACTTATTACCGGCGGCCCCGGAACCGGTAAAACCACTACACTTAAAGCAATGATTGAAATGTTCCGACACAGGGATATGGATATTGAGCTTGCCGCTCCTACCGGTCGTGCCGCAAAAAGAATGACAGAGCTTACAGGCTGTGAAGCAAAAACTCTCCACAGACTCTTAGAGGTGGAATGGACCGATGACGAGCAATCGCACTTTGCAAGAAATGAGAGGAATCCTCTTGACTGCGAGGTACTTATTGTGGACGAGGTGTCTATGATAGACTCGCTCCTTTTTGAGAGTCTTCTTCGCGCACTCAGACTCAATACAAAAATAATTCTTGTAGGTGACAGCGACCAGCTCCCCAGCGTTTCTGCGGGAAATGTTCTGGGTGATATAATTGCAAGTGACAGATTTGGCGTTGTGATACTGGATAAGGTGTTCCGTCAGGCTCAGGAAAGCGCTATAATTCGTACTGCTCACGCCGTTATTTCGGGTGAGACACCTGACCTTACTGTACGCAATTCCGATTTCTTCTTTATGCACAGAAACAGCACAGAGGAGACGCTTGAGACACTGACAAGCCTTTGCCTTACAAGACTTCCTGCGGCTTACGGCTATAATCCGCTTTGTGATATTCAGGTGCTTTGCCCGTCAAGAAAAATGACGCTGGGTACACTGAATCTTAATAATGTTTTGCAGAGCCAGCTTAATCCCAAAGGAAAAAAGGACCCCGAAATCTTTTTCAAAGGCTTTTATCTCAGGGAAAAGGACAAGGTAATGCAGATAAAAAACAACTACGAGCTTGTCTGGACAAAGGATGACGGCGAACAGGGAACAGGTGTATTCAACGGTGACGTTGGATTTGTGGAAAGGATTAATATGCGTGAAGGCAGTGTTACCGTTTGTTTTGAAGACAGAAAGGTTACCTACTTTACCGAAGACCTTTCACAGCTTGAGCTTGCCTATGCTGTAACGGTACATAAAAGTCAGGGAAGCGAATACGACTGTGTTGTGATTCCGCTTTTCGACGTTCCCTCAAAGCTTAAATACAGAAATCTGCTTTATACCGCCGTTACAAGAGCTAAAAAAATGCTTGTTGTGGTAGGTAAGGACGAGGTGTTTTACACCATGGCGGCGAATAACAGAAAAAATTTGAGATACACTCTTTTAAAAGAGTTTTTATGTGACATATAACTATGAAAACTATAGGCAAAGCGGTTAGCGCTTTTAAGGATTATCTGCTTCCTTCACACTGCTTTTCCTGTTCGCGCGCAGTGGAAGGCGGAGCAGTGATTTGCAGGGAATGCTATAAGGAAATTGAGAAAACCAAGGATAACGTCTGTGACAAATGCGGTATGCAAAAGAAAAATTGCGTGTGCAAAAGATTCGTTTACCATTTTTCAGGCGTCACTGCACCCTTTAGAAACGAGGGTGTTGCGCAAAGAGGACTTTACGGTATTAAGTTTATGTCAGATGAGGCTTGTGTGGATTTTTATGCACAGCACATGGTCCAAAGACTAAAAAGCAGGAAGATAAACTTGAATTTTGATTTCGTCACCTTTGTACCCATGAATTTTATAAAGAGGGCCGACAGAGGCTATAATCAGGCAGAGCTTCTTGCAAATTCAGTTGCAAAAAGACTTGGTATTAAAGTAAAGGGCAATGTGCTTTACCGCAGTATACTCAGCAGAACTCAGCACACCTTTGACGGAGTCAATGACAGGTTTCTTAACGCCTATAAAAGCTACCGCCGCAAGAATAAAAAAGTAAGCGGCAGGGTGTTGCTTGTTGACGATATTAAAACTACCGGAGCTTCTCTGGAGGCTTGCGCCAGAGAATTGCTCTATGCCGGTGCAGATGAAGTTTTTTGCCTCACGGCGCTTATAAGCGATAAAAACAGTTGAAAAATTTGAAGAGATTTAATATAATATAACTCAAAGAAAAAGGGAGGGAAAGATATGGCAGGCGAAATAGGAATTGATTTAGGTTCCTCAAAAACCGTTATTTTTTCCGATTCAAAAATAGTTCTTGAAGCGCCAAGCCTTGTTACGGTGGATGCCGAAACCTATGCGCCGGTGTATTTTGGCGAAAAGGCAAAGCAGACCTTAGGCAGAACTCCCGACACCCTTGAGTGTATTCATCCCATTCAGCACGGACTTATTGCTGATTACGATATTGCTCAGGCAATGCTTAAAAACTATATGGAAAAGGTTTTTGGAAAAAATGTTATCCGCCCTAAGGTAATTGCCACACTTCCCACCGGTCTTACCGAGCTTCAGCATCATTCTCTTTCCAATGTTGTTGAGGATGCGGGCGGAAGAAGTGTTACGGTAATAGAGGCTCCTGTTGCCATTGCGGCGGGACTTGGTGTGGATTTCACCGTTCCTGAGGGAAGTATGGTTGTGGATATCGGCGCCGGTACCACCGATATTGCCGTTCTGTCTCTGGGCGGAATTGTTTCCTGCGATTCCTTTAAAACCGCTTCTTATGATTTTGACGATATTATAATAAATCATGTACGCCGTAAGCGTAATATAGCCATTGGCGCTCTTACTGCGGAAAATATAAAGGTACAAATAGGTGCCGTTAGCCCCAGACCTATTGAAATAACTGCTATTGCCAAGGGAAGGAATCTTTTCAGCGGCTTGCCGGAAGCCTTTGAAATTACATCGGGAGAGCTTTATAAAAAGCTTCATGAAAGCGCTCTTACAATATGTAATGCCATAAGAAAGGTACTGGAAAGTACAGAACCCGACCTTGTGGCTGATATTAAAGAAAATGGTATGTTCCTTGTAGGCGGAGGCTCAAAGATGTTCGGTATGGCAGAGCTTATTGCAAGCTATACGGGAATTGAGGTTAAAACCGTGCCCGACCCCGAATACAGCCTTGTTAAAGGCGCCGCCAAGGCACTCAGCAAGCCGGGGTTACTGAAGAACATCAATTATCAGGCGCGTTCCATAAAGGAATTGGAAATTCATTAATTTTAAAAAAACTCTTGACAGCTGAGGGTTGCTATGGTACAATACCAAAGTACAAAAAGAAGAACTGTCCGTTCTCACCCTAAGGTTTTGTCTGAAAGGGTCATCAAACTTTTTTCGAATTGATAGTATCATTTCGGTGTTTTTGGTGCGTGAACGGATTCCGTTCACGCTTTTGTTTTTGGAGGTGCGTATTATCAGCAGCAAAGAAGTAGCCATTAATGAGGCAATTCGGGCTAAAGAAGTTCGTGTAATTGATTCCGACGGAAAACAGCTTGGTATTCTTCCCATTAAGGAAGCCATAGCAGCAGCTTATGAGAGAGAACTTGACCTTGTCAATATTTCTCCCAATGCCGACCCGCCGGTATGTAAGATTATGGATTTCGGCAAATACCGTTTCGAACAGGCTAAACGTGAAAAAGAAGCCAAGAAAAACCAGAAGACCTTTGATATCAAGGAAGTGCGTCTCGGTCTTACCATTGATACCCACGACTTTGAAACAAAGGGAAATCAGGCAATCCGTTTCTTAAAGAGCGGTGACAAGGTTAAGGTTTCCATTCGTTTCCGCGGCAGAGAACTGGGACATCCGGAAATCGGTCTGGAAACTATGTCACGATTTGCTGAATACTGTGGGGAATATGCCAATGTTGAAAAGCCTGCCAAGATGGAAGGCAGAAATATGCTTATGTTCCTTGCACCGAAAACAAATAAATAAGCAAGACATTCAAAGGGAGGATTTATTATGCCTAAAATTAAAACACACAGTGGCGCAAAGAAACGTTTTAAACTTACCAAGACCGGTCAGGTTAAACGTGCCCACGCATTCAAGTCTCACATCTTAAATAAGAAAACTTCTAAGCGTAAGAGAAATCTTCGCAAGACAGTTGTAGCTGATGTAACAAATGTTGCAGCAGTTAAGAAAATGATTCCTTATAAATAAGGGTAAATTGATTGGAGGTTTCTGAAAATGGCACGAGTTAAAGGTGCGTTAGCAACACGCAAAAGAAGAAAAAAGATTTTAAAGCTTTCTAAAGGTTATTTCGGAGCTAAGTCTAAGCTCTTTAAAACAGCTAAAGAGGCTGTAATGAAGTCCGGCAACTACGCTTATGTAGGTCGTCGTCTTAAAAAGCGCGATTTCCGTCGTCTTTGGATCACCAGAATTTCTGCCGCTGCTAAGAAGAGCGGTATGAATTATTCCACCTTAATGAACGGTCTTAAGGTTGCAGGTGTGCAGATTAACCGCAAAATGCTGGCTGATATTGCAGTAAATGACCCCGAGGGCTTTACCGCAATTGCTGACCAGGCTAAAAAAGCTTTAGCAAAATAATTAAATCGCCCAAGAACTTCCTTGGGCGAATTTTTTAATATTGAGAGGGTGGTTTTTATGCAGTTTACAAGTATAACGGGCAAGGATAATGCAAGAATAAAACGTGTTATCAAATTGCAGAAATCAGCGCATTTCAGAAGAGATGAAGGCTGTTTTGTACTTGAGGGATTGAGAACTGTTGATGACGCAAGCGAAAACTCAATTAGGCTTCAAGAGCTTTATATCACAAAAGAAGCCTATGAAAAACACCCCTCTGATATTAAAAAATTCGCTCAGTCGACAGAGTTTGCCGCAATTATAAGTGAATCGGTTGCGAAAAGTATTTCCGATACCGTTTCAACTCAAGGGATATTTGCCGTTGCAGCAATACCCGATGGACAGGCGGAAATATGCAAAGCTAAAAAATATATAGCACTGGAAAATCTGCAGGACCCGTCTAATCTCGGTGCCGTTGCGCGTACTGCTGAGGCACTGGGAATCGACGGAATAATTCTCTCAAAAGATTCCTGCGACCCATTTAGTCCGAAATCGCTCAGAGCTTCAATGGGAACACTGCTGCGCCTTCCCCTTGTTTTTACTTCCGATATGACCGAATTTATAAGGGACTCAGGTATGCAAACCTTCGCCTGCGTTGTTCACGGCAGCGCAAAAAAGCTCAGTGAGATATCTTTTCCTGACGGCTGTATATGTGTTATAGGCAATGAGGCAAACGGACTGACAGACGGCACTGTTGCCGCTTGTAGCCAGAGCGTAACCATTCCTATGAAGGGAAGGGCAGAATCCTTAAATGCTGCTGCGGCGGCTTCTATAGTTATGTGGGAGATGGTTAAATGATATACTGGCTGTGGCTTCAGTCTGCGCTGGGCGCAGGCGGTAATCATTTTCACGAGATTTTGTCTCGCTTTTCCACGGCTAAAAGTGTATATGAAGCAGGACACGAGGGAAGAGCCGCTTCTCGTATTTTTAATGAGCGCGAACTCTCCCTTTTAAGAAATACATCTCTTGACACTGCAAGGGCTTTGCGGGACAGATGTTTAAAAGAAGATATTTCGGTTATCACTCCAAACCACAAAGCATACCCCGAATGCCTCAAAAATATTCACAGACCCCCTTTTGCTCTCTATATAAAGGGAGAGTTTCCCGATTTTGACAATACACCTGCTATTTGTATGGTGGGTACGCGCAAGGTCAGTGATTACGGCTATAAATGTGCCTATTCTCTTTCAGGAAGACTGAGCCGAGGAGGGTTTGTTATTGTCAGCGGCGGAGCCAAGGGAAGTGATGCGGCGGCGCATCTGGGCGCACTGCTCACAGGCGGCAAAACGGTTGCCGTGCTTCCTCACGGATTCGGTGTGTCTTACCTTAAAGAAAATCAAAAGCTAAGAGAAGATATACTTAAAAGCGGCGGATGTATAATTACCGAATTTTTACCCGACACCCCTGTGACAAAACAGGCTTTTTACACAAGAAACCGCTTGCTTTCTGCACTTTCGGTGGGTACAGTAGTGATTGAAGCGCCTTTAAAAAGCGGCGCTCTTATAACAGCGGCTAATGCAACCGAGCAGAACAGAGATGTGTTTATTATTCCGGGCAGTCCCGGAGTCATCAATTACGAGGGCTCAAATGCACTTCTTCGCGACGGCGCTAAGCCGGTAACCGCGCTCAGTGATATTTTTTCGGAATATACTTATAAGTTCGGCGATAAAATAAGTATCGAAAGGGCAATGAAAAAGTCTCTCCCAAGCCTGAAAGCCTATGATTTCGGTAATGAAAAATTTGAGAAAAAGGTTAAAAAGCCGCCCTATAAACTGAAAAAAGAAGCGGCGCAGGAACTGGGGCTCGGTGACAAAAAAGAAATTATTAAAAAAATATTGCCCGAAAACCTTTCCAAAAACGCAAAAATAATATATAATCAATTAGATAAGCAAATTTTCACCTGTGATGATTTGCTCAGTCCAACAATGAATGCAAATATGATTATGTCTGCTCTGGGTGAGCTTGAGCTCTTCGGATTTATTAAATCTCTTCCCGGCGGCAGATATACCTTTAAGTAACTTATAAAGGAGTTTTCTTATGTCTAAACTGGTTATTGTAGAGTCTCCCGGTAAGCTGAAGAATATACAGAAGTATCTGGGCAGTGGCTATACCGTTATGGCATCTAAGGGTCATGTAAGAGACCTTCCCAAGTCAAAATTGGGTGTTGATATCGAAAACGGCTATGAACCTAAATATATAGAAATGAGCGACAAGAAGGAGCTAATAAAACAGCTTCGCGAAGCTGCGGCAAACAGCGAAACAGTATATCTGGCAACCGACCCTGACCGTGAGGGAGAAGCTATTTCCTGGCATTTGGCACAGCTTCTGGCTTTAGATATGAACAGTCCTATTCGTGTCTGCTTTAATGAGATTACCAAGACCGGTGTGGAAACCGGAATGAAAAACCCGAAGAAAATTGATATGGGTCTTGTTGATGCACAGCAGGCAAGAAGAGTTCTCGATAGAATAGTGGGATATAAATTAAGCCCATTCCTTTGGAAAAAGGTTAAGAGAGGTCTTTCTGCAGGCCGTGTTCAGTCGGTTGCTTTAAAGCTTGTAGTTGACCGTGAAAGGGAAATCGAAAAGTTCATTCCCGAAGAGTACTGGACAATAGATGCAAAGCTCTTTAAACAAAGAAATATTTTCGCAAAGTTCTACGGCACGGCAGACGGCGAAAAGCAGGCTGTTGTTAATGAAGAGCAGGCAACGGCTATTGTTAATGTTCTTGAGGACAAAACCTATACCGTACAGTCTATTAAGAAGGGTGTAAGAAAGAAACAGCCTCTTCCTCCCTTTATTACTTCTACTCTCCAGCAGGAGGCTTCCAGAAGACTTAACTTTACCGGTCTTCGTACAATGCGTATTGCTCAGCAACTGTACGAAGGTGTTGAGGTGCCCGGAATCGGTATGACAGGTCTTATTACCTATATGAGAACCGACTCGCTGCGCGTTGCCGCTGAGGCGAGAAGTGCCGCCGAGAAATATATCCGTGTTTCTTACGGTGATAAATATGTTCCCAAAAAGCCTCGTATCTATAAGAGCAAGAATGATGCTCAGGATGCTCATGAAGCAATCAGACCTACAATTATAGATATGAATCCCGAGAAGCTTAAGAATTCGCTGACGGCTGAACAGTATAAGCTGTATAAGCTTATCTGGGAACGCTTTATTGCTTCTCAAATGGAAAACTGCCTGCAGGATACCGTTTCTGTTGATATTATTGCAGGAGATTATATGTTCAAGGCAAGCGGCTATACCGTTAAATTTGACGGCTTTACCGTTCTTTATGACGATATAAAAGAAAGCGATGACGAGGAAGCAGTTTCTCTGCCTGAGCTTACCCCGGGAGAGACCCTTAAATGCAAATCGGTTACCCCTGCACAGCACTTTACTCAGCCGCCTGCACGCTATAATGAATCTACCCTTACCAAGGCACTTGAGGAAAACGGTATCGGTCGTCCTTCTACCTATGCGCCTATTATCTCCAATATAGTGCAGAGAGACTACATTGAAAAGGAAAAGAAATCCTTTAAGCCAACTCAGCTTGGTATGGTGGTTACCGACCTTATTGCAGAGTACTTTAAGAAGATAGTTGATGTGAAATTCACTGCAGGAATGGAGCAGAGCCTTGATAAAATTGATGAAGGTGAAATAAGCTGGGTAGAAACCGTTGACCGCTTCTATAAGGATTTTGCCGTAAGCATTAAAAAGGCAGAGGACTCTATGAACGGTGTGAAGGTGAAGGTGCCCGACACCGAAACAGACGAGGTCTGTGAGAAATGCGGCAGAAAAATGGTTATTAAAAGCGGGCGTTTCGGCAAGTTCCTTGCTTGCCCAGGATATCCCGAGTGTAAAAATGCTAAACCTATGCCGGCTGAGAAAATATCACAGCCTTGTCCTAAGTGTGGCGCAGAGCTTGTTCGCCGCGCTTCCAAAAAGACCGGCAAGAAGTTTTATGGTTGCACAAAATACCCCGAATGTGATTTTGCGGCCCCCGGACTTCCAAGCGGTGAAACCTGTAAGGAATGCGGCTCCTATATTATCATAGGTGCAAGGGGCAGAAAGTTCTGTATGAACGCAACATGTCCTACCCGTCAGACTAAAAAGAAATAATTATGAGTAAAAATATTAAGGTTATAGGCGCAGGACTTGCAGGCTGTGAAGCCGCCTGGCAGATAGCAAATAAAGGCTATAATGTAACCCTTTATGAAATGAAGCCCGAAATTAAAACTCCTGCCCATCACAGCGATCTTTTTGCAGAGCTTGTTTGCTCAAACTCTCTAAAAGCCGCCAGAATTGATTCTGCGGCAGGACTTTTAAAGGAAGAAATGCGTCATTTTGGCTCAATTTGTCTTGAAGCCGCCGCACATTCTTCTGTTGCGGCAGGGGGTGCATTGGCAGTTGACCGCAATATTTTCTCAAAGTATATTACCGAGAAAATAATGTGTCATCCCAATATAGAAGTGAAAAACGAAAAAATTGATTCTCTTCCTACCGACGGCATTTGTGTTGTTGCTACAGGCCCGTTGACCGATGAAAGGTTAGCCCAGTCAATTAGTGAATATTGCGGAGAAGAGCATTTAAGCTTTTACGATGCCGCCGCGCCTATTGTGACAAAGGAAAGTATTGATTTTTCTAAAGCCTTTTTTGCTTCACGCTACGGCAAAGGGGATGACGATTATATCAATTGTCCCATGAACAAAGAAGAATATGAGCATTTTTACGAAGAACTTATTAATGCAGAAAGTGCGTCTCTTAAAAGTTTTGACCGTCCAATGACGGTTTATGAGGGCTGTATGCCTGTGGAGGTGCTTGCCAAAAGGGGAGAGGACTCCATAAGATTTGGCCCCTTAAAGCCTGTGGGACTTAAAGACCCGAGAACGGGACACAGACCTTGGGCAGTAGTACAGTTAAGAAGAGAAAATGCTCAGGCTTCACTTTTTAATATGGTGGGCTTCCAGACGAATCTTAAATTTCCCGAGCAAAAAAGGGTCTTTTCCCTTATTCCGGGACTGGAAAGCTGTGAAATAGTCCGTTACGGTGTAATGCACCGAAATACATTTATAAATTCATCAAAGCTCTTAAACAGAGATTTGTCATTAAATAAGAATAGTAACATTTTCTTTGCAGGACAAATGACCGGAGTAGAAGGCTATATGGAGTCTGCGGCATCGGGAATAATTGCGGGAATAAACGCAGTTTCACGCCTTTGTGATGATGAAGCACTCGTTTTGCCCGATTATACAATGATAGGAGCTTTACTCTCTTATATAACAGACCCGACTGTTTTGAATCTTCAGCCTATGGGCGCTAATTTCGGAATACTGCCTATGCTCAGTGAGCATATAAGAGATAAAAGAGAAAGATACGCTGCGCTGTCAAGCCGTTCACTAAGATGGTTTGAAGAGCAGATAGGGGGAAAGAACAAATGAGAATAGTAATCGATGCTTTCGGCGGAGATAATGCGCCTGCTGCACCAATTGAAGGTGCTGCTCTTGCTCAAAAGGAGCTTGGCGTTGGAATTATCCTCACCGGTGACGAGAATATAATCAATTCCTATATAAAAGATAATAATATTCACTTTGACGACCTCGATATTGTACATACCGAGGATGTTATTACTATGCACGATGAGCCCACCTCTCTTTTAAAGGCTCATAAAAATTCTTCTATGGCGGTTGCCTTTTCGCTTCTCAGCGAAGGAAAGGCTGATGCCTTTGTTTCGGCAGGCAGTACAGGTGCCGTTGTAGTAGGCGGTACGCTTATTGTTAAGCGTATAAAGGGAATTAAGCGTCCTGCTCTTGCTTCTATGATACCTTCTCCCGATTCTTCCTATATGCTTATGGATATGGGAGCAAATGCAGAGTGCCGTCCCGAAATGCTTCAGCAGTTCGGTATTATGGCAAGTGCGTACCTTAAAAACGTTGAGGGCAGAGAGAATCCCAAAATCGGTCTGCTTAATATCGGTACCGAGGACAGTAAGGGCGGTGAGCTTCAAAAAGAGGCTTACACTCTTCTTTCAAATGCACCGATTAATTTTGTTGGTAACGTTGAGTCCCGGGAAATGCCAAAGGGCGTTTGCGATGCAGTTATAACCGACGGATTTACGGGAAATATCGCTCTGAAACTTATTGAGGGCACTGTATCCACTCTTTTCAAAATGCTTAAAGGTGTATTCTATAAGAATATCATAACTACGCTTGCCGCAGGTATACTGAAAAAAGGTCTGTACGGTATTAAGAGCAAAATGGACAGCTCCGAGGTGGGCGGCGCACTGCTTTTAGGTGTTAAAAAGCCGGTTATAAAGGCTCACGGAAACTCCGATGCCAAGGCTATTAAAAATGCTGTCAGACAAGCAAAACATTTTTATGATGGTAAGGTTATCGAGTCTATAAGCGAAGGACTCGAAGCCATTGCCGAAGAGGATAATCATGAAAAAACTTGAAGAAAATCTCCATTACAGTTTTAAAAACGGTGAACTTCTCCGCAATGCGCTGAGTCATTCCTCTTATGCTAACGAAACACATTCTCCACTGGGCTCTAACGAAAGACTTGAGTTTTTGGGGGACGCAGTGCTTTCTGTAATAGTAGCCGATTATCTCTATAAAAACTTCGGTGATAAGCCTGAGGGTGAACTTACAAAGCTGAGAGCATCTTTAGTTTGCGAAAAATCCCTTTGCCGCTTTGCACGGGAACTTGAAATCGGCAAATTCCTGCTTTTAGGCAAGGGTGAAGAACAGTGTGGCGGCAGAGAAAGAAACTCAATTCTTGCCGATGCCTTTGAGGCAGTTCTTGCCGCAATGTACCTTGACGGCGGTATGGAAATAGCCAGAGAGCATGTACTTCGTTTTGTAATAGATGAGCTTAACAGAGGCGAGGATGAGGTTTTTCACGATTATAAAACCACTCTTCAGGAGGTCATTCAGCGTAATCCCGAGGAAAGACTTTCCTATGTCCTTTGTGCCGAGAGCGGTCCTGACCACAATAAATCCTTTACGGTTGATGTTCATCTTAACTCCAGTGTTATAGGAACAGGCACCGGCAAAACAAAAAAACGCGCAGAACAGATGGCGGCAAAGGATGCCCTTCGTCTTATGGGAATTGAGCCGTAATGAGTGCGCACGCTAATATTTCGTTTTTTATTCCTCATCTGGGTTGTACCCACCGTTGCAGTTTCTGTGACCAACGCTCTATAACAGGCCAGCAACAACTTCCCACAGAAGAGGATATAAAAGCGGCAGTAGATATAGCCCGCAAAAGTAAAGGTTATTCCGCTGAGAATGCCGAAATTGCTTTTTTCGGCGGCAGTTTTACAGCCATTGACAGGCAGTATATGGAGTCGTTGCTTAAATGGGCATATCCTTTTGTTGAAGACAAAAGTGTTTGCGGTATAAGGATTTCTACACGCCCTGATGCTATTAATGAAGAAATACTCGGTATTTTAAAGCAATATGGTGTTACAGCCATTGAACTGGGTGCTCAGAGTATGGACAGTACCGTTCTTCTTGCTAACAAAAGAGGTCACACCGCCGAGGATGTTATAAAGGCTTCCTCCCTTATAAAGGAATACGGTTTTTCCTTGGGACTTCAGATGATGACAGGGCTTTATAAATCAAGTTATGATAGTGATTTTTGCACTGTAGACGAGTTTATAAAAATTTCTCCCGATACCGTCAGA
>JAZLDA010000101.1:0-7516 GCA_045614505.1 Acutalibacteraceae bacterium | reverse complement strand
ACCTCGCAAAAGCCTTTTTTACTTAAAGCCTCGGCTTCGGTTTTTATACCTTCAAGTGGCTTTGAACGGATAGGTCCTCTGGCAAAAGGAATGATGCAGTAGGTGCAGTATCTGTCACAGCCGTCCTGAATTTTCATAAAGGCGCGGGTGCGCTCTTCAAAATCGGTTATATCGGGTGTGTTAAAGCGTTCCTTTCGGGTACGTTTTTCAATGTTTACTATTCTTTCTCCGTTACTTAAAAACTTGTCAACCAAAGCAGGGATAATCTCGGGGTCGGTGTTTCCCACGATAATATCGGCTTCAATAAGCTTATCAGCAATATCGGGAAAAGCCTGAGGCATACAGCCTGCAAGCACCAGCACTGCCTCAGGATAAAGAGCACGGTACTTTCTCAGCATCTGCCGTGTTTTACGGTCACTCTCTGACGTTACGGTGCAGGAATTTATAATAAACACATCCACAGGCGCGCCCTCGGACACAACAACATCACCGCGTTTCTCGAAGAGCTCGCGCATAACCTGAGTTTCATATTGATTAACTTTACATCCTAACGTAAAAAAGCCGATTTTCATTATATCACTCCAAAAACACATTTTACTACAAAACCGTCTTTATTGCAAGCACTTGACTTTTTTGTCGGAAAATAGTAAAATCATACCACAACAATGTTTGGGGGAAATGCTATGCTTACCGTACAGATTCTTCTTAATAACATAGACAGCGTTAACCGCTTTGTGGCAAAAATGAGCGAAAAGGATTATGATGTGGACTTAGCTTCGGGTAAATACCTTGTCAATGCAAAATCAATGATGGGTGTGTTGAGCCTTGACCTTACCAAACCGGTAACCGTAACCGCTGATACCGATGATGAGTCATTCTTAGATGAAATAGGAGAATATGTTGCAAAATAAAATACAGCGAACCGATTTCCTTATCGGTTCGCTGTTTCTTTATATAATCTCTCGTAGCACACCATCTTCAAGGTGAAGATGCGTATCGCAAATGTTTTCAGGCAACGCTCTGTGGGTAACGAGAAGCACTGTTTTTTCTGAAAGCTTTTTAATGTTTTCGAGAAGCAGAGCTTCGGTTTCACTGTCCAATGCCGCTGTTGCTTCGTCTAAAAGCAGTATTGGCGCATTGCAGAGAATTGCTCTTGCAATGGCAATGCGCTGAGCTTGTCCCTCGGAGATTCCCAGACCGTCTTCACCGATATAGGTATCAAGTCCTTTTGGCATGGAGTCAACCCATTTGTCAAGCACTGCGGCTTTAATTGCGGCTCTTATTGTTGTCTCGTCTGCTATTTCACAGCAAAGGGTGATGTTTTCTCTTATAGTACCAGATAGAATCATATTCCCTTGAGGTACATAGGAAAAGAATGCTCTTGTTGAGGAATTAATATCATACTTATTATCAAAACGAAGGGTGCCCTTTTCACTTTCAAAGTAGCCGAGCAAGAGTCTGAACAGCGTGCTTTTGCCCACACCCGATTCTCCCGTAATAACGGTAACACTGCCGCGCTTTAAAGAAAAAGTACAGTTTTTAAGTATCTGCCTGTCCTCGTAGGAGAAGGACAAATCCTTTGCATCAATGTAGGTAAATACATTATTGATAGCATCAAACATATTTTTATCCAAGGGACTGATTTCTTCCTTTAAATCTATTATTTCGGCAAGTCTGTCGGCGGAAGAAAGCATACTGTAATAAGAGGGCATAATGGCAGAAATATTCTGCATAGGTGCTCTTAGCTGGGAAATAATTTGCAAAAATGCTATAAGAGAACCGTAGGTCACACTTCCTGCGGCAATTCCTGCGGCACCCCAGAGGAGTACGAGAAAATAGCCTGCGGTGAAAAACAGTGACATACCTGTTGCATAGATTATGTTGAGATTGTTGCGCGCAATTTTCAGATTGTAGGTATCTCTCTGCAGTGTGTGCAGTTTTTTGTGTGTAGGCCGCAGGGAAGGGAAAGACTTTATAACTGCAAGATTTTTGAAATTCTCCTGCAAGAAGGAGCGAAGTCTTCCCTCGGACTGTTGGTGAAGCTTGTGAATGCTACGATATTTATGACCGATAAGCTTGCACACAGCGGGAACGGAAATGCCTATAACAATAAGCCCTGCCGCAAACTTCCAGTCGATTAAAAGAAGTGTAACGGCGCCGGCAATAATTTTTGTGATTATTGAAACTACCGACGGTATAATTGTAGCGGCAGTGTTTACCACCACATCACAGTCAGAGGAAAAACGGTTTAATAAATCCCCGGAATGATACTCGCTTACACTGCTGTACTGTTTGGTAAGAAGAACAGAGAAAAGATTTTTTCTGATACTTATTGCCATTTTTCCTGCCGTTGCAGTTCTAAGATGAGAAAGCAAGGCAGCGCACACTACCTGAAAAACCACAATGGCGATAACGCCTATTGCGAGAAATGTAAATTTACCCTGTTTTTGTCCTGTGGCAATATCAAGTATTTGTTTTGAAATAAGCGCCAGTGCAACGTATGTAACAGAGGTGATTACGGACAAAAATGAGGACAGTATAATTCGCCATTTTTGTCCTGTAATACAGGTTTTAACGATTCTTTTAGCCGTAGGTGAAACTTGCTTATTCAAGAATTTCGTGCTCCCTTAAAACATTTAAAAATACCGTAATGTCGCTTTTGGCGGTGGCAGAATCAATTTCGTATTCCTCAGTTAGGGCACAGAGAAGCTCCTGCTCATTTTTTTCGCTTTCAAGCTGTTTCCACAAAAAAGCGGCGGAATCGTTAAGTGTAATTGCGGCATTAAAGTTCATTGTATTAGCACCCACAGGCACGACAACATTCTGACCTGCAACGGTGCGCAGTATAAAACCTTCTTTGATTTTCATAAAAAATCCCCCTGTATATTTCTTTTTTTATTATAACTTATAATAATTTATATTGCAAGTATATCCGTTTTTGACTATAATATTATTATGTATATTCCAGAAATAAGCATATATAACTGCAGGAGGTAAAAATATGGACAGTTACTGTGAGCATCTTATCCAGATGCGTAAAGACGCAAAGGCTATAGGCGCGCTGATTTTTCTTTGGGTGGCAATGATAGGTATATCGGTGCTTTCCTTTTTATTGCCTATATCACTACTTCTATCTTTAATTATAACCGGTGTGGCAATCTACGGCGGTGTATATCTTACAAAAATGCTCAATGTTGAATACGAGTATATTGTTACCAATGGAGAAGTAGATGTTGATATAATAACAAGTAAAAGCAAAAGAAAACGTCTTATCTCCTTTAATTGCAAGGACATTGAAGCCATTGAAGCCTATACAAACGGCTCTCAGATGTATGAAAAAGGTGAATACGATAAAAAGAGTATATACTGCAATTCTTCTGACAGTGACGTTTACTGTATATCCTTTAAGCACAAGAGCATAGGCAAGGTTTGTCTTGTTATGCAGATACCAAGAAGAATGCAGGAATGTATGCGTCCTCACCTTAATAAGCTTATTGCAAGAGAGGCTTTCGGCAAATGAGGGTTTTGTCAGCAGAAAACATAAGAAAAATTGAAGAAAAGGCGTTTTTGAACGGCATTTCATATCTTACAATGATGGAAAATGCGGCAATTGCAACCTTGTCGGCAATTACCGAAAGAATTGACGTTGCAGGGAAAAATGTAGTTGTGGTTGCAGGCGGAGGAAACAATGGCGGCGACGGCTATGCAGTTGCCAGACTTCTGGAGAACGAAGGCGCTTTTGTGAGGGTGCTGGCTCTTTTTGAGCCTGACACAGAAACTGCAAAGAAACAGCGTGAACGTTTTTGCGGACAGGTTTGTGAGTTTGAGCCTTCCTATCTTTATGAGGCAGATATAATTGTAGATGCCATTTTCGGGATAGGTCTTTCCCGTCCTGTAAGCGGTGAGGCCGAGCAGGCTGTAAAAGCTATTAACAGCAGCAGTGCCTACACCGTCTCGCTTGATATTCCCTCGGGACTTTTTGCCGACAGCGGAGAAGCAGGAGTCTGCGTTAAAGCTGATTTGACGGTTACCTTTATTGCCCACAAAATTTGCAGAGTGCTTCATCCTGCGGCAGAGAATTTCGGCGAGGTGGTTTTATCTGATATTTGCCTTCCTTCGTCTCTTTATGAGAATATTGATGCCGTGGGTGAAATAATCCCGCCACCGGTTATTTCTAAGCGTAAAAGTAATACCCACAAGGGCAGCTACGGTACACTTTCCCTTGTTTGCGGAAGTTTTGGTATGGCGGGTGCGGCATTACTTAGCACCTCGGCTGCTCTTCGTTGCGGAGTGGGTATTGCAAGGCTTGTTATACCGGAAAAAATTTATCCTGCAGTTACCGGCTTTGTTCCCGAAGCAGTCTGCAAGGTATATAACCCAAAGGGGAATATGAAAGAGGTGGCGCAAATTGCCGCACAGGGTGCGTCTGCTTTGCTTATCGGTTGCGGACTTTCCACTGAAGAATATGCAGTCAGTCTCTTTAAAGAGGTGCTGAGCGCCTATAGCGGACGGCTGATTATTGATGCCGATGGTCTAAACATACTTGCCCGCAACATAGAATGTATAAAAAGTTCGCAGGCAGATATTATTCTTACGCCTCACCCCGGTGAGATGGCAAGGCTTATGGGTGTGAGCGTTTCGGAAATTGAAAAAGACCGTGTGGGATATGCAAAGGCTCTGTCAGATAAATACGGTTGCACGGTTATCCTTAAAGGCAATATAACCGTTGTTGCTTCCTGCGGTAAGGTTTATTTTAACCTCACCGGTAATCCCGGGATGGCAAAAGGCGGAAGCGGAGATGTTCTCGCGGGAATGGTTGCGGCTCTTTGTTGCACGGGAATGAGCAGTATAGACAGTGCTGTGGCGGCTGTTTATCTTCACGGTGCGGCAGGGGACAGGGCAAGTCTTTCTTTAGGTGAAATTTCCGCCCTTCCCTCTGATATAATTTCATTTCTGCCCGAACTACTTAAACAATTCGGGGAGAGATAATATGAAAAAAATTATATGCGCTTTATTAAGTTTAATTCTTCTTTGCTCCTGTTCATTTAGAGAAAACGTACAGGTGGTGAACAAGGGACTGAGCTTTAAGGCGCATATTTTTTATTCTGAGCAAGAGTATATCTGCTCAGGAGAAATTTCAGAAGATATGAAACTGACCTTTACTGTGGCAGAAGGCATACTTTCGGGCTTTACTGCTGTATATATCGGGGAAACAGTGAGCCTTTCCTATGAGGGAAAGGAATGTGAGCAGGAATATTCTTTATTTGCACGTTCTTTATTTACACCCATTGCAGAAATGTTTCGGTTTTTTGAAAGCAATGAATACAGCGTAGAGGAAGATGACAACAGATATACTTCTATTGGAAAAACAGCGACGGGGCAGTTTACACTTTGTGTTTCTCCCACGGGACTTCCCATAAGCGCAGAGTTTCACTCATCGGATTTTTCGGTGGAGTTTTACGATGTATCGGTTAAAAAATATAACTAATAATGAAAAAAGTTTGAATTTTTTGAAAAAAATCAATTTTATGTATTTACATAAAAGAAGAAAAGTGTTAAAATGTTAGCGTATGAGAGTATGTCTAAAGACATTCTCCACCATTATATAAGGGGGATTTATTCCATGGCAAGAAAGTTTAAAACTATGGACGGTAACAATGCTGCGGCATACGTATCCTATGCGTTTACCGAAGTAGCAGGTATTTATCCTATTACTCCGTCCAGCCCTATGGCAGACTACACCGATCAGTGGGCTGCACAGGGCGTTAAGAACATTTTCGGTACTACCGTAAATGTTGTCGAAATGCAGTCAGAGGCCGGTGCTTCCGGTACCGTTCACGGCTCTTTGGCAGCAGGTGCTCTTACCACCACCTATACTGCTTCTCAGGGTCTTCTCCTCATGATTCCGAACATGTACAAAATAGCCGGTGAGCTCCTTCCCTGCGTGTTCCATGTTTCCGCACGTTGTGTAGCTTCTCACACTCTTAACATCTTCGGTGACCATTCCGACGTTTATGCCTGCCGTCAGACAGGTTTCGCAATGATGGCTGAAACCAATACTCAGGAGGTTATGGACCTTGGCGCAGTTGCTCACCTTGCAACTATCGAAGGCAGAGTTCCTTTCATCAACTTCTTTGACGGTTTCCGTACTTCTCACGAGATTCAGAAAATCCAGGTTTGGGATTATGCTGACCTCAAAGAGATGTGCAATATGGATGCAGTTGAAGCATTCCGTAAGCGCGCTCTTAATCCTGAGCATCCCGTAATGCGCGGTTCTCACCAGAACGGCGACATCTTCTTCCAGAACAGAGAAGCTTGTAACAAGTACTATGATGAGCTTCCCGCTGTTGTTGAGAAGTATATGGACAAGGTTAACGAGAAGCTCGGTACTGATTATAAACTTTTCAACTACTACGGTGCTCAAGACGCTGAGCGTGTAATCGTAGCAATGGGCTCTATCTGCGACGTTGCAGAAGAGGTTATTGATTACCTTACCGCTATGGGCGAAAAGGTTGGTCTTATCAAGGTAAGACTTTACCGTCCTTTCAGTGCTGCTAAGTTTGTTGAGGCTATTCCTGCCTCCGCTAAGGCTATTGCTGTACTTGACCGTACCAAGGAGCCTGGCGCAATCGGTGAGCCTCTCTACTTGGATGTCGTATCCGCTCTTGCTGCTACCGGCAGAAAGATTGACACTGTAATCGGCGGCCGTTACGGTCTCGGTTCTAAGGATACTCCTCCCTCTAGCGTATTCGCTGTATACGAGGAGCTTAGCAAAGATGCTCCTAAGGCACAGTTTACCATCGGTATCAACGATGATGTGACCTACCTCTCTCTCGAAGAGAAACCCGCACCCAACACCGCTGCAGAAGGCACCAAGGAATGTAAGTTCTGGGGGCTGGGCGGTGACGGTACCGTTGGTGCTAACAAAGACTCTATTAAGATTATCGGTGACCACACCGACAAATATGTACAGGCTTACTTCCAGTATGACTCCAAGAAGACCGGTGGTATCACTATCTCCCATCTTCGTTTCGGCGACAAGCCCATTAAGAGTCCTTACTACATTAACAAGGCTGACTTCGTTGCCTGCCATAACCCCTCTTACGTAATCAAGGGTTATAAGATGGTTAACGATGTTAAGCCCGGCGGTACATTCCTTATTAACTGCCAGTGGACTCCTGAAGAATTGGATAAGCATATGCCTGCAGAAGCAAAGCGTTATATTGCTAACAACAATATCAACCTTTACACTGTTAATGCTATTGACCTCGCTGCTGAAATCGGTCTTGGCAAGCGTACCAATACCGTTCTTCAGTCTGCATTCTTTGCACTTTCCGGTGTTCTTCCCAGAGAAGATGCTATCGGTTATATGAAGGAAAAAGCTCAGAAGTTCATGAAGAAGGGTAAAGAAATTGTTGAGATGAACGAAAAGGCTATTGATGCCGGTGCTAATGCATATGTTAAGATTGATGTACCCGCTGATTGGAGCTCTGCTGTAGATGCTGATGTTAAGGCT
>JAZLDA010000100.1:0-27710 GCA_045614505.1 Acutalibacteraceae bacterium | reverse complement strand
ACTCCCCCTGCACAGCTAACGGTAAATATTCCCTCCTCTTCCGAGTCGATATTTATAAGCCGTCTTCCGCAAAGCAGTGAACCGTCCAGTGCCTGTGCGCCGTACATACCCGTTTCCTCGTCAACGGTAAACAGTACTTCAAGGAACGGATGAGCAATATCGTCAGCCTCTAAAACAGCAAGGCACATTGCCACTGCAATACCGTCATCACCGCCCAGCGTCGTGCCGTGAGCAAAAACGAAATCTCCCTGTGTATCTATATTTAAAGAATCCTTTGTGAAATCAAAATCAAGATTAGGCTCCTTTTCGCATACCATATCAAGGTGACCCTGCAAAATAACGGCAGGACGGTTTTCGCACCCTTTAGTCGCAGGCTTTTTGATAATCACATTGCCGATTTCTTCTCTCACAAATTCAAGACCGTGACTCTTTGCAAATTCCACACAATAATTGCTTAATTTTTCGGTATCACCCGAACCGTGAGGAATTGCACATATTTCCTCAAAATAATGAAACACTCTCTCGGGGCGTAAATTTTCAAGTTTTGCCATAACTTCACCTAAACAGTAATATTGCTATTTATTATACAGTATTATTCTGTCTTTTTCAAGGCAAAATAACCTAATAGGAGCAGTCGCTTTGCTTGAAAATTTTGCTTATTTATGGTAGAATAATAAAATAAGGAGGATTGTTATGAAAAGATTTACCGACGAGAATTTTTCTCAGAACAGCTTATATTTGGATGCCCTTTCAAGGCAGTATCCAACCGTGCGTACTGCTGCGGCTGAGATTATAAATCTACGTGCAATTCTTAATCTCCCAAAGGGTACAGAGCATTTTATATCAGATATTCACGGTGAACACGAGGCTTTCAGGCACATTCTCAATAACGCTTCGGGATGCATCCGAGAAAAAATCGATCAGATTTTCATGGATAATCTTTCCTCAAAGGAGCGTGCAGAGCTTGCTACCTTGATTTATTATCCGCGTGCAAAGCTCAAAGAAATCGCTCAGGAGAACGACGACCTTGACGAACGCTACCGTCTTATACTTTTAAGACTAGTATCTATTGTAAGATTAGTTGCTTCAAAATATACACGTAGCAAAGTGCGTAAGGCATTAACACCGGAATACGCCTACATACTTGAAGAATTGATTATGGATGATAAGAACAATCAAGAAAACCGTTCTTTATATCACGATAACATTCTCTCAAGTATCATTGATTTAGGCCAAGCTGAGAATATGATTATTGACCTTGCAAGCACCATTAAAAGATTGATTGTTGACAAACTGCACATAGTAGGCGATATATTCGATAGAGGCGCAAGACCTGATATTGTGCTTGATGATTTAATAAGTCATCACGGGGTTGATGTTCAGTGGGGCAACCACGACATTCTCTGGATGGGTGCCGCCTGCGGCAGCCGTACCTGTATTGCTAACGCGCTTAATAATTCATTTTCTTACGGAAACCTTGATACTATTGAAATAGGATACGGTATCAATCTTCGACCCTTGGCACTTTTTGCAACCGAAACTTACTGCGACAGTGATGTATCTTGTTTTATGCCCAAAGGCTTTGATGCGGCAAACGAAGAAAACACAACCCCCCGTATGATTGCTCAGATGCATAAAGCAATTGCGGTAATACTCTTTAAATTAGAGGGAAATATCATTTGCCGCAACCCGAATTTTAAAATGGAAGACCGCTTGTTGCTTGACAAGATTGACTTTAAAAGCGGTGCAGTTACAATCGGCGATAAAGTTTACACATTAACTGACTGCGATTTTCCCACAATCAATCCGCAAAATCCTTATTTACTAACCGCCGAAGAGGAAAATGTTATCGACCAACTAAAAGTTGCCTTTATGCGCAGTGAAAAACTGCAGAAACATATTGATTTTCTCTTTGCAAAGGGCGGTCTTTATAAGTGCTATAATAACAATCTTCTGTTCCACGGGTGTATACCTATGAATGAGGATAAAACGCTTATGGATTTGGAAATCGACGGCAAGAAACTCCACGGCAAGGCGTTGCTTGACACAATAGAAAGAATTGTCCGCAGAGGATATTTCGCACCGCAAAGTTCAGAAGAGAGGACACTGGGTAAAGACCTTATGTGGTTTTTATGGTGCGGTAAAAATTCACCGTTGTTCGGCAGAAGCCGTATGTGTACCTTTGAACGGCTTTTACTTAATGATAAAGAAACCTTTGAGGAGCCTCGCAATCCTTATTATAATTTATATAATGACGAGGACGCTTGTTTAAAAATTCTCAGCGAATTCGGACTCAATAATCCTCATAGCCATATAATTAACGGACATATCCCTGTGCGCCGCAATAACGGAGAAAGCCCCATTAAAGCCAACGGCAGACTCATAGTAATTGACGGTGGTTTCTGCCATCATTATCAGAATAAAACCGGAACTGCGGGTTACACATTGGTTTATAATTCCTATGGTATGCGCATAATTGCCCACGAGCCGTTTGAGGGCGTTTCAAAGGCGATTGAGGGTAATAAAGATATACTCTCCACAACCAATGTTTTTGATGTTCTGGAAAAGCGTATTTGCGTAAGCGAAACCGACGAAGGCGAAAAAATCAAAAAACAGATTGATGGACTAACCCTGCTTCTCGCCGCCTACCAAAGCGGATTTTTAAAAGAACATAAGGATAAATAACAAAGAGAAAACACCGAATGTTTTTATACAAAAAGGCTCCCTTGCGTAAAGGGAGCCTTTCTTATTCCTCTGTTATATGAAACAATTCATTTGGTGTGCAATCTAAAAGCAAACATATTGTTTCAATATTTTCATATTTTATAGATTTTGTCTCATTGTTAACCATTTTACTGAAATTCTGATAGCTCATACCCAGCTGTTTATAAAGCCAATACTTAGTTTTTCCTCTTTTTTCTAATAATTCAAGCACTCTTAATTTAATCATAAGGTATCTCCCCACTATCTAACTTTATAATGAGATGATATCTTATTTTTATTCTTTACATATAGACTATTGCATTATATAATGGAATAGTCTATTAATAGGAGGTTTTATTTATGGAAAAAGTAACCTGTTCATATTGTGAATACTTTGATTATTTCTATTTATTAAGATATACTGATTATATAATGAGTCAATTCGGTTTATGCAGTTACAAAGATAAATGTCTTCAACAAAACGCTTGTATATGTGAAAATTTCAAATTGCGTCAAGGACTATACACCTCAAAGTGGTATCCCGATAAAAAAGGACCGTTGTAAAATCAAAAAGTCATTACAACAAAATTATGATGCTGTTTTGAAATTTTGCTGTGATACAAGTTCGGCTGTTTCCAGCATATTTTCAGCAAAAATTCCGTAGCCCTTTTGGGGGTTATCTATTAGCACGTGGGTAACAACCCCAACAAGTTTACCGTTTTGGATTATGGGACTGCCGCTCATTCCCTGCACTATGCCGCCGGTTAGCCTGATTAATTTTTGGTCTGTGATAGTCACAGTCATATCCTGCACTGTATCATTTACACCCACGCTTGAAATCTTTATTTCACAGCTAAAAGACTGAGGACCTGTATCATCTAATGTGCAGATAATAGTCGCCGCTCCGTCTTTTACGTCCTGCTTATGAGCAACCTGAGTAAGGTTTGAGGTATCCACAATACAGCTTGCAGTACCGTAAACACCGTTTATGGAATTACTGCAGAGTTTACCTATATTTGTATAATTAAGTTTGCCTTTCAGTTCCCCGGGCACACCGCTTGTCCCTTTGACAATAGAGATTATGCTTGCGCCAACAAGCTCACCTTTACTAAAATCTATAACACTGCCTGTAGCCGAATCATACACACCGTGTCCGAGACCGCAAATCATATCGTTATAGGGAGAATAAAAGGTAAGCGTTCCTATTCCTGCTGTGCTGTCCTTTACCCATATACCAGCCCTATAGCAATTATCTTCACTGCAAAGAACAGGAGTTAGGTGTACTGTTATATTCTTCTCTTGGCGTCTTATGACCACCGGCAGAGTCTGTCCGTTGCTGTCCGCCACAATTTTACCCACATCCTCATTGGTTGTGACCCTTTCGCCATTTACACTTATAATATAGTCCCCTGTTTTAATTCCCGCTTCTGCGGCGGGATTTATATTTCCTCTTGCGGTCATCACACCATCTGTATCCACCACAAGCACACCGTCGGTATAAAGCTTTATTCCGAAGGGACTGCCCAGCACTGCAACATAGGCTTCATCAACCACATGGAGAGTGGTATTTTTAATTGGTATTATACCGAACAGTTTAACATCCACACTGAGCGTACTGCCGACTGTTTCTATTTCCTTGCACTGTGACACAAGTGCGCCTTTGTACTCGGCAGTAACAGGAATAAGGGTCTCTATAACAAAATCCGAGCCTTTGGTTATTTTATAGGCACTGTCAATACTGCCTGAGTAGTAAAAAATCGTGCCGCTAAGTAAAAAAACAAAGGCGCAAAGCAGCACATAAAAACAGACAAAAAGTCTTTTAAGTATTTTCACAAAAATCACCCGGAGTTAGTGTTGCCTACTTCGGGTGAAAATACTATAACAAACTTTTCCTTTTATTATTTCGGTAATTAAAAGCTCCTTTGACAAGCACTGTTTCTTCCCCTATAACCTCAATACTTGACCACGGAATATAAATATCCTCTTCCCTGCCGAAAGCACCAAACAGCTTTTGTTTTCCGTATATTACCAGATTAGCTACATTTCCGTTGTCGCAGTCGATTTCGAGGTCGCCAATGAAACCCAGCACTGTGCCGTTTTCAACGCTTACTGCCTGTTTGTTTTTGAACTCTGCAATTGTATATAACAAAAATATCACCCCATTAAAAATATGAGGTGATATTAATTTTAATTACCTCGGATTTTATCAATTGCGCCCTTTTCAAGGCGTGAAACCTGCGCCTGAGAAATGCCGATTTCTTTTGAAACTTCAGTTTGTGTCATTCCTCGCATAAACCTCATTGTGAGTATATTTTTCTCTCTTTCCTCAAGACCTGCAATAGCTTCTTTCAATGAAATTTCATCAAGCCAGTCTTCTGCCGAGCTGTTGTCTCCTAACTGGTCGAGGACATAAACCATATCTCCGCCCTCGTTAAATACCGGCTCATAAAGGGACAAAGGCTCGACTATACTCTCAAGGGCAATAACCACATCACTTTCGGGAATCTGGAGCATTTCGGCTATTTCACAGATTCTCGGCTCACGCTGATGACGGTTTATCAGTTCTTCCTTTGCCTTCATCGCCTTATAGGCTGTATCCTTAATAGAACGGCTGACCCTTATGGGGTTATTATCCCTCAGGTGCCGTCTTATCTCGCCGATTATCATTGGCACTGCATAGGTGGAAAATTTTACCATCTGACTTGTATCAAAATTGTCTATGGACTTAATGAGCCCGATACATCCCACCTGAAACAAATCGTCCATATTTTCGCCCCTGCCTGCAAACCTTTGAACAACGCTTAAAACAAGACGGAGATTGCCATTAACCAGCTCGTCCCTTGCGCTCATATCCCCTGCCTTGTATCTTTTTAAAAGCTCCTCTTTTTCTTTCTCCTTTAAAACCTTTAATTTTGAAGTATCAACACCGCATATACTGACTTTACCGGAAAAAATTTCAGACACCTCCAATAATTCTTAATAGAATTATTGCCTGATGTCTGAAAACTAAACCTATTATTTTAATTTTTTTAAAGCTGAGCTAAAATACTCTGATAATATTCCATTACAAGAGCATATTCTTTGTCAATGGAAGCCTTTATAAGGTCAGCTTCAAGCTGGGTGGTTACAAGGGCGGAAATCTCATTTTTCGCTACTTCTGTTCTGCCGAGTGCCAAATTCAAAAGTTCTTTCTTGTTTTCATTTTCGCTTGATGCCAGAACACAGCCAATTTTAACCGACTCGGTGACAATTTTGCCTATCACCTTAACAGCGTATGTATTAATGTCATCACCGTTTTCGGGAACGGGAGAATCGGCAAAGTCAAAATCGTGATAATCACTCGGCACTGTCTCTGCTTCTTTTACGGCTTCACTTGCCTCTTGCTCGAAAGAGACTTCCTCAGAGGAAATTTGAGCTTCTTCGGGCTTATCTTCCAAAATCACTTGCCCATTTAGCTTATCACTGAGTCTTCTGATTTCATTATCCTTGTCGGCAATTAAATCCGAAAGCTCTTTAATATATGCGTCAGCTTCCATAAGCTTATTTTCAAAAGTCTGAAGCTGTTTTAAAAGGTCGCGCTTTCTCACTTTTTCTCCCCCTTTATCCCTTATCTTATTAAAAATAAGTACAATTAACAGAACAAAAATTATACCGCAAAAGCTACCAAAACTGTCAACACCGATATCACTGAGCTGACAGCTTCTGCCCTCTGAAAAGGTCTGATGATATTCGTCCGACACCGCATAAAGACTGCAGAAAAGCTGGCAGAAAATAAGCTTCAGCCAAAATTTGCCCCTAAAAGTGGAAGCAAAGCAGGCTACACTGACTCCAAGTGCGCCGAAAACGGTAAAGTGAGCCGCCTTACGCACAATATCCTGAAGTGAAGAAACGATAGCCTTCTTTTCAATGGCGGGCATTTCTTTAAAAGAGGGAACAAAGGTGTCTGCGATTTTTTCTATTAAACCCGAGCTTGTCTGACTTGACTGAACGGCAGTTTCCGCCGACAGCGTAAAAATATAAGTCATAATAGCTAAGGTCGTTAAAGCGAATATCACCCGGAACAGTATTTTAAGTCCCGGGTGATTAGATTTTTGTGAAGTCATACTATCGCTGATACTTATAATTTCTAGGGTTAACCTTTGTACCGTTAACGATAATCTCAAGGTGGAGGTGATATCCGGTAGACCAGCCGGTGGTACCTACTTTACCTATAACCTCGCCCCTCTTTACATACTGACCGTTTTTAACCAGAGCCTTAGTCATATGTCCGTAAAGGGATTTATACTTCTTTCCGTCACTACCCTTGCCATGGTCAATAGCAACATAGTTTCCGTATCCTCCGCCGCAACCGCAGGAATAATTCTTTCCGTAGTTATGTGTACAGGAATTTTTAACTATATACACATATCCATCTTCAACGGCAACAATATTAGCGGCAACACCGCCTGTAGAAATATCTATACCCTTATGAGTTCCCTTATGAACACTGTCATTACTCTGCCAGCCTGCAGAAATACGATAATAACCGGGAACAGGCCACAGGAATTTAGTGTAGTCTGCGGTAAGGTTACTGTTACTACCGGATCCTGAAGGCGGTTTATATTCTAATTTATCAATTTCATCTGATGCCTTGTCATAGTCATCCTGTGCCTTTTTGATATCGGAATCAATTTCCTTTATGACACTGTTAACCTCGGCAACCTGAGATTTAAGTGTCTTTTTCTGAGTATCAAGCTCTGCCTTAATTTCATCCTGCTCATCGGCGAGCTTTTCAATTTCAGCCTTTTCAGCCTCTATTTTTTTAACTGCATCAATAATCTTCTGAATAATCTTGCTGTCTTTAGCCGAAACAGATTTAGTTAATTGTGCCAGCACAAGATAATCAGAAAAGCTTTCAGCTCCCATAAGAATCTGCAGACCGTTACCGGTACCGCTCATATAGATAGCTCTAACGCGCTTTTTAAAAAGCACCTTGTCATCTTCCATATCTTCGTTAAGCTTATCTATTTCAAGCTGTTTATCAGCAATTTTCTTGTTAAGGTCATTAAGTTGCTTCATACACTCTTCAATAAGATCATTAGTAGAAGCAATCTGCTTATCGAGAGCATCCTTAATTTCCTTTTTATCAGCTTTTTCCGCCTTCAGTCTATCAAGTTCTTTTTTAGCGGCAGCCTGGTCATTCTTATAATCCTGCAAGGTTTTTGCAGCCGAAACAGGAGTTGCGGGAACAACTACAGTAACAACAAGAGCAAAACAACACAGCGCAGCAATTATTTTGATAATTAACGATTTTTTCATAAAAGCTCCTTAAATAGCAGCAAATTCACTGCCTTCGCGTTTTAGGTATTTGCTTATCATAATAATACTTCCGAGGCTTCCCGCTACAACACCTATGGCAACAAATACGCCAAGCAACAACCAAACCTGAGAAGAGAAAGGAATCAGGGTGTAATTGCCTACTGCCGAAAGAATAGCCTCAACGGCAACGCGGTAACAACAGTAAAGAACACCGAGGGAAAGAAGCGCAGAGATAATTCCTATTGTAACACCCTCAACCATAAAGGGAATTCTTACAAAGCTATCGGTAGCGCCCACAGCCTTCATAATGCTGATTTCAAGTTTTCTGTTATACATTGTAACACGAATTGTATTGGAAACGATAACCAAGGCGATTATGAGAAGAATGGAAATAATTGCAATACCTGCAATGAATATACCGTTCTTAATGCCTGTGATTTTTTCAGCCAGACCGTTCTGGGACTGAATGGAATCAACACCCTCAACCGCGGTTATGGCTTTAATAGTTTCGTCGAACTTTTCAAGGTCAGTCATTGTGACTCTTGCGCCGTCGGACATTGGGTTTTCCCCTGCTTCCTCAAGGATAGCGAAATAATCAACATCCTTTTCAGGGAGTATTTCCTTGGTCATCTCGAGCGCCTGCTCCTTGGAGACAAACTCAACGGTATTAACGTTTTCTATCTGCTTTAATTGATCGCAAACAGCCTTTGCCTCTTCGGTATTATGTACTGTATACATTTCATCGCAGATTCCGTTTTCATCAAGCTCGGCACCACTTGGAGCGGTACGTCCCTCGCCGTAAAGAGCGGCATTGTAATCATCAAAGAAAACAAGAATAACATTCTGATTTTCAAGGTCGCCTACCATCTTATTCACATTCATTGAAAGAAGAAGCGCAAGACCGATAAGCACCATACAAGCAACAAGAACGCCTATGGAAGAAAGAGACATAAGTCTGTTTGTCCAGACACTCTTAAAGCCTTCCTTGGTAAGATATTTAGCACTACTGATTTTCATTTATCTTACCTCCGGCATTATCTGCCACAATTCTTCCCTTGTCCAGCATAATTACACGGTGACCGAAGTCACGTACAAGGTCGTGGTCGTGGGTAACCATAAGCACCGTTGTTCCCCTTTTATTGATTTCTGTAAGGAGAGAAACGATTTCGTATGACATTGCAGGGTCTACATTACCGGTAGGCTCGTCCGCAATAATAAGACTGGGGTTATTAACAAGTGCACGGGCAAGTCCCACACGCTGCTGCTCACCGCCTGAAAGCTGATTGGGCATAGAACGTGCCTTTTCGCCAAGACCCACAAGGGAGAGCGCCTTCGTAACCTGCAGACGGATTTTTTTACTGTCAGCACCTGTAACGTGCATAGCAAAAGCAACGTTTTCATAAACCGTCATATTGGGAATCAGGCGGAAATCCTGAAAGACAATACCCATCGTTCTTCTGAAAAAGGGCACCTGTCTGTGCTTCATTTTAGGAAGATTAAAGCCGTTAACCAGAATAGAGCCGGTGTTGGGCTTTTCTTCTCTCATAATAAGCTTCATAAAGGTACTTTTACCTGCACCCGAAGCACCGACAACAAAAACAAATTCGCCGTCATTTATTGTTATATTGACATCATTGAGAGCATGTGTACCGCTGGTGTACACCTTGGAAACGCCTTTAAACTCAATAATCGGCTTTTCCCTGACAGCGGCTATTTCCTGCTTTTCTTCAGTCACAAAAATTCACTCTTTCTATTAATATTTAATAGGATTGGATCTAAGATATTTGTTTACCATAAGAGCAATCTTGAAAATGATTGCGTGGTCGAATTCACGAAGGTCAAGTCCTGTAATCTTCTTGATTTTTTCAAGACGGTAAACAAGTGTATTACGGTGAACAAAAAGCTTTCTCGAGGTTTCGGAAACATTGAGGTTATTCTCAAAGAACTTCTGAATGGTAAATAAGGTTTCCTGGTCGAGGCTTTCAATAGAGCCGCGCTTGAATACTTCCTTTAAGAATGACTCACAAAGGGTGGTGGGAAGCTGATAGATAAGACGAGCAATACCGAGACTGTTGTAGCAGACAATGGTCTTGTCGGTGTCAAATACCTTACCAACCTCAAGAGCTGCCTGTGCTTCTTTGAAGGAGCGTGCAAGGTCCTTTAAATTATCAACGGTAGTACCTACACCGATTGTGGCATGTGCATAGAACTCACCTGTGAGGGTATCAGCAATGGTGGTAGCAAGCTGCTCAATATCCTTTGCCTCAATACCGGGCTTGGTCTCTTTAATAAGAGCTATATCGGTTTCATTAATGTTGATAACAAAATCCTTCGCTTTGTCGGGGAAAAGATTCTGAATAACGTCATAAACCGAAACATCCCCAGGCTCATTAACGCGTATGAGGATAACAGTACGCATAACATCCGAATTAAAATAAAGCTCTCTTGCCTTTAAATAAATATCACCCGGCAGAATGTTATCAAGAATAATATTTTTGATAAAGTTTCCTCTGTCGTACTTTTCATCATAATAGAATTTAATATTCATAAAGGCAACAGCAATAACAGAGCAATACTTCTCTGAAATAAGGTCGTCACCCTCAACGAATACGGTATAGTCATTATTCTGAGCAGGGTTGATTGCTTTTAAAGTATATCCCATAGCCTTAACCGGCTGGTCAGCAAGTCCGATTTCGGCAGGAACATTCAAGGTTTCACCGATTCTGCCAAGCTCACTACAAGCAATAATAGTAAAGTTTTCGTCTAATACACCGAAAGTTTTGTCGATGGAGTCCTTCATCTGATGAATTACTCCCTGAAACAAACGATTTGACATATTGCACATCCCCTCAATTATAAATATATAATCACATATACATTTTACTAAAAAACTGAGAAAAATTCAAGTATTATTTGAAAAAAGTTACAAATTAATTACAAACAACTATTCGCAGGTAAAACATTCCTTTTAAAGCAGAAAAACAGAGGCATTGCCTACCTCTGTTAATAATTATTTTTCACTCTTTCCGCTCTTTTTCCTCTTAATGAATACAAAGCCGATAATAGCCAATGTTAAAAGAACAACAGCAGAAATTATTACGGCTGTAATAACAATTTTGCCGGCATTCTCGTTCTTTTTTTTGGGGTAAAGAATCGAATCATCTCTTAAGTCTTCAACCGAAGTTATCTTATCAAGGGTACCCTCTTCATATTTTATGTCGAGATTGGGCAATACAACCTTTTTAACACCTGTGATATATTTGAATGCGGTGTCGTCTACCCTGTTAACGGTTTTTCCGTCAACCGATTCCGGAATGGCAATCACACCGTCAGCGGGAATTTCACCCATATAATGCACAAGCTCAACTCCGTCACCGCTTGGCAGATATCTCCAGTTTTCCTTTACATTATTAACCTCACCTGTAACCGTCTCATGAGCAATTTGACGAAGAACAACACAGTCCTCTTCCGTTAAAATCTCACCCGGACGGAAGGTAGCCTTTCTGCAGTCCAAACCGAATATTTTTTCAATCCATACACAGGCTGCAAGATAAGAGCCTCTGTCATTTATGTGGTCAACATTGTCCTTATAAAGAGCGTCGCTTTCCTGCTGAGCTTTGATGGTGGTAGAACCGCCATTATAAAAATCACCATAACCGTATTCGTCCTTGGCAAGCTGTATTGCCTTGCCTACAGGAATGATTCCGGTTTCTTTGTCAATGGACAGTTTTTCTGCGGCTTTTTCATAACTGCTTTCAATTTTTTCGAACATTTCAAGACTGTTGCGGTATACAATGCCTTTCATATAAGGTGAGTTACCGGTGGCATCCTCGTGGCAGAAGGACCAGGTCTGATGTATCATAATCTTGGCATTCGGCTGATGCTTTTTAACGATTTTATAAAGGTCGGTAAGCCATGGATTTTCCTCTGTCCAGTATGTAGAAAAACGAGCGGCAGGACTGGGACTTTGTTGCAGCGTTATGTAATCATAATCAGCTAGTTCAAAGACCTCTCGCATTGTGTTTTTTTGGGAAGTGCTTATGTTAATACCGTCAACGTAAAATTCATATTCTCTTGAATCGCTGTTATAAAACTTAACGTGCTGTTCAAGAGAACAGCCTGCATAATAAAGACTGGTAGCCGACACCTTGATACCAAGACTTGCGGCAATACCCGAAATATATTTCACAGAATTATTTGAATAGCTGTTACCGATAGCAAGAATTTTAATTTGCTTTTGGTCTTCGGGAGCGGCATCAACGCCAAAAGAACAAAAGGAAAACAACAATATAAAAACAATTATAATACTTAAAACTCTTTTCATACACTTTCACCTTTTATGAAAAATCGCAATCTACAGAAGAAAGCATTTGTATTATACCACAACCATTTATTTTGTAAATGCATTAATGTATAAAACAACGGTGTATTTTTGTAAAAAAAGCCGCTCTTTTGAGCGGCTTTTTTCATTGTAATTAGTTAGTAATTGTCTTCTCAGTATCCTTATCGAAGAGGTGAATCTTCTCGGGCTCGATAGCGATTTTAATAACATCACCGGGACGTGCAGTGTTGGTAGGAGCAACACGAGCGTTAATTGCATGGGTTTCGCAATCCATGTAAAGATAGGTTTCTGCACCCATAAGCTCGGTAACCTCAACCTTAGCCTCAACGATACCTGCAGCATAGGTCTCGAGAAGGTCTTCTTCGTTGTGAACGTTCTCGGGACGGATACCCATAATAACTTCCTTGCCTGCATAAGCGTCAAGGCAGTTATCCTTATTCTTAGACTCGGGAAGTTTAATCTTGAACTTAACGCCTGCACGGGTCTTGGTATCTTCGGAACCGAACTCTACATAATAACCGTCAGACTCTTTGAGGAGCTTAGAGTCAATAAAGTTCATCTGGGGAGAACCGATAAATCCTGCAACGAAGAGGTTGCAAGGATAGAGGTAAAGATTCTGAGGAGTATCAACCTGCTGAATGAAGCCGTTCTTCATAACAACAATTCTGGTACCCATTGTCATAGCCTCAGTCTGGTCATGTGTAACGTAAATGAAGGTAGTGCCCAGTCTCTGATGAAGCTTGGAAATTTCAGTACGCATCTGTGCACGGAGCTTAGCGTCCAAGTTGGAAAGAGGCTCGTCAAGAAGGAATACCTTAGGCTCACGAACGATTGCACGACCTAAAGCAACACGCTGACGCTGACCACCGGAAAGAGCCTTCGGCTTTCTTTCAAGAAGGTGTTCGATATCGAGGATACGAGCAGCCTCTTCAACACGGCGGCGGATTTCATCCTTAGATGTTTTACGAAGTTTAAGACCGAATGCCATATTATCAAATACGGACATATGAGGATAAAGTGCATAGTTCTGGAAAACCATTGCAATATCACGATCTTTCGGTGCAACGTCATTAACGAGACGGTCGCCGATATAAACTTCACCGTCTGAAATTTCTTCAAGACCTGCTACCATACGGAGAGTAGTAGATTTACCGCAACCGGAAGGACCAACGAGAATAATAAACTCTTTATCCTTGATTTCCAGGTTGAAGTCAGAAACAGCTACTACACCACCGGGATATTTTTTGTAAACGTTGCGAAGTGATAAGCTTGCCATTATTTGAGACCTCCTAAATAATGAATGACATTTTAGTACTAAGATATTATACCAAACTGTTCCAAGAATTACTATAGTTAAAATAGAAAATCTTGAAAGGGTTAATTTAGCAATATTGCATAAGAAAATCGGTTAATATTAAGATTCTGTTAAGATTTTCGGGTCGATTTTGCAAAATTGACCCGGTGCAAGATTTTCCGGAAGAAAAAGAGCGCCGATTCTTTCTCTGTGAAGCGACACCACCCCTAAAGAGAATACACCGAACATTCTTTTAATCTGGTGGTATTTACCCTCGGTAAGAATCACCCTTGCAGTGTTACTGCTTAATTTCTCGCAAACCGCTGAAAGACATTCCTCGCCATCAAAGAGCGTAACACCGTTTTTAAAGCCTTCAATAACCTCTTCTCCAACTTCCCCGTCCAGCTCAACTATATAGGACTTTTCTATGTGGTGCTTAGGTCCGGTTATTCTGTGGGCAAAGTCGCCGTCATCGGTGAGCAGAATCATACCGGTAGAGTCCTTGTCCAATCTGCCTGCAGGAAAAATATTACGCCGAGAATAAATTTCAGGCAGTAAGTCCACAACGGTTTTATCCCTCTTGTCATTTGTGGCAGAAAGAACACCCTTCGGTTTATTCATAATAAGATAAACATATTTTTCGAATGCAATCTTCTCTGAGTCAAGAGTCACCTGTGCCAAAGTTTCCTCTATTTTCATATCCGGCTGACGCACTGTTTCACCGTTCACCGTCACCCTGCCACAGAACACGGCTTTTCTGGCTTCACTGCGGCTGAGTGTTGTCTGATTGGAAATAAATTTATCAAGGCGTGTATTCGCCAATTTCATTCACCTGCCAGAGGGTGTATACTGCCACTTTCAAGATTTACGCAGTCGGCACCCACTAATATTCCTTCATCAAGGAGAAGGTGTACTACAATACTTTCTCCCGTATTATATGTATATTCCGTTAAATTGCTGCCCTTATAGCTGTTAATATCATAACCGCCTGATATAAGAGCGGCGTTAAATTTTTTATATTCTTCATCAAATTCAAGGGGTACCGTAACGGTTTTTATGCTGAGTGGGTCACCCACATTCAGACCGTACTGCTCTAAAAACAAAGCTCTTTGCCCTTCATTATCCAAAGCGGTTTTAGGAGCGCTTTCACTTGCAATGCTTAAAAAAGAAAAAGCAACAAGAAGAAACAAACAGAGCGCAAGCGCGTAGCCTCTTGAAAAAGTAAAATAGATTTTCATTTTTCCACCTCTAAACTATTTTATGGCGGAACGAATGAAAATATTAATCAATAAGACAAACGCAGTGGGCGGAGATTCCCAACAGCTCACCGGTAAAGCCCAAGCCCTCTTCAGTGGTTGCCTTAACATTTACCAGTTCACTTTCAATTCCCAGAGTATCGGCAATTGTCTTTCTCATTTCATCGATGTAGGGAGATAGCTTCGGATTTTGTGCAATAACAGTAGCATCGATATTAACAATTTTATATCCCGATAAAGTAAGGCGGTTGCCCACTTCCTTTAAAAGGATTTTGCTGTCAATACCCTTATATTTTTCGTCATTGTCGGGAAAAAGTCTGCCGATATCGGGCAGTGCCGCCGCACCGAGAAGCGCATCTGATACAGCGTGAAGGAGAACGTCTGCATCGGAATGGCCTAAAAGTCCCTTTTCATAGGGAATATTAACTCCCCCGAGAAAGAGAAGTCTGCCGTCGCAAAAACGGTGAACGTCGTATCCGTGGCCTATTCTCATTATTGCTCCTCCTTTAAAATAGCTTCGGCAAGACACAAATCCAGTGGGGTGGTGATTTTTATGTTTGTTTCTTCACCCTCAATAATCACTGTGTCGTACCCTGCCGCCTCCATAACCGAGGCGTCATCAGTAAATAAAGATTTATCACTGCACTTTTCCAGTAACTCTTTATATTTTCTAAAACCCAGCGACTGGGGAGTCTGCACCGCAACGAGTTTACTTCTGTCGGGAGTCTTCACCTTCTCCCCCTTTTCTTTAAGAGTATCCTTAACCGGTACCGCGCACACCGAACAATCATAACACAGCGCCGCTTCCGCCATAGAAGTAATAAGGCTGTCACTGACAAGGGGACGAGCACCGTCATGAATCATTACGCCAATGGTGTCCTCATCTAAAGCGTTAAGACCGCAAAGCACAGAGCTGAGCCTGTCACTGCCGCCACGGGTAACACAGGAGAGCTTTGTTATCATATACTCCCCTGCCAGCTTTTCGATATCGGCAATATTTTCTTCTCTTGTTACCACTACAATTTCGCAAACACGAGAGTTGCGCTGAAAAGCGAGAAGAGTTCTTGCAATAACGGGAATTCCCATAATAGGTGCAAACATCTTGTTTATCCCGCCCATACGCGTTGAAGCGCCTGCGGCAACAATAACAACCGGAACACCGTCCCTATTATTTTCAGCCACACTGTATTCTACAGCAAACTCTGTTTTAGGCATAACTCTACCATCCTTAAACAAAAAAGCACCCTCGGGTGCTTTTTTGGTTTTATTCATCGTCGTCGATGTCTTCTTCTAAATCAAACTCAAGGTTAGTGCCGCAGTTAGGACAGGTCATTCCCTCGTCCTCTAACATTCTGTCGTCAATGTAAATTACATCGTGACAGTTGGGGCATTCAACCTCATACAGCTCGTCGTCATCGTCGCAACCGCAGCAGCCTTCACATTCATCCTCGTCTTCGTCCTCATACTCCTCATAAATGAAGTCTTCAAGCTCAGCGAGGTCTTCATCAACTGCGTTAATCTGCTCTGCAAGTTCTGCACAGGCATCTTCGGTATCTTCAAGGTCAACGGTAATATCAGCAAGTAAATCGATAATAGCGGAAATTACCTTGCCCTCTTTAGTGGAATCATCAATATTAAGACCTTCAGCAAGTCCCTTAATATAAGCAGCCTTTTCGGTGATAGTCATATCTGTTTATCTCCTTGTAATTATGCTCTTTCCATATATTCGCCGGTACGGGTGTCAATACGAATCATATCGCCCTCGTTAATGAAGAGAGGCACTCTGATTTCTGCGCCTGTCTCAAGGGTAGCGGGCTTGGTTGCATTGGTAGCGGTATCACCCTTGAAGCCGGGCTCGGTCTCGGTTATCTGAAGCTCAACAAAGGTAGGAGGCTCCATACCGAACACCTTTCCCTTGTAGGAAAGAATTTTACATACCATAGTTTCTTTTACAAACTTAAAGCCTTCGCCCAGTTCAGACTTGTTAACGGGAACAAGCTCAAAGGATTCGGGGTCCATGAAGTAGTAAAGGTCACCGTCATTATAAGAATATTCCATATCCTTACGCTCTACATAAGCAACGGGGAACTTAGCACTGGGGTTGTAGCTCTTTTCAATAATTGCGCCGGTAATAACATTTCTGGTCTTGGTTCTTACGAACGCTGCACCTTTACCGGGTTTTACATGCTGAAACTCTACAACCTGAAGTACGTTGCCATCTTCTTCAAAGGTAAGGCCGTTTCTGAAATCTCCTGCACTTAACATAAATTTATTCCTCCAAAAAATATATTCGACATTATTTACTACTAAAGAATTATAAGCGTTTTAGGGCTGTTTGTCAAGTTCTCAGTTGCATTTTCCCTTACAACAATCATATCTTCGATTCTTACTCCGAAAATTCCCTGCAAATAAACGCCCGGCTCAATTGTTACCACCTGCCCCGATATAAGTTTATCGTCGCATCTGTTTGAAAGATTCGGGTATTCGTGAATACACAGTCCCACACCGTGACCAGTGCTGTGATTGAAGTTTCCTGCAAAGCCCGCTTTGGTTATTATATCCCTTGCGGCAGCATCAACTGAACTGCATTTCACCCCTGCCTGCACCTTTTCTATAGCCGCATTTTGAGCTGAAAGAACAAGGTCGTAAACAGCGCACATTTTGTCATTAGCGTGACCTATAGCAACAGTTCTGGTCATATCACTGTGGTAGCCGTTATACACCGCACCGAAATCAAGGGTGAGAAAATCCCCCTCTTTAAGCAATCTTTCTCCCGGCACTCCGTGAGGAAGTGATGAATTTTCTCCCGACACGGCAATGGTTTCAAAGGAAACTCCCTCACTGCCCCTCTTTTGCATTTCATAGTCAAGTTTCAGTGCAATTTCCTTTTCACTCAGACCCGCTTTAATAAAATTCAGAATTTCATCAAAAGATTCTTCAGCTATTCTCTGAGCGGCAATGATATTTTTAATTTCTGCTTCACTTTTAACGCTTCTTGCTTTATACAGGTCATCTGTAAGGCTCTGCTCTGCCTTTATGTTGCAGTTTATAATAGAATTAAGGGTGCTGTGCAAGGAAACGGTTATTTCGGTTTCGGTATAAAGGATTTTTATGCCGAATCTTGTTACAAGGTCATTAAGCTGTCGTGACAAGCGTTCAAGAAGAACGACCTTAACACCCGGATAGACTTTTTTTTGAGCGGCTTCATAGTATCTGCCGTCTACAAGCAGGAAATTACCCACCCCGCTTATAAGCATATAGCCTGCTGATGACTTCATACCGCTTAAATAGAACCTGTTTACATCGGTGCAAATAAGAACAGCCGAGGATGAAGATATATAACGGTCAAGATTTATCATATCAACACTTATCCTAATGAATTATAATAGTTTTTCATTTTAAGAGCATCCTCTGCCTGAGTTCCTGCCGACTCACACACAAAGGTGGGCGAGAGATTTTTCTTATAAACAATCTCCATTAACGGCTCATAGTCGGGACCGAAAAGGGTATCCTCAAAGGTCAAATGGCGCTTTTCTCCGCCGTCGGTATACTCTATTTTTGAAAAGTGAGAATGGAACACTTTAAGTCTGTCGCTTCCAAGCTCATTGCCGATTGTGTCGATTATATTTTCATAATCGGCTTTTCCTTTAACTGATCCTAAAGTTCTTGCATTAAGATGACCGAAGTCAATACAGGGAATAAGACTTTCATCAATTTTGCAAAGAGCAATAACCTCTTCTAAAGTTCCAAGCTGATTCATTTTTCCCATAGTCTCGGGGCATATATGAATATGCTCAAGGTTTTCGTTTTTAAGGGCTTCTAAAGCCAGCCTCATTGTGTCAGATGCAAGGCGTAACGCCTCTTGCCTGCTTATTTTACCACAGGAGCCTGTATGCACAACAATTCTGTTTCCGCCCATAGCACTGACTGCTCTTGCACTTTGCAGTATATAGTTTACCGAGTTAAGGCGTTTTTCCTCCTCGACAGAGGACATAGAAATATAATAGGGAGCGTGAAGAGAAATTGTAATCGAATTTTTCTTAAATTCATCACCTAAAAGAGCGGCTTTATCAAGCCCTATATTTACTCCTCTTCCGCACTGGTACTCAAAGTGGTCAAGACCTTTTTTTATAAGAAACTCAGGTATATCTATTGATTGCTTATAACCGAGTGCCTTGAAATCATCACTTGTACCGGCAGGTCCGAATTTAGCAGCCATATCCGTTTTCCACCTTCATTTTTTTAAGGAATTTCTTTTCCAGTTTTCTTCTTATTTTAAAGCTGGGCTTGTCCTCGGCAAGAATAAGGTCTGTCATAATAGTTATTATGCCGAAAAGATTGCCGCCCATTACGTCAGTAAACATCTGGTCACCCACAATGGCAATTTCTTTTCTTTTAAAGCCGAGTCTCTTCTTCACCTTCATATATCCGAAGGGCAAGGGCTTACAGCCGAGAGAGGCATAATCAAGACCTATTTTCTCAGCAAAGGGCTTTACTCTTTTTTCCTTGGAGTTTGAAAGAATAATGAGCTTTATACCTGCCTCTTGCATAAGAGAAATCCAGCCTTCAAGACCCTCCACAAGACTCATACCGTGATGGGTGGAAAGGGTGTTATCCACATCGAGAACAAGACCCTTTATATTTTTATTACTTAGAAGCTCCACGGTAATATCGGTAATTCTGTGAAGCTTTATATCGGGTTTAAACATTTCTTCACCTCAAAAAATAAAAGCAGCCGAAAACTCAGCTGCTTCTCTTTTAAGTATCACTTATTAGCGGAACTTACGCTTACGTGCAGCTTCCGACTTTTTCTTACGCTTAACAGAAGGCTTCTCATAGTGTTCTCTTTTACGAACTTCCTGGATTACGCCGTCTTTAGCGGTCTGGCGCTTGAAGCGTCTTAAAGCATTATCAAGTGATTCATTTTCTTTGATACGAACCTGACTCATGAATAATTCCCTCCCTCCGCATTTATGCAGGGGTAATATATTTACAATCGACATTATACTATAAAAGGTGAGTCTGTGTCAAGCATTTTTATTTATTTTAATAAATCTTTTCTATTGCCTCTCCCACTGCTTTGTGATATACTTTATTGCGGTGATTTAAATGAACGAATTATTGCTTATTTTAAGTCTTTTTGCAGAATTTTCTCTGATACTCATCAGTTACAGGCTTTTCGGCAAAACGGGACTCTATGCTATGTCAGTGTTCTGTACCCTCCTTGCCAACATCGAGGTAATTATACTGGTGCGAGCCTTCGGCTTAGAGCAGACTTTAGGCAACATACTCTTTGCCTCTTCCTTTCTTATAACCGATATATTAAGCGAAAATGAAGGCAAAAAGGCGGCAAACAAGGCAGTCAACATAGGAATTTTCACTTCGGTAGCATTTGTTTTGGTTACACAAAGCTGGCTTATGTACATTCCTTCTGAGGCTGATTTTGCAATGGAATCTATTAAAACCGTATTCTCAAACACTCCGAGAATAATCATTGCAAGCCTTGCGGTTTATGCCGTAACACAGAAGTTTGATGTTTGGCTCTATCACAAATGGTGGGATTTTACCAAGAGAAAATTCAATAACACTAAAAGGTTTTTGTGGCTGAGAAATAACGGCTCTACACTTATTTCACAGTTTTTCAATACCTTCCTCTTTAACTTTGCCGCATTCCTTGGTACATACGATTTCAGAACGACCTTTAACATTGCGCTTTCGGGATATATCATTTATGTCTTTACTTCCCTTCTGGACACTCCGGCGGTATACCTTGCCCGCAGAATAAAGGATAAAGGCAAAATCAAAAGTGAATAAAAAAAGACACGACGGAAATTCCGTCGTGTCTTTTAGTTAAAGGGGGAAAGTGCTCCCTGACCGCTGAAATCCGGTATATAGGTATCATCAGCACTGGTGCGCTCCTGAACGTATACATCAGTTAGTCCGCTGTTTATGGCGTAAAGCAGCACCTTCTCATATTCTCTTTCGGTTATTTTGCGGTTGATTTCGGGAAAGTCTTTTGCCCTTGCAAGAGGCAGATACTGAGACATAATGCTCAAATATGCTTCCTTTGTATTTTCCTTTACCCAGTCTATAACCTTCATTGCTTCCTTTGTGGCAAGGGGCAGAACAAGGTGGCGGATAATAAGACCTCTTTGCATAATTCCGTTTTCGTCAAAAACAGGCTTACCTGTAACTTTATACGCTTCTTTTATGCTTTTTGAGGCATGCTCAAAATAATCGGCAGCACCGCTGTATTTAAGTGATTTTTCACTGCCGACATACTTTAAATCCATTAAATATATATCGAATATATTTTCCTTTATTATTTCACTGTCGTCGTATCCCGAACTGTTATAAACAAGCGGAATATTGGGTTTGTAAATTTTTATAGCCTCTTTTATTGCCCATATAAAATGTGTGGGGTTAACAAGGTTAATATTATGTGCGCCCTGCTCACAGAGTTCTTTGAAAATTTCGGCAAGTCTTTTTGGTGTAACGGTTATACCGCTGTTTTTATGGCTAATTATCTCATTCTGACAGTAAACGCAACGGAGAGAGCAACCGCTGAAAAAGACGGTTCCGCTCCCCCTTACACCGCTTATACAGGGTTCTTCTCCGAAATGAAGGGACGCTCTGGCTATAACGGGAAAAAGCGGCATACCGCAGTATCCGCTTCCCTTGTTTTCTTTTCTTTCTGCATTACACCTTCTCGGACAGGCGTTGCACAGCATTTTCATCCTTTTTCTCAACTGCCTTTGGCTGAGCAATTTTCTTTTTAACAATAAGGTCATCAAAGGTCTTTTTAAAAGACACTCTGCCTATAAACATTCTTTTGCACTCACTGCAACGGAAATTTGCCGAAAACCAGCCGTTACGATACTTCCAGCCGGTAACACATTTTGCCACATTGGCGCATTTATCGCACTTAAACACAAGGTGCTCAGGCTTGATTTTGTCATCCTTGATATTTGATAGAGTATAGGATTTGAAAGAAAGCCTGCGGAAGAATTCCGGATTGGCAGCATCCTTGATATAGACCTGCATTTTATCGGTATTATAAAAGCGTTTAAGAAGCGCTACCGACAAAAGACAGTCGTCCCGAGCGTTGTGCAGTTCCAGTCCGTCTATGGAAATCTGAAGCATTTCTGCAGCACCCGACAGAGAAATCTGTGATTTAAGCTCAAAGCCAATGGCCCGCATTTCGTTCTGCACATAGCTTTGAAGGTCGGCATACTTCTCAATATGGAAGCGTGTTGCCGGTGTCAGCAGATATTTGCAGTTTTCTATAATAGTATAAAGGTCCGAGGTGCTCCAGGTCATTGTGAGAGTGCCTGTTCCTGCCCATGCGTTATACATTTCAACAGCCTTTGTCAGAGGCACTCCTGCCCGCATTTGCTCGCTTGTTATACCCGTAAGCTCCACAAATCGTCTGGTCAGCTTTTTAGACAGAGCGCTTTTAACAGTCACCGAAAAGGTGTCCACTATCTCACAGTTGCTGTCAAGCTTTACGGCGCCTATCTGAATTATCTGATTAACAAAACGCTTATTTCTGACACTGTATGCACTGTCCCATTCAAGGTCAAGAATTATAATATTCATTATTTCTTATTTCTCGATTCCGCTTTCATACGAAGCTCTTTATTAAGAATTCTCTTGCGAAGTCTGATATTTTTGGGAGTAATCTCCACAAGCTCGTCACTTTTTATAAATTCAAGAGACTGCTCAAGGCTCATAATTGAGGGAGGAACAAGACGCAGGGCATCATCACTGCCTGCGGCACGGGTGTTGGTAAGTTGTTTTTTCTTGCAGACATTACAAACTATATCCTCATTCTTGGGATTTTCACCGATAATCATGCCCTCATATACAGGCACACCCGGGCCGATAAAGAGTCTGCCTCGGCTCTGTGTATTAAATAAACCGTAGCCTGTGGACTCACCGTCCTCATGCACTATAATTGAGCCGGTGTTTCTCTGCTCAATGTCACCCTTATACGGCTCGTAACTGCTGAACACATGGCTCATAATACCGTTACCGTTGGTATCTGTCATAAACTGACTTCTGTAGCCTAAAAGTCCTCTGGAGGGAATTAAAAACTCAAGGTGCGAAGAGCCGCCCTCTCGGGTGCCCATATTCTTTATTTCTGCCTTTCGGGTACCAAGGCGCTCCATAACAGCGCCGACATATTCTTCGGGCACTTCAATCATTAAAAGCTCAATGGGCTCAAGAAGCTGACCGTTTTCGTGCTTATAAATAACCTCGGGAGGAGAAACCTGAAATTCATAGCCCTGTCTTCTCATAGTTTCAATAAGAATGGAAAGGTGCAATTCTCCTCTGCCCGAAACCTTAAAGGTATCTGCAGAATCTGTTTCCTCAACTCTCAGACTCACATTAGTCTCTACCTCTTTGAAAAGGCGGTCACGAAGATTTCTGGAAGTAACGAATTTTCCGTCCTTTCCCGCAAAGGGAGAGTTATTTACCATAAAGTTCATTGAAAGTGTAGGCTCGTCAATTTTAACAAAGGGCAACGGCTCAACGCAGTTTGGAGCGCAAGCGGTCTCGCCTATGTTTAAATCACTGACACCTGCAACCTGAATAAGGTCGCCAACCTGTGCTGTTTCGGCTTCAACTCGGCGAAGTCCTTCAATCATAAAGAGTTTTGCAATTCTCACATTCGAAGTGGTGCCGTCACGATGAGAGAGCACTACACTGTCGCCGCTTTTAACCATTCCGCGTTCAACTCTGCCCACACCAATTCTGCCTAAATAATCATCATATTCAATATTTGAGAAAAGAATCTGCAAGGGAGCGTCTACTTCACCCTCGGGCGGCTCAATTTCTTTCACAATGGTATCAAAAAGCGGCTGGAGATTTTCTCCCGGAGTCTCATCAAAGGAAGCATAACCGTCTCTGCCCGAAGCATAAACCACGGGGAATTCTATCTGGTCGTCATCGGCACCAAGCTCAATAAAGAGATCTAAAACCTCATCTACAACCTCGGCAGGACGAGCCATAGGACGGTCAATTTTGTTAACAACAACTATAGCTTTTTTACCAAGCGCCAGCGCTTTTTTAAGGACGAAGCGAGTCTGAGGCATACAGCCCTCAAAAGCGTCTACAAGAAGCACAACGCCGTCAACCATCATAAGAATTCGCTCAACCTCGCCGCCGAAATCAGCATGTCCGGGAGTATCAACTATATTGATTTTTATATCCTTATAATGAACGCTGGTGATTTTAGAAAGAATTGTAATGCCTCTCTCCTTTTCAAGGTCGTTTGAGTCCATTACTCTTTCATCCACTTGCTCGTTGGTACGAAAAGTGCCGCTCTGTTTTAAAAGTTGGTCAACAAGAGTGGTCTTGCCGTGGTCAACGTGAGCTATAATTGCTATATTACGGAGATTTTCGATTTTTGCCATTTTGATACTTCCCTTTAATAATTTCAACCAAGTTATTATACCATATTTTTAAATTATGTCAAACTGTATTAACAGGCTTGCCTGAAGCAAATGCGGCAATATTAGAGGCAACTATTTCCATAAGCCTCTTTCTTGTTTCAAGTCCTGCCCAGGCAATATGCGGAGTAATAATACAGTTTTCAATTCCTAAAAGCGGACAGTTTTTGTCCATTGGCTCTTGCCTAAGCACATCAAGTCCTGCGCCAAGGAGTTTTTTCGATACAAGGGCATCTCGAAGCGCAATTTCATCAACAAGTCCGCCTCTGGCTGTGTTAATAAATACGGCACCGTCTTTCATTTTTGCAAAGGCTTCCTTGTTCATCATATTTTCGCTGTCCTTGTTAAGGGGACAGTGAAGAGAGACAATATCGGAGTTTTTAAGTAATTCATCAAGGCTAACCTGAGTTACCCTGTTATCATTTATTTTACTTCTTTTATATACCAGCACCTTCATACCGAAAGCAAGAGCAATGTCGACAACTCTTGCGCCAATACTTCCCATACCTACAACACCCATGGTTTTGCCGTTAAGCTCGAAAAGCGGAATGGGGAAATAAGAAAATGTGCGGCTTTTCACCCAGTCACCCTGCTTTACGGTATCGTTGTAATCACCCACTCTGCAGAGAAGCTCTAAAATAAAAGCAAAGGTGTGCTGAGCCACTGCCTCGGTGGAGTACCCCGGCACATTGCAAACGGTGATACCCTTTGAGTGGGTATATTCAAGGTCAATATTGTTGTATCCTGTAGCAAAAAGACCTATATATTTAAGATTTTTCGCGTCACTCATAGCCTCTGCGGTCATAGGTGTTTTGTTGCAAAGAACAATATCAGCGTCCTTAATGCGAGCAGGAAGCTCTTCGGGTGTGGTTAAATCATAAATCTCCACCTGCCCAAACTTATTAAGAATATCAAAAGATAAATCTCCTCCCGTTACGGTAGAAGCATCAGTAATAACAATTTTCATATGTTTCTCCCCTATTTGATTATTACATTAATTTTATAATATATAAAACTCTATGTCAATAAAAAGGCTTGCCTATTTCTTAAAAACCACGAAGTCGAAAGGCTTCGTGGTTTTTGACTATTTCACATAAATTCCTGTGTTAATAGTTACTGTGTCAGGAATGACTTCATACTCCGGTATAACAATAACTATTTCGCCGTTTTCAATAAAGAACTCAAAATCATCAAGCCGGTAATCTTTTATTTCATAAACGGCATCATAATCATATTCATCATAAAAGTGCTCAATAACCATTGCTTTGATTTCATTTTCAAGGGCTATACGAGTTTTATCGGTAAGCTCAGCCAAAGAAGCGGGCTGTCCTGTAGAGAGATTATATGTAAAACCGTAATAACCATCATTGGCAACGCCTCCCATATACCAATCGTAAGATGTCACAATACATATATATCCCCCTGCATTGTGGGAAACTTTAGCATCTATTGTATTGTAAAATGTTCCGAGATATTCAGCGCCCTCGGCCAATTCTTCCAATTCTTCATCTGAGAAGAAGAAGCTATCCATTTCCGCTTTCAGAGCATTATTTATCTTTTTGACAGCTTCACTGTCACCTTTAAGCTGAATTAAATCGTAATAATGCTCTATAAGAACTTCACCCTTTTTGTTCTTGTAAGACTTATCAAATCTTTGTGTGGTATATTCGCTTCTTAAAACTTCAGAGCCAGAGCCGTCACTGCCTGCAAGAACAAGTTTAAGCTGAGCCAAGTCAGTGGTATTTATTTGTCCGTCACCGCTCATATCTCCTGCAAGCATTCCTGTATCATTTACATCGCCTGCACCTGCAAGAAACAGCTTCATAACTGCAAGGTCGGTGGTATTGACACTTCCGTCACCGCTGATATCACCTATAGCATACGGCGGTCTTTCATAAGAGCATTCATTACAAATATAATCTTCATCACCGTCGTATTGATGAGAAGTTAATCTTGACTTTTCACACTTATTACAAACGCTGTCGCAATTGTTGTCATAAATATGACCTACACCAGGCCTTATATATTCACAATCATTGCACTGCTCATCGCAATCATTATCATATATATGTTCAGCATAACCTATACAGGAATTATAGTACCAAGTAGCGCCGGTTAAATTCCAATTATCATCTCCAATAGATATTTTATTTTTGTCAGACTCACTTCCTCTAAAATACACCTTTGTTAATGAGTCGCAATCATAAAACGCTCCCTCTTCTATACTCGTTACACTTTTTCCTATGGTAACGCTTGTAATATTTTCGCAATTATAAAATGTAGTATAATCTATACTTGTTACACCGTCGCCTATGATAACCTTTGCTAATGAGGGACAATAATTGAACGCGTAAGCATCTATATATGTCACACTATCAGGGATTATAATACTCATAAGAGAAGTGCACCCTTCAAATGCAGAATAGCCGATACTTGTTACGCTGTCGGGGATTGTTATGCTTGTTAATGATTCGCACAACGAAAACTCATAGTCACCCACACTCGTCACACCATCGGGGATAATATATGAAGTTTCTGTTTTTCCTATAGGATAACAAATAATGTCAGTTTTACCTTTATTAAATAAAACTCCGTTCACATCACAATAATAATTATTTCCGGCATCCACGGTAATACCTGTTAATGAGTTGCACTCAGAAAAAGCTCCGGAACCTATAAAAGTTACACTGTCAGGAATTAAAATGCTCCCAATCAAATCACAATTTTCAAATGCCCAAGATCCTATACTCGTTACACTGTCATCTATGGTAACGCTTTTTAACGAGGAACAAGCAAAAAATGCACCAAAACCTATACTTGTTACATTATTTCCTATAACAACGCCTGTAATCAAATCGCAATACTCAAAAGCATAATCACCAATACTTGTTACAGGGTAACCGCCCAGCTTTGAAGGAATCGTGACTTTGCCGCTTATAGAACCGTCAGCTTCGGTAATAGTAGCTTCGCCGTTTGAAACGGTATAGGTGTATTTTCCGCTTTTTGCAGCCGAAACAGGTATTGCTGTTAAAGGCAATGCAGCAACAATAAGCGCAAGACAAATAATAACTGATAGAATTTTTTTCATTTTTACTTTCCCCTAAAATTATGTAATAAAATATTACTTTGTCGGTTTGATAATATCATATATTTATAAGAAATGCAATAACCTCCCCCGAAACGGGTGTTGTTCTTAGGGATTAAATGCCTGAAAAATCAAATTTTTGCGGTCTAATGTGTTAAAAAGGCACGGTATGCGTCAGCATTACCGTGCCTTTTCGTCTGTTATCCCACTAAAAATTTATATTTTTCAGGTGCGAACAGTTTTGTAACATTAAAATTTGTTCTGTCGGGAAGTCGAC
>JAZLDA010000099.1:0-14634 GCA_045614505.1 Acutalibacteraceae bacterium | reverse complement strand
CGATTTGGAAAATGTCATTGAGACAAGGAGATTATCGTACTTCTTTGTAAGGGATATTGCACTCTCTCCTCCGAAATCAACGTATGCTTCATCAATTACCACCACATTATTTCTGTTGGTTTTAAGAATTTCCTCAATTTCATTCAGAGAAAGAGTCAGACCCGTTGGCGCATTGGGATTGGCAATGACAATAAACTTATTTTTATAAAGGTAATCCTTATAGTCAATGGAAAAGTCTTCTTTCAGAGGTATCTGCTCAGCATTTATGCCGTAAAGGGCGGCAAAAACCTTGTAAAAGCCGTAGCTTATCTCAGGAAATACTGCTTCTTTTCTTTCGCCCGAAAAAGCCATAAAGGAAAAATTCAGAATATCATCGCTTCCGTTGGCAAGATAAACATTTTCGGTCATTACTCCGTAGAGCCTTGCAATTTTCTCCTTTAGAACACTTCCCGTGGGGTCGGAATAAAGGCGGAGTTTTTTTACTTCCTCGCTGTTCACAGCCTTTATAACTCCACTTGACGGAGAAAATGGTGACTCATTTGTATTAAGTTTTATGTACTCACCGTCTTTTGGCTGTTCCCCCGGAACATAAGCGTCCAGTGAATGAAAACAATTTTTAAGAAACTTACTCATTATTTTTTCTCCGTACGGATAGTGGCACTTTTTGCGTGGGCAGAAAGGCCCTCTTTTTCGGCAAAGTAGGCAATGTCATCTGCAACGCGGCTTAAAGCCTCTTTTGTATAGTAGGTATACTGTGTCTTTTTAACAAAATCATCAACAGAAAGCGGACTTGAGAATTTTGCAGTACCGCTTGTGGGAAGAGTATGATTAGGACCTGCAAAGTAATCTCCCAATGCCTCGGGACAGTATTTGCCCATAAATATGCTTCCTGCATGGCGAACGGAATCAAGATAATCAAAGGGATTATCAACACAAAGCTCTAAGTGCTCGGGAGCAATTTCATTTGTGATATCAATAGCAACCTTTAGGTTATCTGCAACAATTATTTTTCCGTTATTGTCAATGGAAGTTCTTGCAATTTCACTTCTCGGAAGCAGTGGTATTTGTCTTTCAAGCTCAATAGATACCTTTTCGGCAAAATCCAAACTGTCGGTAACAAGAACGGCGCTTGCCATTTTGTCGTGCTCTGCCTGAGAGAGCAAATCTGCCGCAATATGAGCAGGGTCACAGGTGTCATCTGCAACAACAAGTATTTCACTGGGGCCTGCAATCATATCAATGGAAACAGTGCCGTAAACCTGCTTTTTAGCTTCAGCAACAAACGCATTACCCGGACCAACGATTTTATCAACCTTAGGTATGCTTTCAGTTCCAAAGGCAAGAGCGGCAATAGCCTGAGCTCCGCCCACCTTGAACACCCTGTCAACACCTGCAATAACTGCGGCGGCGAGAATAACGGGATTAACCTTGCCGTCAGCCGACGGCGGAGTGACAATGCACACCTCTTTGACCCCTGCAATTTTAGCAGGGATACTGTCCATAAGAACGGTTGAAGGATAAGCGGCAGTGCCTCCGGGAACATAAAGTCCTGCTCTGTCAACGGGAATTACCTTTTGACCTATAACAATACCCGGTTTGTCGTTAATTATAAAGCTGTTTCGCACCTGCTTCTCGTGGAAATTGCGGATGTTTTCTGCGGCTGCTTTAAGAACATTTATAAAACGCTCGTCAACCTTTGCCATTGCCTCCTGCTTTTCTTCTTCGGTAACCTCAAGACAGGTTAGCTTTGCTTTATCAAACTTTTCACAGTAGCGAAGAAGAGCAGTGTCTCCGTTTTGCTTTACGTCTTCAATTATCTCAGAAACAACAGTGGAAACATCGGTTGCGGCAGTGCCTCTGGCAAAGATTTCGTCATAGGAAACCTCGCCGTATTTTAAAATCTTAATCATTATTTTTCACTCACCTGTTTTGCAAGGCCGCTTTTTACAGCCTCGATGGTTTCTTTTTTAAACTGATAGCTTGATTTATTGGCAATCAGCCTTGCACTTATGGGAACAATGGTCTCAAAGGGAATTAAATCGTTTTCAAGAAGAGTCTTGCCTGTTTCAACAATATCAACGATAACATCCGAGAGCCCTAAAATAGGTGCAATTTCAATGGAGCCGTTAAGATGAATAATATCAATGTCCCTGCATTTCTCATTATAGTACTTTGCGGCAATGTTCGTAAATTTTGTTGCAACCCTCAAGGTTCTGTCAGTGTTGTCCCGAAAATCGGATTTAGCGGCAACAGCCATACGGCATTTACCCATTTTGAGGTCAAGAAGCTCATAGACGTCAGGGTTATATTCAAGGAGAATATCCTTGCCTGCGACACCGATGTCTGCCGCACCTCTCTCAACATAAATTGCAACGTCAGAGGGCTTTACCCAAAAATAGCGCACCCCTGCTTGTTTATTTTCAAAAATCAGCTTGCGGTTATTTTCTTTTATGGAAGGACAAGGAAAGCCGGCTTTCTCGAACATATCATAAACCTTTTCGCCCAGCCTTCCCTTAGGAAGAGCAACATTAATCATTTTCATCTGCCGTCACCGGTTCCTTTCCGCATAGCTTCATTACACGTCTGTAGCGGACATTTTCGGGAATGTTTTTACACACACGAACCGTCTGTCCCATTTGAGATAAGCCTTCGGCGGCTTCAATAACAGCGCTGATGTCATCTGAGCAAATGAGAACGGTGTCAACATCATACCCCGTATCCTTATCCTTAAATCTTTCAAGAGCGTCAAGATAAACCGCAAAGCCAATGGCAGAACTGCTTCTGTTCATTTTTCTCATCAGCTTATCATACTGACCGCCTGAGCAGACACTGTCGGGAATACCGTTTATGTAGCCCTTAAAAACAACACCGCTATAATATCTCATTCCGTTGACAGAGGAAAAATCAACAACAATTTTTTTGTCCATTCCTCTGATTTTAAGAATATTTAAAATATCACTGAATTCATTAAACTCGGCTTTTGCAATATCGTCCTTTACTGCGTCTTTTAGGGATATAAGAGCTTCATCAACGGAAGGATAACTGTTTGTAAACAATTTAAGGGTTTCTTCCGTTTCCTTTTCATAGCCGAAATTAGCGCAGAAATCGGAAATGCCGTCGTTGTTTTTACTGCTTATAAGCTCAATTACTTCACCTTTTCTCATATCCGAAATGTTAAGAGAATCTAAAACGGCTTTAAGCAGACCGATATGGGAAACCGCTAAAATATAGTTGCTGTCTATAATATCAAGACTATAGAGAGCTAGAAGCAGTACTTCACACTTATCATACAGCCCGATATCTCCTATACATTCAAGTCCGGTCTGCATAATTTCCTTGAAGCTTTTTGAACTTCCTGAAATACGGTATACGTTTTCATTATAATATACCTTTTGTACCTGTCCCGAAACATCCTTGCAATTATTTATAATGGAAAGAGTAACGTCGGGCTTTAATGCCAGAAGTCTTCCTCCGGTATCGGTAAAGGTAATAACGCTGTCGGAAATAAGAAAATCCTTATTTCTTACATACAGGTCATATTCCTCAAATTTACTCATTTTATACTGACTGTAGCCGAAACGGCGATATAAAGAGCGTAATTTAAAAACTGACTCTTCATCATATTTCAGCAAGGCTTCATCAATTACCATTTTGCGCCTCCTTGGTAAAATTCACTTCATCAGTCTATCACTTCAGCGTGATGAAGTCAAGTGTTTTCGGCAAAAAAATTTATATTTTTAAAATTTCAAAAACCTGTAGCAGCAAAAGCACCACAGGTTTAGAAAAATCATTTGGATTTTTTGATTTCGCTGATATCAAAGGGTGTAGTCTGATATACAAAATAATTAAGCCAGTTAGAATAAAGCAGATGAGCATGTGAACGCCATTTAACAGTCGGGTCTGCAGTGGGGTCATCATTCGGGAAATAGTTTTCGGGAATATCAATGGGGTCTCCCCTCTCCAAATCCCTCAAATACTCATCCTTAAGCGTATTGGCGTCATACTCCGAATGTCCCGTTATAAACACCTGCTTGCCGTTTTCTGTGAGCAGTGCATAAATTCCTGCCTTCTCGGAGGAAGCTACTATTTTTAAGGCGGGAACCTTTTCAATGTCTTCCCTCTTAATAGTTGTGTGACGGGAGTGAGGAACGAAAAACTTATCGTCAAAGCCTCTGAGCAGCATAGAATTTTTATAATCGGCAGTATGCTCAAATACACCAAAAACTTTACTGTCAAGGGGATATTTATTTATACCGTAATGGTAATAAAGACCTGCCTGAGCGCCCCAGCAGATATGGAAGGTAGAGTGCACGTGAGTTTTGGTCCACTCCATAATTTCACAAAGTTCCTGCCAGTACTCAACCGCTTCAAACTCCATTTTTTCAACGGGAGCGCCGGTAATAATCATTCCGTCAAAGGTCTGCTCCTTTACGTCCTCAAAGGTCTTATAAAAAGCCAAAAGATGCTCGGAGGAGGTATTTTTGGAATGATAGGTGCTTGTGTGAATAAGCTCCAGTTCCACCTGAAGCGGAGTGTTACCCAGAAGTCGGGAAAGCTGAGTCTCGGTGGCTATTTTATTAGGCATTAAATTGAGAAGTAATATTCTCAAAGGACGAATATCCTGCGTAACTGCACGCTGTTCGGGCATTACAAAAATATTCTCATTAAGTAATGTTTTTACAGCGGGCAAATCATTGGGTATTCTGATTGGCATAAATTAAGTCAACTCTCTTTTAAATATTGTCTAAAGCATTTTTAATATCGTTAATAAGGTCCTCACTGCTCTCAAGACCGCAGGAGAAACGCACAAGGTCGGGAGAAACACCAGCCGCAATAAGCTCGTCATCACTCATCTGGCGATGTGTAGCGCTTGCAGGATGCAGACAACAGCTTCTTGCATCGGCAACGTGGGTCTCAATAGCGGCAATGCGAAGTCCTGCCATAAACTTTTCAGCCGCACTTCTTCCGCCCTTTACTCCGAAGCTGACAACACCGCAGGAGCCCTTGGGCAGATACTTCTTAGCAAGTGCTTCATCCTTTCCGCCTTCAAGTCCGGGATATATTACCCAGGAAATTCTGTCGTCATTCTTTAAAAATCTTGCAACAGCCAGACCGTTTTCACAGTGACGTTGCATTCTTACATGTAAACTTTCAAGTCCAAGATTTACAAGATAGGCATTCTGTGGAGACTGAATAGAGCCTAAATCACGCATAAGCTGCGCGGTAGCCTTGGTGATATAAGCACCCTCCAGACCAAAGCGCTCGGTATAGGTAACACCGTGATAGCTTTCATCGGGTGTGCACAGTCCGGGGAATTTATCGGGATAGCGAGTCCAGTCGAATTTACCCGAATCAACAATACAGCCGCCCACTGAGCTTCCGTGACCGTCCATATATTTTGTAGTGGAATGGGTTACAATATCTGCTCCCCACTCAAAAGGACGGCAGTTAACGGGTGTAGCAAAGGTGTTGTCAATAATCAGCGGAACTCCGTTAGCGTGAGCAACCTTTGCAAACTTTTCAATATCCAGAACAATAAGTGCAGGATTGGCAATGGTCTCACCAAACACAGCCTTTGTGTTGGGACGGAATTCTTTCTGCAAATCCTCTTCGCTTATATCGGGAGAAACAAAGGTAAAATCAATACCCATTCTCTTCATTGTTACTGCAAAAAGATTATATGTACCACCGTAGATAGCAGAAGAAGCAATTACATGGTCGCCGCAGGAAGCAATATTAAAAATACTGTAAAAACTTGCCGCCTGACCGGAAGAAGTAAGCATAGCGGCAGTACCGCCCTCAAGCTCGCAGATTTTAGCCGCAACGGTATCGTTGGTGGGATTCTGCAGACGGGAATAGAAATAGCCCGATGCCTCAAGGTCAAACAGCTTTCCCATTTCGCTTGAAGACTCATATTTAAAGGTTGTGCTCTGAATAATGGGCACCTGACGGGGTTCTCCGTTACCGGGACGATATCCGCCCTGAACACAGCATGTATCTATATTATATTTACTCATAATATTGCCTCCTTGAATATATATATATTTAAAACTATCTCATATTAAGTATACTCAAGATTTTTGATTCGTCAAGTGAAAATAAAACAATTGTAGACACCCATTTATGTTATATTTCAACAAAATTTGCATATTTTGATATTTTTCTATTGCAATACACAACAGGTTGTGGTATCATACAATTACAAACCGTGTGCTGACGGGTATGTGAATTGACACAGTGCACACGGCTATTAGGTTTTTGCCGTCCGTCTGGGTAGTTAAGTGTATCTTAGCTACTTATTTTTATGCTCAAAAGCCTGTTTTGTTTTTAACAATCAATCTCTAGCGGAGGTAAATAATTATGAAATTTAATGCATGGGAAGGCTTTAATACGGGCAAATGGACCGAATCGGTTGATGTGCGTGATTTTATCCAGCTTAACTATCATCCTTATGAAGGTGACGGTTCTTTTCTTTGCGGACCTACTGAGCGCACCTCTGCTTTGATGGACAAGTTCAAAGTGCTTCAGAAGAAGGAGCAGGAAAACGGCGGTGTACTTGCCATTGACGTTGATATCGTTTCTTCACTCTGCTCTTATGCGCCCGGTTATCTTGACAAAGAAAATGAAATTATTGTAGGCTTCCAGACTGATGAGCCCTTAAAGCGCGGCGTCAATCCCTTTGGCGGTATTCGTATGGCGCGTTCCTCCTGTGAGGCATACGGCTATAAATTATCCGAGAAGATTGAGGATTCTTTTAAATTCCGTACCACTCATAACGACGGTGTCTTCAGAGTATATACCGACGAAATGAAGGCGGCACGTCACTGCGCATTGCTCACGGGTCTTCCCGATGCTTACGGCAGAGGAAGAATCATCGGCGACTACAGAAGAATCGCCCTTTACGGCATTGATTTTCTTATTGAAGAAAAGAAAAAGGACAAGGCAGAGGTTGGTAAAAACCTTATGACTGCCGATAATATCCGTCTGCTTGAGGAGCTTGCTCAGCAAATCAACTTCTTAGGACTTATTAAGAAAATGGCGGCTATGTACGGTTATGACATTTCTCTCCCTGCCACTAACACTAAAGAAGCCGTTCAGTGGACCTATTTCGGCTATCTTGCCGCAAACAAGGAGCAAAACGGCGCCGCTATGTCCTTTGGCAGAACAAGCACCTTCTTTGATATTTATATTGAGCGTGACATAAAAAACGGCACACTCACCGAAGAGCAGGCTCAGGAAATAATTGATGACCTTGTAATTAAGCTTCGTATGGCTCGTCATCTTCGCACACCCGAATACAACGAGCTTTTCGGCGGCGACCCCATGTGGATTACCGAAAGTATAGGCGGTATGGGCGAGGACAACCGTACACTTGTTACAAAGTCCTCCTTCCGTATTCTCCACACTCTTCGCAACTTAGGTCCTGCTCCCGAGCCAAATCTCACCGTTCTCTGGAGTGAGCGTCTGCCTGAAGCCTTCAAGGCTTATTGCGCCGAAATATCCATTGATACCGATTCTATTCAGTATGAAAATGACGATATTATGCGTCCTTCCTATGGAGACGACTATGCTATTGCCTGCTGTGTTTCTGCAATGAAGGTAGGCAAGCAGATGCAGTTCTTCGGTGCAAGAACCAACCTTGCAAAGCTGTTGCTTCTTGCCATTAACGGCGGAACAGATAATGTTTTCGGCACCAAAATCGGTCCTCAGATGGGTCCCATCAAGAGTGATGTTCTTGACTTCAAAGAGGTTATGGACCGCTTCCGCATCTACCTTGAATGGCTTGCAGCGCTTTATGTAAATACAATGAACTGCATACACTATATGCACGATAAATACGCCTATGAAAAAAGTCAGATGGCTCTCCACGACACAAGTGTAGAGCGTCTGATGGCATTCGGTGTTGCAGGTTTGTCTGTAGCCGCCGACTCACTCTCGGCAATTAAATATGCCACTGTTAAAACTGTGCGAGACGCCGACGGTCTTATTATCGACTTTATAACAGAGGGTGATTTCCCCAAGTTCGGTAATGACGATGACAGAGTTGATATGATTGCTCACGACCTTCTCCATGAAGTATCCGAGGAATTAAAGAAAACTCCCACATACAAGAATGCCGTTCACACCCTTTCTGCCCTCACCATAACCTCTAACGTTATGTACGGCAAGAAAACCGGAAGCACTCCCGACGGCAGAAAAGCCGGAGAAGCCTTTGCACCCGGAGCTAATCCTATGCACAACCGTGAGGCAAACGGCGCCGTTGCTTCTCTTAATTCAGTATCCAAGCTTTCCTACCTTGATGCAAGAGACGGTATTTCCAACACCTTCTCCATTGTTCCCGATGCACTGGGTAAAACAAGAGAGGAACAGGTTGCAAATCTTGTATCTATTATGGGCGGATATTTCGGTAACTGCGCTCATCACCTTAACGTAAACGTTATGAACAGAGAGCTTCTTATGAAGGCTTACGACCACCCTGAGGAATACCCCAACCTTACCATTCGTGTTTCCGGCTATGCCGTTAACTTCTGCAAACTCTCCCGTGAGCAACAGCGTGAAGTTATCTCCCGTACCTTCCACGAATGCTGCTGATATGAATAAATCTGTTTGTCGTATAAGTTCCTTTCAGAGTCTGGGTACCGTTGACGGCCCCGGAGTAAGGGCGGTAGTGTTTATGCAGGGCTGCCCGCTTCGCTGTCACTGCTGTCACAATCCCGAAACCTGGGAAACGAAGGGCGGAGAAGAAATCACCGCTGACGAGCTTTTTAACAAAATAATCCGTTGCAAAAGCTATTTCGGAAAAAACGGCGGAGTCACCTTCTCAGGTGGCGAGCCTTTAATGCAGAGTGATTTTCTACTCTTCTTTCTGCCTCGACTTAAAGAAGAAGGAATCCATATTGCCATTGACACTTCCGGCTGTGTATTAAACGAAAAGGTAAAGCAGGTTATTTCCCTTTGTGATTTAGTCTTACTTGACTACAAATATACTAACTCTGAGGATTATCTTAAATACACCGGTATGGATATAAAAAAGGCTGATGAATTCTTAAAATTCTTAAATGAAATCGGAAAATCTACCTGGATAAGACAGGTTATTATTCCGGATATTAACGATAACGAGCAATCCCTTAAAAAGCTTGCTTCTTTAAAGGATAACTATTCTTGCATAGAGAAAACAGAGCTTCTCCCCTTCCGCAAGCTCTGTATTGAAAAATACAGTAATTTAAGTATAGAATTTCCCTTTAAAGATATAAGAGAAGCAACAAAAGAAGATATTGAAAGATGCAAAAAAATCGCCTCAATTTTCTGAGGCGATTTTTAATGTTATATAACCTTAATGCTAAGACGAAGATTGTCCGCCATCATTGCTATAAATTCGGAATTGGTGGGCTTACCCCGCTGATTCTGAACGGTATATCCAAAATAGGAATCCAGCACGTTTGTGTCTCCCCTGTCCCAAGCCACTTCTATTGCGTGTCTTATGGCTCTTTCGACTCTCGAAGGTGTTGTGCCGAAATTTTTGGCGATGGTAGGATAAAGAAGCTTTGTTACCGAGTTAATCATTTCACTGTCATTAACCGACAGCATAATCGCTTCTCTCAGATAATTATAACCCTTGATATGTGCGGGTATGCCAATTTTGTGAATTATATCGGTTACCATAAGCTCAAGCTCATTATTGCTTACCGATTTGCCTTTGTTCTTAACAAACAAGTCATTTCTTTTATAACCCGAAAGCTGAATGATTCTCTCGGCAAGCAATCTGATATCAAAGGGTTTTACAAAATAGTATGTAGCCCCTGCATTAATTGCTTCCCTTTCAAGCCTGGGGTTGTCAAAACCTGCCATTGCGAAAAATACAGGTTTGAAATCAAAGTCTGAAAATACCGTCTGCATAACGCTGATTATATCGGCACTTGGCATAAACACGTCAGCAAGAACGACATTCGGCTTAATATCTAATATAGCCTCAATAAGCTTCTTTCCGTCTTTTTCGCAGGTATATACATCCATACTTCTGTCTCTGAGCGCTGCGACACAACTTTTCCCGAATTCGGTATTATCGTCAGCTACCAAAATTTTACAACTATTTGACATATTTTTAACTCCTTTTCTAAGTTTGTGAGCATATTCTAACATAGTTCTAAATAAATTTCAACATATTTTTAAATATTTTTGAAAAATTTTCCATTTTTTAGAATTAATTTACGCAAATTCTAAATTAGTAATAATAATACTTAGTGTATAAAAATAAAAAAAGCAAGTCGTTTTAAACAACTTGCTTTTTAAAATATTAATCGCAGCAGGGGTCTGCTTTTTTAGGTTTAGGCGGGTCAACCGCTTCGGGTGTTGTGTCCCCAAGTCCTGTTGTTTCGGAGAACAGAACATTTGCCTTAGTCATATTAACTGCATCGGTAGGAACGATAATTTTCGACGCTCTGCCATTGCTCATTGAAACGAGCGCTTCATATTTCTTAAGTTCAAGAACAGCGCCGTCAACACCTGCTTCTTTAAGAGCGGCAAGACCGTCGGCTTCTGCTTTTTTGGCAAGGAAAATTGCCTTGGCTTCACCCTCGGCTCTGGCGATACGGGCATCTCTTTCACCCTCTGCGGCAAGAATCATAGCCTGCTTTTCGCCTTCTGCTCTGGTAATGGCGGCGGCTTTATGGCCCTCTGCCTGAAGCAGGGTTTCGCGTCTGTCACGCTCAGCCTTCATCTGCTTTTCCATTGCATTCTGTATTTCAGCAGGTGGGATAATGTTTTTAAGCTCAACTCTGTGTACCTTAATTCCCCACTTATCTGTTGCCTCATCAAGAATTTCGGTCATTTTGGCATTAATGGTATCACGGGAAGTAAGTGTGCCGTCAAGCTCTAATTCACCAACAAGGTTACGAAGTGTAGTAGCCGCAAGGTTTGAAAGTGCAGAAATGGGATTTACTGCACCGTACGCATAAAGCTTGGCATCGTATATCGCATAATAGATAACGGTATCTATTTGCATTGTAACGTTATCCTTGGTGATAACCGGCTGAGGCGGAGAGTCAAGTACCTGTTCTTTGAGTGTAACCTTTTTCGCAACCCTTTCAAGAATCGGAATCTTAAAATGAATTCCGGCAGACCAGGTAGTTCTGTACTTACCTAAAAATTCAATAACGAACTCATGTGCCTGAGGAACGATTTTCAAACAAAAAGCGAGAACAAGCACAGCTAAAACAAAAATAATAATCAATGCCGGCATAAAAACGCCTCCTTTATATTTTCTGAAATTATTATACCATATATAACTAATTTTGTCTATATTATTGTTTTGTATGCAGCTGGTGATTTTCCATTTCTTTCGCAATGTATAAAAAAAGAACGAAGTTTTCACTTCGTTCTTTTTTGGTGCGGATAATGGGACTTGAACCCATACGTCGTTCGACACACGCCCCTCAAACGTGCCTGTCTGCCTATTCCAGCACATCCGCATTTGCGACTTTATTATATTACCACAAGAGGTTTTATTTGTCAACCATAATTTTAATGTTTTTTTAAATTATTTTTTCATTGAAAAGCCGTCGGAAATTCCGACGGCTTTTTAAGTATTAGTACATTCCGCCCTGAGCGGCTGCGGCGGCAGCGGCAGCATTAGCAGCTGCGGCATCTTCCTTTTTATCAGCAACTAAGGTCTCGGTGGTGAGAACCATAGCGGCAACAGAAGCTGCATTTTGAAGTGCAGAACGAGTAACCTTTGTGGGGTCAACAATTCCTGCCTCTATCATATCGGTGTAAACCTCTTTGTAAGCGTCAAAGCCGTAGTTAGGCTTTCCTGCGCTGACAATTTTATCAACGATTACAGAGCCCTCAAGTCCTGCATTTGCGGCAATCTGACGAATTGGAGCTTCAAGAGATTTGAGAACGATAAGAACACCTGTCTTTTCATCGCCCTCGGTGGTATCAAGAAGAGCTTTTACGGAGTTGATTGCATTAACAAGAGCAACACCGCCGCCTGCAACGATACCCTCGGCTACTGCCGCCTTGGTAGCGGAGAGAGCATCCTCTATGCGAAGCTTCTTTTCCTTCATTTCAATCTCGGTTGCAGCGCCTACCTTAACAACTGCAACACCGCCTGCGAGTTTTGCAAGACGTTCCTGGAGCTTTTCTCTGTCAAAATCGGAGGTTGTGACCTCAAGCTGACTCTTAATCTGACCTATTCTGTCATTAATAAGAGCCTTATCTCCTGCACCGTCAACGATAACTGTGGTTTCCTTACCTACCTTAACCTGAGCGGCACGGCCCAGCATATTAATGGTGGTCTCTTTTAGGTCAAGACCCAGTTCCTCGGAGATAACCTCACCGCCGGTGAGTATTGCAATATCGCGAAGCATTTCTTTTCTTCTGTCGCCAAAGCCGGGAGCCTTAACACCTACGCAGGTGAATACGCCGCGAAGCTTATTGATAATAAGATTTGAAAGAGCGTCGCCCTCAATATCCTCAGCAATAATAACGAGCTTTTTGCCGGTCTGAACTATCTGCTCTAAAAGGGGAAGAATTTCCTGAATGGAGGAAATCTTCTTATCGGTAATAAGAATGAGAGCGTCGTCAATAACAGCTTCCATCTTATCTGTATCGGTAGCCATATAGGGAGTAATATAGCCTCTGTCAAACTGCATACCCTCAACTACATCGATATAAGTATCGGCAGTCTTTGACTCCTCAACAGTGATAACACCATCGGCAGAAACCTTTTCCATAGCCTCGGCAATAAGACCGCCTATGGTCTCATCTCCTGCGGAAACAGTTGCAACACGGGCAATATCCTCACTGCAGGTAACCTTTTTGGAGTTAGCAACAACGGTTTCAACTGCAGTATCTACTGCCTTTGCAATACCCTTTTTAACTACCATGGGGTTAGCACCTGCGGCAACATTCTTCATACCCTCGCAAATGAGAGCCTGTGCAAGAACGGTTGCGGTGGTGGTACCGTCACCTGCGGCGTCATTGGTCTTAACAGAAACTTCCTTTACAAGCTGAGCGCCCATATTCTCGAAGGGGTCATCAAGCTCGATATCCTTTGCAATGGTAACACCGTCATTGGTGATAAGAGGAGAGCCGTATTTTTTATCAAGAACTACGTTTCTTCCCTTGGGACCAAGTGTAACCTTAACAGCGTTTGCAAGCTGGTCAACGCCTGCCTGCAGTGCTTTTCTGGCGTCTTCGCCGAAAATGATTTGTTTAGCCATAATACAAAACTCCTTAAATTATTCTACAATAGCTAATATGTCAGAAAGAGCTACAATACTGTACTCTTCGCCTTCAAGCTTAACCTCAGTACCTGAGTACTTGGCAACAAGCACCTTATCTCCAACCTTTACGGTCATTGGAATAAGATTTCCATTCTTATCGTATGCACCGGGGCCTACAGCAATAACCTCTGCAACCTGAGGCTTTTCCTTTGCGGCGGCGGTAAGAATGATACCGCTCTTGGTAGTTTCCTCTGCCTCGGTAAGGCGAGTAACTACTTTATCGGCTAAGGGTTTAATAGTCATAATATATACCTCCAATAAATAATTACTTCTTAAAATTGGCACTCTCGTACTTAGAGTGCTAAAATATATTGTAACCTTATTTTTCCAAAAATCAAGAGTAAATTTACATTATTTTCAATTTATTAACAGATTCTTTGCCACAGAGTTCGGTATAAGAAATTTAACGGCACCTTTTACAATGTGGAAATCCATTTCCTTTGTTTCGAATATTTCGCCGTCAAGATTCACCGGAACAGGAGTACCTGAACGCACCGAGAAGCTGTTGCATTTCTCTCTATGTACAAAGGGCAGACCGTCTACCTGACCTTTCTTATACTTTCCTATAAACCTTAATATTTTAAGTTTATTGATTTTTTCGACAACGGTAAAGTTAAGCTCTCCGTCAAAGGGCACAGCCTCGGGAGCCGCAAGGTACCCGCCTCCATAGGCAGGGCCGTTGGCGACAACGGCAAAAAGACATTCCTTATTGCCCAAATCCTTACCGTCTGCTTTAAGTGTCAGGCGGCAACCGATTTTACCCAGAAAGCACTTTACTATAGCCAAGTTATAAGCCATAGTGCCGCTAACCAGAGGCATACGCCTGAAGTTTGCCATATATTTCGCTACAATAGCATCCATACCTGCAGAGCAACCGTTAAGGCAATAGTATTCCCCCGCCTTGATTACATCCATTTTCACGGGTCTTCCCGATACTTGGTCATCTATATCGCGGAAGGATGACTTTTTCTCTTTTGGAAAGAATTTCAGAAAATCGTTTGCAGAGCCTATGGGAATAACCGCAAGGGTAACATTGTCATAGCCCATAACACCATTGAGAGCCTCAAAAACAGTACCCTCGCCGCCTGCAAGGAAAACGGTAACTTCATCACCTTTCTTTGCGTGCTCATTGGCAAAGCGCTTTGCATCCCCCGGAGCAGTGGTTATCTGAACGGAGTATTCCATTTTGTGAAGAGAACAATACCGAGCTATTTCCATTCCCAGCTCTTTAACGGCCTTGCCCTTTCCTGCAGCAGGGTTAATTATAAAAGCATATCTCATAATTCTACCTCTGTTTAAAATACATAAACAACTGACATTTTATCATTCCGTTGTAGAGCTTTCTGCG
>JAZLDA010000098.1:0-14957 GCA_045614505.1 Acutalibacteraceae bacterium | reverse complement strand
AAAAGGCAGACTATATGTCTGCCTAAAAAAGTGTAATTACTTAACACCGGCACCGCGTTTAGAACGACGTGTCTCAGGGTTTTTGCGCTTCAAGTCGGAAAACTTCTCATCGCTCGTCTGCTTAAAGCGGTTCATCATTTCTTCAAAGGATGCAGGCTCCTGCTTTTTGGGTGCCCAAGTGTAGGAAGAATCAAACTTTGCTCCCTCACGCGATGCATTATTTTGTTTCTTCTCAAAGCGTTCCTTTTTAGGCTCCTCCTGAGCACGCTTAATGCTCAGGCTGATTTTGCCGTCGTCACCAATGCTCAGCACCTTCATTTTAACGGTATCGTTTTCCTTGACGAACTCACGGATATCGGTAACATAGCTTCTTGCTACCTCCGAAATATGTACCATACCGCTTTTATTTTCACCTAAATCAACAAACACTCCAAAGTTTGTAATACCGGTGATTTTTCCTTCAACTATCTGTCCTACCTCGATTTGCATAAACTATGCGGTTCCCCCTTAAAATATTGTTTCAACTTCCCGACACATCTATATAAACCTGCTCGTCCGCAAACACATAGCCCAGTCTGTCACGAGCGGCTTTTTCAATAATCTTGGCTTCGTTGCCGGCATTTAACAAATCCTTGTACTCATCGATTTTTCTGGTGGTTTCGTCAATCTGAGCCTCATACTCCTGTAAGCGTCTTCTGCCATCAACAAGGTCAGCCCAAAGAGTGGAAAGAGAAAAAACGAGATATATAGAAACACACAGCACCAAAACGCGTAAAATTATGCTTTTATCCTTGCGTTTCTTCATAATCATTACTCCGACAATAAAAAATTTCTTCACTATAAGTATACAACATTTACCGTCAAGGTTTCAAGAGTTTTTTCGCATAACTTTAAGTTTTTTAATAAATTTTTTTAAATTTTGCCATAGTTTACCTGTGTTTTCCTCTAAAAACGCACCAAAACGCTCTGTCCATTCTCCGAATATCCTAAAAGCCTTTGCAAAAAAAGAAAAGAAGAAAGTAAGAACCGACATAATATAACGGGATAAAACCAGTCTGTAAATTAAAAAGCCAAAGGCCTCGCCTGCAATCATATATCCCCTCACCTCTCCGTTGCATCTTGCCATAAGGAGCATAAAGGTAACAAATGTGAAAATTATAAAGGAGAAAAGGTCTTCAACAAAAATAATAATACCCGAATGGGATGCCACCCGTCTCAAAGCGCGGAAAAAATCAAAGAACAGTGCCCATAGAACACCTACCAGAAGAGCATAAAGAAAGGATATAACCTGCTGTTTTAAGCTTATCTCCCACATAACTACTTAAAAAGTCTCCCTAAAACTCCGCCTTTTGCAGAGGATTCGTTGAGATAAACCACTGCGTCAATTTTACCCTCTACCTCCATATCCCCGCTCTCTGTACCAAAATTCTCAATCCGTATACCTTTTCCTCTGATTACAGCCTTGCCCATAACCGTTATAAAGCTCACCGACTCTTCATCAAAGCTTAAAATCTCCTTCACTCCGGTAAGCGTCATTCTTTTTCTGTCCTCCATAAAAAGTGTATGGGGTACACCCATTTCATTTTCATTCATAAAAAAACCACCCTTCACAACAATATATTGCGAAGGGCAAAACTTTATTCCGTCAAGGTTTATTCAATTATTCTGTAAAGGGATGCGGCATCGTCCTTTTTAACGGTTTCGGCAATATCGGTAACCTGTACCTTGACCGTTCTTGTGCCGAAGGCGATTTCAATAACGTCGCCCACCTTAACGTCATAGGAAGCACGGGCAACCTTGCCGTTTGCAGTCACTCTTCCTGCATCGCAGGCTTCGTTGGCAACGGTACGGCGCTTAATAATTCGTGCAATTTTTAAATACTTATCAAGTCTCATAAAATACTCCGAGAAAAAACCGAGCCACCCGATTTCGGGTGGCATTCGATTTATTAGATAGCGTCTTTGAAAGCTTTACCAGCTTTGAATACAGGAGCCTTAGAAGCAGCGATTTCAATCTTCTCTTTGGTCTTGGGATTGATACCGGTTCTTGCAGCACGCTCACGTACTTCGAAAGTACCGAAGCCAACTAAAGCAACCTTCTGGCCTGCCTTGAGTTCAGCCTCAACAGTCTCAATGAAAGCAGCAAGAGCCTTGTCTGCGTCTTTCTTTGCAATACCAGCCTTATCAGCGATTGCAGCAATAAGTTCTGTTTTGTTCATTGTCATAACCTCCATTTAAATATTTTCAACAGTATTATATCATAATTACTGTATGAAATCAATTATTCTTTGCTTTGTTCCAATACTCGTCCAGCTTGTCCGATGAGAGTTCCTTCATATCGAGCCCGTCTTTAAGAATCAGATTTTCCGCATTCTCGAAACGGTCGGCAAACTTTGCAGTTGCACGGCTAAGCGCTTCTTCACAGTCAATACCGAGAAGTCTGCCTGTGTTAACTACAGAAAACAGTAAATCTCCCAGTTCTTCGGTAAGGTGATCTTTATCCTCAGAAGAAAGAATCTCTTGAAGTTCACCGGTTTCCTCTTTGATTTTCAGCAAAGCCGCTGATGCGTCATCAAAATCATAACCCGCCTTAGAGGCACGTTTTTGCACCTTCTGTGCACGAAGCAATGCAGGGAAAGCGGCAGGAACACTGCGCAAGGTGTCGGTATAAGTGGATTGGGATTTTTCGGCACGCTTTAACTGTTCCCAGTTATCAAGTACCTTTTCGGCTGTATCAGCCTCCACATTGCCGAAAACGTGAGGATGACGGTATACAAGCTTTTTGCAGACACCGTCAACAACATCTGAAAAATCGAAACGGTTTTCCTCCTCTGCCATTATGGAGTGGAAAACAACCTGCATAAGTACGTCGCCCAGCTCCTCGCACATATCATCGGTATGGTCGCGGTCAATTGCGTCAACAGCCTCATAAGCTTCCTCAAGAAAATTATTCCGAATCGAAGCGTGGGTCTGTTCCCTATCCCAAGGGCAACCATCAGGTGCTCTGAGCTTGCGCATAATCTCTAAAAATTGTTGGGTCGAATATTTACTCATTGAACAATCTACATTTATATTTACCATATTTTCACCTAAAAATCAATAGATATTTGAAAAAAATTGTTAAAATAGCGCCAAAATAATAAATATTTTCCACTTTTCACTTAATAAAATGCAACTTTTCAAGTACCCTTGCAATAGTTTTGCCTTTAGGGAAGCCTTCTATATCTTCTTTTGTCAGAGTTTTTATTGCAAAAAGCACTATAAAGTAAACTATAACGGCGGCAATTACACTGATACCTGTGGTCACAAGGTTGCCAAGTTCAAAATGACTTCCAAGGAGTGAAACGCCAAATGCCGCACCGCCGCAGCAAAGAGCTGAAATGAGCGGTTTTATAAGCACGGAAATATAGTTAAATTTAACTCCCGTGTACTTAATGAGGCAGTACATATTAGAAGCAAAAATATAAACATAGCAAAGTGTTGTACCAATGGGCGCTCCCAAAATATTAAGTTCCGGTCTTCCAACAAGCAGGAAGTTAACAATTATTTTTAGCACTGCGCCTATTGCAATATTTCTCACGGGAAGCATAGGTTTGCCGATAGCCTGAAGCATATTGGTCATAGGAACACTTAGTCCCGAGAAAACTGCGGCAATACCCAACATACGAAGTATTGGTGTACCGATTTGCACAGGGGCAACGCCTTTATAAAGCAGACCCATAACATTTGGAGCTATTGCGCAAAGTCCTATACCTGCAGGAATTGCAATAACTGCGGTGGTGCGCATAATCGTTTCCATAGTCCTTTTAACTGCTGTCATATTCTTTTCCACCCAAACGGTAGTGAGGAAAGGCACGGAGCCTATACCAAGAGTTGCAGTTAAGGTAGGAATAAGATTATAGAGCGTATAGGCTTCACTTCTTATACCGTAAAGAAAGGTAGGCATAACATCTTTAGCCACTCCACCCTCATCCGCTATTGAAGCGGCATACATATTACACACAAAATCGTATGAGGTCTCCATTACATTTTTAAGCTGCCATTTCACCATAAAGGTATCGATAAACAGTGTTATATTATTAGCGAGAGAACTGAGCGCAACAGGAACAGCAATTACCAAAAGCGCTTTAAAGAGTACCTTTACTGTCTTGCTTTCAGGGGAAGCATTAAGCGTTTCCTGACTGATTGAGTCACCTATTAATCTATGTCTTAAAACAAGGAAAGCAGCGGCGGCAATAGTACCCACCATAATTCCTGCAAGCGCACCTGCAGCAGCATAAGCCTTAACTCCCGTAATTTCAAGAACAATATAAGCAAAAGAGAAGCCTAAAATAAGTTTTCCCAGTGCTTCTATTATATCGGAGACAGCCGTGGGGTACATATTATGCATACCCTCATAATAACCTCTGTAAGCCGACATATAACTGCAAAAGAGAATTGTAGGCGCAATCATAGCAACGCATATTCCCACATATTTGGCCTCTGTAGCCGAATCGGTAGTCGCAGGCGCATAAAGGAAGATAGACGCAAGCATGATAACAAAGCCTACAACACCGGTAAAAAGAAAAGCTTTTTTAGCAATTTCTAAAATTCTTCTGGCATCATTAGCCCTGCATTCAGCCATACTTGCCGCAGTAAGGCGGGAAACTGCAATAGGCAGTCCTGCCATTGAGAGAGCATAAATGGGTAAAAACAAATCATAGGCGGAAGAAAAATACCCGATTCCGTCATTACCGATAAGATGTTGAAGGGGTATTTTGAATATGGCGCCGATAATCTTAACAATAATAGTTGAAGCAAGAAGAATTACCGCACCCCGTTCAAAGTTCTGCACCTTTACTTTTTTATCACGCATACTTATTTCCTTTCTGACAGCGCCTTTATGAGTTTCAGTACGCCGTCGGCAGGGGCGATATTGCCGCTGTAGGCAACTTCTGTGTAGGAAGCATTTGCATCGTCTCCTGCATCATCAGAAATCTGACGAACACAAGCGAATTTCATACCTGTCTGATAACACACAGAAGCAATTGATGCGGTTTCCATATCGCAGGAAACTGCGCCGAAATCATTTTTCATTCTGTCTCTTAAATTATCATTACTTATAAAACAGTCGCCTGTCACGGCAAGTCCTTTTTTTGCACTCGGATAAATCTCGGAAAGCAACGCAACAAGACACTCATCGGCACTGTAGATATATTCCTGTCCCGGCTTTTCGCAAGGCCTATATCCAAGGCAAACAAGGTCAAAATCGTGTTCAAGAAAGCGGTCGGGAAGAACCACGTCGCCTTTTTTTACACCGCTTATTCCTCCCGAATAGCCGTAATTAAGAATAGTATCACAGCCGAGTGAATATAAGAACATAGCGGCAGAAGCGGCATTGACCTTGCCTATTCCGCAATGAAGAGCATAAACTGTTATATCACCGATTTTAAAGGTGTGACAGTCTCTGCCGAAAAAACCGATATTCTCACTTTTCTCGAGTTTTTCGATTAAGGGAGCATACTCTCCATCGTCGGCGATTATAATACCAATCTTTTTGTTCATATCATTTCCTCTTTCAAAATTATATCATAAAAAGACTTTTGTTGCAAGGCGGTCAGCGTATGGGGTATTTTTCATAAAACGCCCCAATACCCTTTTTTCGTTCCATAAGCTCGTCAAAGCGGTTTATGTACTCATAGGGGTATTTAAAATTGAATATTCGCTCAATATAGCCTCCGCCCGGCTCACGCATTTTAGTAACGGCAGAAGCACCGCAGGCAAGAATGGTGTGGGTCTCGTCCATTATATAAACATTATAAAGACATTCCTTGCCCTTTTTGGCGTAACCTACATTTTCAAGGTTACCCACCGTTTTGCTCTGGCGGTACATATAATAAGGTGCTATACCATTTTGTGTGAGAACATCTCTTGCAAAGGCAACCATTCGGTCAGCCGTTTTCCCTACTTCAATTTCGGGGAATGTGCCTGACACATTCATACGGGAAGAACGCTTCATAGACAGTGAATGTACCGTCACGCTCTCGGGGTCAAGTTTCAGAATTTTTTCTATAGTACTCTTAAAGCTTTCAAATGTATCACCGGGCAGTCCTGCAATAAGGTCCATATTTATATTATCAAAGCCCATTTCTCTTGCAAGGTAAAAGGCGTCAACGGTCTGCTGTGCTGTGTGCGCCCGTCCGATAATATCGAGAACCTCGTCATTTAAAGTCTGCGGATTAATGCTGATTCTCTGGACGCCGCAATTTTTAAGAGCAAGGAGCTTTTCTCTTGTTATGGTGTCAGGTCTGCCTGCTACAACGGTGAATTCTTTGACAAAAGAAAAGTCAAAGCACTCCCTGACAAGGCTGAGCACGGTAGTGAGCTGATGGGCGGAAAGTGTTGTGGGAGTTCCGCCGCCCATATAAACGGTAGTTAGCTTTAATCCGTTTTCCTTTGCAATTTTTGCAGTAGCCTTTATTTCCCTGCAAAGATACTCTACATATTCGGGTATAAGCTTCTCTGCCTTTTCCACGGCGTGGGATACAAACGAGCAATAAGAACATCTTGTAGGGCAAAAAGGCACCGAAATATACAGACTGAAGGAATCCTTTTCCGACAGCTTTATTATTTCCTCTTCACCCTTGTGTGTCTCCTCACAAAGAGAAATCTTCTCATCATTTACATAAAACTTTTTCTTAAAAAACTCTTTTGCCGCATTTTCGCCGCCAAGCTCTTTCACCACAGCGGAATAGAGGCGCGCGGGTCGTATCCCTGTTACAATGCCCCATTTAGGTGCATAGCCCGTAATATGGGTAAAGCAATGAAACAGCAAAGCCGCAATTTCTCTTTCGGCTTCTCTGTCATCAAAGCCTTCCTGCAGTCTTCCTTTTTTCTCGCAAAAGCTTTCACCGATACGAAGAGAAGCGTAAATATCAGCTCCCTCCTGCTGTGTGACTGCAACACTGTCACCATAATCGACAGTGTCAACAACCTCTATTTTTTCAAAGGGAAGAAAAAGCCGACACAGCTTTTCTGTTTCGTAGCGAAAGCTGTGACCGATACAACATAATTTCATTATAAAATTTCCTTTATATAGGGGTTATACTGTTTTTCAAAGGACAGACGGGTGGCTGCGCCGTGTCCCGGATATATTTCATACTCACCGTTCATGGCGCTAAGGCGCTTAAGAGAGTTTATCTGCTCTTGTCTGTCTCCGCCGATAAAATCAGTTCTTCCCACACTGAGTCGGAAAATAGTATCGCCGCTGAACATCCAGTCACCTATAATAAAGCAACTGCTTCCCTTGCTGTGTCCGGGGGTAACCATTACCTTAACGGGAATATCGCCTATAAAAAACTCATCGCCGTCATTAAAAACGCAGTCAGCCTCAAAAGGTTTAAGTGGCAGACAAAATCTTTCGGAAAGATTTACCATACCGTCACCAAGTCCCTTTTCATCGGCTTCACATATATAAATCTTGCCCTTTGACAGACTTCTCGCTTCCTCTGCGCCCATTATGTGGTCAAAATGATTGTGGGTCAAAAGTATGGCAAATTCCTTGTCCATGTTTTCACTGATAAAATTTTCTATTTCCTCGGTCATTTCACCGGGGTCGATAATAACAGCGCCTTTATCCGTAGAAATAAGATACGCATTTTCATCCATAAAGGGAGTGTTTACCGTTTCAAGCCTCATACTTTCTTTCTCCAAATCTCGGTGTCCAGCACAATAGTTACCGGACCGTCATTAATAAGCTCCACCTGCATATCTGCGCCGAAGCTTCCCTTTTCAACTTTTTCAATACCAAAGGTTTTAAGCAGCTCGCAGAAACGCTCGTACTCTTTATTTGCTTCCTCCGGAGCCTTTGCGGGAGTAAAGGAAGGTCTGTTTCCCTTTTTGGTATCGGCGCAAAGGGTGAAGTTAGATATAACAAGGATACTTCCGCCTACATCCTGAACCGAGAGGTTCATTTTATCGTTTTCATCACAGAAAATTCTTAAAGCGGCGGTCTTTTTTGCAAGTATTTCGGTATCCTCTTGTGTATCATCCTCATAAACGCCCAGAAGCACAAGAAGACCCTTTTCAATTTCGCCTATAACCGAGCCGTCTACGCTGACATCGGCTTTTTTTACACGTTGAATAACTGCTTTCATATTATCCCTTACTTGTTGATTCTTTCTACGCTGAATACGCCGTGGATTTTCTCCAGTCGGCTGATTATATTTTTAAGATGCTCAACGCCCTCGGTGCTGACAGTTATCAGCGTTGCACTGTTACCGTTTTTGGTCGGGCGTGCATTAATGCTGTGGAGAGACACTCTCATATTGACAAGAGCTTGAGAAATATCAAGAATAAGGCCCTCTCTGTCAATGGCGGAAATCTGAATGGAGGCAAGGAAGGTGGTAGGACGGTTATCTGCCCAGTAGGAAGTTATCCACCTTGCAGGCTCTGCAGCCTCCTCAATGTTTTTCGGAACATTTATACAATCCCGCTTGTGTATGGAAACACCGTGTCCACGGGTAATAAAACCGATAATATCGTCACCCGGAAGCGGCGCACAGCATTTAGAAAACTTAATGAGGCAGTTGTCAATTCCCTCAACAATAACGCCGTCGGTCGCCTTTGAGGTGCGGTGGGGAGTGACATCGGGAGTAGTGATTACCACCTTGTTCTGCTTTGACAAGCGATTGAAGTTTTCCTTGATATTAGGCAGAATTCTTGCCAGAACAACACCGCCGTAGCCTACAGCCGCATAAAGTTCTTCGATTCCATCAAGGTGTTGCCTTCTCGCAATGTCGGCAAGGAAATCATTATACTGCTCTTCCTCTTCAAAGACAATACCGTTGCGCTTAAACTCTCTTTCAATTTCAGCCTTTCCGCTTTCAATATTTTCGGCGCGTTTTTCCTTTTTAAACCAGCTTCTGATTTTTGACTTAGCCTGATTTGTAACAGCAATATTTACCCAGTCGCGGCTTGGACCGTGCCCTGCCTGATTAGTGGTGAGAATTTCAATGATTTCGCCCGTTTTTATAACATGGTTAATGGGAACGATTCTTCCGTCAACCTTAGCGCCCACCATTTTAATTCCAACGGCGGAATGAATTGCAAAGGCAAAGTCCACTACCGTTGCGCCTGCAGGAAGATTAATTACGTCTCCTCTGGGAGTAACGGCGAAAACATCGTCCTGAGCAAGGTCAACCTTAATACTGCGAATGATTTCAGAGGCATCTCCGGTGTCATTTTGTGAGTCAAGGATTTGTCTTATCCAAGCGAGCTGTTGCTCCATTCCGGTGTCACTGCCGTGAACTCCTGCCTTGTATTTCCAATGGGCGGCAATTCCGTATTCGGCGGTTTCGTGCATTTCAAAGGTACGTATCTGTATTTCAAAGGGCACGCCCTCTCTGCCGATAACGGTGGTGTGCAGCGACTGATACATATTGGGCTTAGGCGTGGAAATATAGTCTTTGAATCTGTTTGGTATAGGACGGAAAAGGTCGTGCATTATACCCAGAATATTATAGCAGTTAGCCACTGTATCAGTGATGATACGAACAGCATAAATGTCGTAAATTTCCTCAAAGCTCTTGCCCTGAATAAACATTTTTCTGTAAATACCGTTTATGGATTTTATGCGGCTCTGAAACTCAGTTCTGATCCCAGGCATCTCCAAATTTAAACGCTCGTCAATTTTTTCCTTTACGGAACTGAGCATCTGAGAACGGTACTTTTTATTTCCCATAAGCAGTGTTTCGATTTCGTGATATGCTATGGGGTCCAAATGAGCAATGGAAATGTCCTCAAGCTCCTCTTTAATGGGACGGATACCGAGGCGGTGGGCAATGGGTGCGTACACTTCCAAAGTTTCCAGCGCCTTGTCTCTGCGCTTTTGCTGAGGCATATAGTCAATGGTGCGCATATTATGAAGACGGTCGGCAAGCTTAATAAGAATTACCCTTATATCCTTACCCATTGCAATAAGCATTTTTCTTATACTTTCCGCCTGCTGTTCTTCCTTTGAAATAAAGGAAAGCCGTCCGATTTTGGTAACACCGTCCACAAGCAAGGCGACCTCTTTGCCGAACTTTTTGCTGATGTCCTCCAGAGAGGTGTCGGTATCCTCAACGGTATCGTGAAGGAGTGCGGCGCAAACCGCCTCGCTGTCAAGACCCAGTTGCGCAACAATTCTTGCAACAGACACGGGATGAATATAATATTCCTCTTTTGATTGACGAAGCTGTCCCTTGTGTACCTCAACACAAAACTCGAATGCTTTTTTGATAATATCATAATCAAATTCTATATTCTGCTTTTCAAGATATTCTTTAAACAGCTCATATTCTTTTTCGTAATTGTTTTCCAAAACCTCTCACCCCCTGACGCGGCGAAGTATTAATGAATCCTCAAGATTCACTTTACCGCCTATATTTTTAACTGCGAGCCAATATATTTCGCCTTTTATTTTTTCCACAAGGCCCAGTTCAACGAAGATATCAATAATTATTCTTACCTTTGCAAGGCCGAATTCATTCATAAACCTTTGCTCTGCCGCAGTTACAGAAACCTTTCCACGGCTCAAAAACTTATAAACTGCACCGCATTCCTCTCTTGAGGGAGCAATTCTGCTGTAATCGGCAGGTATAAGAGAGCAGAAATCATCGTACTCGGCAATTTCCTTTGCAAGGGAAATATCATTAATACCGCTGAGACGGAAATCTTTAATTATTATAGACAAATATTCTTTGCCGTTATAAACGTTGGTATCAAGACCTACAGCAAGGTCAAGCACATCACCCTTATTGAAGGGGAAAGCCTCCTCACTGCAGGAAAACAGCATAGCCTGAAAAGCAACGGGTCCCTTGACAAAGGAAAGCTTTAAATGCTTTCCGCCGCCAACGGCAGATATTTTATCAAGCTCTGCGCCGAAAAGTCCGAAGACCGGCACACTGTTTCCGGTGCCGAAGGGCTGAAGCACACTCAAAGCGTCAACAAGGTCCAATGACAGCGCCGCTGGGTTTAGTTTACAGTCAAGCCTTAATACCGGCATTACGCTTTCCACTGTATGTGCGAAATCATTTACCATTCTTCTGAAGACATCAATATTTTCTTTTTTTAAGGTAAGGCCTGCCGCGAGAGAATGTCCGCCGAACTTTTCGGTAAACTCCCTTGCGCTGTCAATGCAGTCATAAAGGGAAAAACCTTCAATACTTCTGCCTGAGCCGTGGGCAACCTCACCATCAATACTCAATACTATTGCAGGTTTGCCGTAGTATTCACAGATTTTTGACGCTACTATTCCCACAATGCCGTGATGCCAATTCTCCCCTGCAACCACAATCACACGGTCTCTGAAAAGATTTTGCGTTTCTATAATAGACTGCGCTTCTTCAAATATATCCTTTTCAATTTGCTGTCTTTTTATGTTTTCGGCGGCAATTTCCTCTGCAAGACTCATTGCCTCATCACTGTCAGTTGTGGTAAGAAGCCTTAAAGAGCGCTCTGCACTGCCCATTCTTCCTGCGGCATTAATTCTCGGCACTAAGCCGAAGGATACCTTTTGGGAAGAAAAAGCGACATTATCAAGACCTGCTACCTTTATTAAAGCAGCGATACCCACACGCTGTCCTGCTTTTATGCTGTAAAGCCCAGCTTTTACAAAGGCACGGTTTTCGCTTTTAAGGGGCATAACGTCACCTATAGTGCCTATAGCCACAAGGTCACCGTAGGCTTCAATCATTTCCTCGGGTTGCGCACCTTCAAGGGCGCATATAAGATTAAAGGCAACGCCCACACCGCAAATATCTTTAAAACAGCTTTGGTCATCCTCTCTGTGAGGGTCAACCACAGCGACAGCGCAAGGAAGCTCTTCGGGTGGCAAATGGTGGTCGGTAACCACCACTTTGATGCCAAGTTCATTGGCATAGTCAATCTCTTCTTTGCAGGAAATTCCGTTATCCACGGTAATAATCAGTGAAACACCCTTTGAGTGAAGCTCTTCCACTCCCTCTTTGTTCATACCATAGCCCTCAGTGAATCTGTTGGGAATTCTGCAAACCACCCTTGCACCTCTATTGGTAAGATAGGTATAAAGAAGTGCTGTAGCAGTCACACCGTCACAGTCGTAATCCCCATAAACAGCAATAAGCTCATCGTTTTCAACGGCATTGTTTATGCAGTCAACTGCCTTGCCCATATCGGCAAGCTCGTAGGGGTCGGCAAAAATAAGTTCATCGGATAAAAACTCTTCGAGAACTGCAGGGTCGTCATAGCCACGGGAAGCGGCAATCATAGCCACAAAGGGATCAATATCACACTCAAAGGCAAGCTCCTTTGCCAGTTCTTTATCAATGTGAGCGGTTTCCCATTTCTTCAAAATTTTTGCCACCTCCTTCTGAAAAATCAAACATTAACCCAATATAAATATAATTAATTAATATTTTATCATATATATGCGTTTTTTGCAACAAAAAAGAGCAGTTATTTCTAACTGCCGTCAAAATTAAAAGAAAAAAATATCCCCGATTAATTCATCGGGGATAAATCAAATTATTTCTTCAAAGCAATTGCTGCTTTTGCCTTTTCTGCAATGTCCTTGGCTCTCAGACCGTAAAGGTCTAAAAGGTCATTTGCAGGACCTGACTGACCGAATCTGTCATAAACGCCGAGTTTTACAACAGGTACGGGGTAAACTTCGCTCAAGTACTCAGCAACTGCAGAGCCGAGACCGCCAATAACAGAATGTTCCTCTGCGGTCACAATTGCGCCTGTTTCTTTAGCGGCTTTAAGAATTATTTCGGTGTCCAGCGGCTTAATGGTAGCCATATTAATAATTCGTGCGTTAATTCCCTGTTCTTTAAGGATATCATAAGCAATTATAGCCTCGGCAACCATAAGACCTGTAGCAATAATTGTTACATCACTGCCCTCTTTAAGCTCAACACCCTTACCGATTTCAAATTCGTAATCGTCATCGAAAATAACCGGAACGGCAAGACGGCCAAAACGCATATAAACGGGACCGTCATGCTTATAAGCAGCCTCAAGAGCTTTTTCGGTTTCAACCGCATCGGCAGGATTGATAATCGTCATACCGGGTATAGTGCGCATAAGAGCGATATCCTCACAGCACTGATGGGTAGCGCCGTCTTCACCTACCGAAATGCCTGCATGGGTAGCACCGATAATAACATTAAGGTGGGGATAGCAAACAGCGTTTCTTACCTGCTCAAAGGCTCTTCCTGCGGCAAACATAGCAAATGAGGAACAGAAAACCTTCTTGCCTGTTGCGGCAATACCTGCGGCAATGCTTACCATATTCTGTTCTGCAATACCGCAATCATAGAAGCGCTCAGGGTATTTCTTCTTGAACACGATTGTTTTGGTTGCCTCTGCAAGGTCGGCATCCAAAACAACAAAATCATCATATTTTTCACCAAGCTTCACAAGGCCTGCACCATAGCCGTCTCTTGTAGCTTTTTTTATTACATCAGCCATAATATTCTCCTCTTCCCTTTATTTCAGCGACTCGGCAATAGCATTAAGGTCGTTAATTGCTATCTCATACTCATCGTCCGAGGGAGCTTTACCATGCCAACCAACAGCATTTTCCATATAGGAAACGCCTTTGCCCTTAACGGTATTTGCAATAATGCAGAAAGGTTTATCGGAAGCCTTTGCTTTTGCCAGAGCTTCCTCAATAGCATCGAAATCGTGGCCGTCAATAACGGCAACCTCCCAGCCAAACGCCTCGAACTTCTTATCCAGCGGATGAGGGCTGTTTACCTCATCGCAGGTACCGTCAATCTGAAGGTTATTGAAGTCGACAAAGGCGGTGAGATTACTGAGTCCCTTGTTGGCGGCAAACATAGCTGCCTCCCAAACCTGACCTTCTTCACATTCACCGTCACCGAGTATGGTAAATACACGGTAGCTGTCACCGAAGTGCTTAGCAGAAAGAGCCATACCTACAGCAGCTGATATACCCTGACCCAGAGAGCCGGAGGACATATCAACACCTGGGATATTTTTCATATCGGGATGACCCTGCAAACGAGAATCAATCTTGCGAAGAGTATTAAGCTCCTCTACAGGAAAAAATCCACGATTTGCAAGTACAGAATATAATACAGGAGCAGCGTGGCCTTTAGAGAGCACAAAACGGTCTCTATCAGCTTTTTTCGGTTCCTTGGGGTCAATGTTCATCTCTTTGAAATAGAGATATGTGAGTATATCCGCACTGGAAAGTGAACCGCCCGGATGACCTGCTTTAGCACTGTGTACACCTTCAATAATACCGATTCTTACATCGTTGGCAATGCGCTGAAGTTCTTTTTTTGTTACAGCGTCCATTTTACGCATCCTTTCGTTTCGGCAACATTATAAGTCAGCCGTCATTAAATATTGAATAAAGTCGGCAACGGTTCCGTCGCGGCAAGCGCATCCGACAAAATCAACAAGTTGTTTAATGTCCTCGGGACTGTCCGAGGGGCAGGCGGAAATATCTGCCGCCTGTAGCATTTTAGTATCGTTATAATAATCTCCGATAGCAAAGGTTTTACCCTTCGGCACACCGAGTATTTTACTGAGTTCTCTCAAAGCAAAGCCTTTGTGAGCGCCGCCGGGAAGCTGTTCGTATCCGTGAAAATCCACACCGTCAATAGCAAAACCTGCCCGAGTGTATTCACAGCTCACGCTACCGAAATGACGAATATATTCTTCAATTTTTTCTTCCGGGAAACCATAATCGTAAAAGCACATTGCCTTATTCCAATTCAAATTCCGAATTTGCTCAAAGCTCACGGTTTTGGGTTTCAAAAGTTCGTATTCACAGTGAATTCGGCAGGACTCGCTGGAATTTAACAGATAAACATCCTTACCGCAGTAAACCTCGACGCCAAGCTCAGGTATTCTTTCAATAAGTCCTTTGAAAAAATATTTATCCGCCTGCTCAAGGTTTTTCTCCATCACAGCCTTATTCTT
>JAZLDA010000097.1:0-15163 GCA_045614505.1 Acutalibacteraceae bacterium | reverse complement strand
AAATTTTACTTACTGTTGCCGTATTCTCATCAACAAGTAATGAAACGATTTTGTCCTCTATATTGCGTCTGATATAATTTCTCAGCTCTCTTGCGCCTGATTTTCCGCCCTCGCATTTTTCTGCGATAAGCTGACAAATTTTTTCATTATAACTTAGCTCAATACCCTTATAGCTCATAGCAAGTTTGATTTCATCAAGCATCAAAGCGGAAATACGAGAAAGAGATTTTAAATCTAAGGGTGTGAAAACCACAATTTCGTCAACTCTGGCGATAAATTCAGGACGAAGGAACTCACTGAGCGCTTTTCTTGCTTTTTCTTCACTGGCTTGTGCTGCTGTCTTTTCAAAACCGAGAAGTGCGGATTGCTTATCGCTTCCTGCATTTGAGGTCATAACAATAATTGTGTTTTCAAAGTTAACTGTTCTTCCCTGCGCATCGGTAATTCTTCCGTCATCAAGGATCTGTAACAAAATATTGAGAATGTCGGGATGAGCTTTTTCTATTTCATCAAACAACACTACCGAATAAGGCTTTCTGCGAACCTTTTCGGTAAGCTGACCGGCTTCGTCGTATCCTACATATCCCGGAGGCGCTCCTATAAGACGTGATACCGAGTGTTTCTCCATAAACTCAGACATATCAAGCCGTATCATAGTCTCGGGTGTGTCGAATAACTGTTCAGACAACACTTTCACAAGCTCGGTCTTGCCGACGCCCGTAGGACCTACAAAAATAAAAGAGGCAGGTCTGCGTTTAGTCGACATCTGGACTCTGGAACGCTTAACGGCAGAAACAACTAGCTCCACGGCTTTGTCCTGACCGATTATTCTTTTTAAAACTTCATCCTTTAAACTGCTAAGTTTCTTCAAATCATTTTCCTGTACCTTGGCGGCAGGAATTCCGGTCCAGAGTTCAATTACCTTAGCGACATCCATATCTGTTACGGTGTTATCTGATGCAGGAACATAAAGCTCACTTGCCTGCTTCTTGTATTTCTCAAGTTCAGCTTTAACAAGAGCTATCTTTTCATAGTCAATGTTTTCTACATCGGTCTCAAGACGGTTGATTTCCATTTGTGCATCAGCAATCTTTTTGTTAGCAATGTAAAGCCTGTCCACAGCAGTATTTGCAAGGCTTGCGCAGGCACAGGCTTCATCCATTAGGTCTATAGCTTTATCGGGTAAAAATCTGTCATTTACATATCTTTCGGAGAGCCTTACTATAGTAGAAATAATATTATCAGGAATAGTTACATTATGATAGCCTTCATAGTATTTTTTGATACCTCTCAAAACCTTTTCGGCTTCAAGAAGTGATGGTTCTTCAATGGTTACAGGCTGGAATCTTCGCTCGAGAGCGGCATCTTTTTCAATATATTTTCTATATTCCTTAAATGTAGTGGCACCTATAACCTGAATTTCGCCGCGAGATAGTGCAGGCTTTAAAATATTTGCCGCATTCATGGACCCCTCTGCCGAGTCCCCTGCCCCTACAAGATTGTGAATCTCGTCAATAAAAAGAATTATATTACCTGCGGTCTTTATTTCTTCAACAAGACCCTTAACACGGCTCTCAAACTGTCCTCTAAACTGAGTGCCTGCAACAAGACCGGTTAAATCAAGAAGGTGAATTTCCTTATCTAAAAGGCGTGCAGGAGCGTCTCCTCTTGCAATTTTAATTGCGAGACCTTCTGCAATGGCGGTTTTTCCGACACCGGGCTCTCCAATAAGACAAGGGTTGTTTTTAGTGCGACGGGATAAAATCTGAATTGTTCTGTAAAGCTCTTCCTCTCTGCCAAAAATCTCGTCTAACTGCCCGTTTTTAGCACGCTCGGTAAGATTTGTGCAATACTGCTCCATAAAACGGCGTTTCTTACGCTCTTTTTTACCGTCTTTAGAATCGTCTTTTCCTTTATCGTTATCTTCTGATTTGCCGAGAGAATCAGTGAACATATTGTTTAAGAATGGGAATGCGGGTGCAGTACCTAAATCAAACTCGTCACCGCCGTCGTCTCCGTTCATAGACATTATTTCCATAAACTGGTCACTCATTTGCTCGATGTCTTCATCGGATATGTTCATTTTTTTCAGCATATCATCAATAGGCTTAATGCCTGCTGATTTTGCGCAAACAAGGCAAAGTCCTTTAGGAGTCGAATTCTTATCCATAGCGTCGGAAATGAATACGACGGCAGGACGTTTCTGACATTTGTAGCAAAGCTTCATTTTGATTTCCTTTCAGTGGTTAGAATACATATAAGAAGATACTGTAAAATAGTGATGAATTAACCGTTTCTTCTGTTATATTAAATGGCAATCTTACAGCATATTTTACTGTAAGAGAAAATATAGTGCAAATTACCGTAACTATAACACAGCCGCTGAGTGCGCCGAAAATTGCGCCCAAAAAAGAATTGATGTGCCCAACAAAACTGTGTTTAACAAGCTTGTTAAAGATTTTTATAAATAGATTGAAAATAATGGAAAGTAATATAAATAAGACAAAAATGAGTAATGTTGAAATCACACTAACAATCAGCGGAGAAAATTTTGTATCCACAAAATTTGTGATATCCTCTTCGGCAGCGCCGCCGGCTATTTTCAAGTTTTCTAAATCTATACCGAATTTTTCTGCATTTTCGGTAATATAATCCGGAAATACCGATGTGGGATCTTCCCCGTCTTCAAGCGCTTCATAAATGTCATTACATATAGACGGAGCAATAAATTTATTGTTAATAAAAACCGCTGTGGGTGTCGCTGAAATATAGGCCAGATATGCGGCAAGAATAAGTGCGACAAAAGAAAGAATAATTTTAACTGCACCGCGTTTTATGCCTGAAATGATACCAATAACAATTATAATAGCTAGTATTGCGTCCAGTATAAAGTGAGACATAAATTACTCCTAATGTAAGTTGATTTTAGTAACAGAATTATGACCAACTGCAAGGCAGGAGCCGGAGGATACAGGCACAATTTTTACGGTACCGAAACCGCACTCGCCTGTTTTGGCAATCTTTCCGTTTCTGTTAATAAGATATACGGAATTGCCGCTTAAAATGAATATATTATTACCATCAATTTGAAAATCATCAACATTACCTTCAAAATTAAAGGTTAAATCAAGCTTTCTTTTTTTGTTATAAACACTAAAAGAATAGTTACCGTCATTATTTTCTCTGCAGGAAGCAATAGCAGTGTATTTTGCTGTTGCCCTCACAAAATTAATATTATATTCCGTTTGGTAGCTCGTAACCGAATAGTCTTTCCAGGCAATAATGTCACATTTGTTTTCACAAACTACAGTAAAGTTCTTTCGGGATACTGAATTAATTGAGTATATAAACTCACCGTCGTATCGTTTCTCAAAAACAGGGTCAGCGGAATCAAATTTAAGTATATAAACAGTGCTTTCAAATTCACCGCCTGCCACCGAAACTGTACCCACGGCAATCGATTTGCCGTTAGAAGCAACAGCTACCGAATTGATGGTTTCCTCCGGGCAGTACCATTCGTAAAGCATTTCGCCTTTTTTATTAAAAACAGACACCATTGAGGTGTAATTTTCAGACTTGCCTGCAACAGCAAAGGTACCGTTTCTACCAATATCTGCGGCATAAACTATATTTTTGCTTTCATAAGATAAAACTAACCCTTTTGCATTGTAAATGCGAACGCCGGTTCCGTTTTGATCGTACACAAGACATCTGGCTTCGCTTTCGCAAAGAACGGGAGAAGAAAAGCCGTGATTGTCATTGAAAGATATCTTTCCGTTTTTTGAAATTGCAGAAATACATGTATCAGAAAGCAGATAAAAGTAATTGCTTTTATCACTGATATTATAGGTTTCGGAGCCGCAAAGCTCAACGGGAAGTTTTGAATCAAATGAGAATGTAGCAGATAAATTCGAATACATCTCCTCTATTCCCGTTGGAGAAAACAAAGAGACAAGAAGAAGTGTAAACGCTATTGCGATAATAAGTCCCAAGGCGATAAGCCGTCTGATTTTTTTTACCTTCTTCTTTCCGTTGAGAATCTTGAAAGATGAAAGCTTTTTTGGTTTCTTTTCCGTTTCTTCTTTTTCAGTAGATATCATTTCAACGTTTTCCGTAGTACGTATTTTCGCAAAATGATGACGACGTCTGCGCTTATTTTTCTGATATTTAGGCATTCTTTCACCTCAATACGTTATCTGTTTTAAAAATAAACCTTTTGCAGGTGCAGTTGCACCAGCAAGAGTTCTGTCATTCGTTTCAAAAATCTTCAAAGCAATATTTTTATCGATTCGGCCGGTACCTACCTCAATGGCAGTTCCTACAATTATCCGTACCATATTGTATAAAAACCCGTTTCCTGTTATATAGAGAGATAATAATTGGTCGGTTTCTTTTATCTCACAGCTGAATATAGTACGAACCGTTTCGTTTACACTTCTGCCGGCTGACGAAAAACCGGCAAAATCGTGCTCTCCCACAAGGGTTGAACAGAAATGCTGCATATCACTGATATTAAGCTTTCCGCTATAGCGAAGGCTGTAACGAATCGAGAACGGATCCTGAATTCTTCTGCGGTCAATTTTGTAGACATAGGTTTTTCTTTTAGCTGCGTACCGCGAATGGAAATCAGCATTGACTTCAATGCAGCTCAGAGCACGAATATCCTCAGGAAGAACAGCATTCAGTCCGTTTACTATCCCATCAGCAGGAACCTTATTTTCTAAATCAAAATGACAGTAAAATTCACTGGCATGAACTCCTGCATCGGTGCGACTGCAACCGGTTATTCCCGGCGCAAAACCGTACAGTTTACTCATAGAAATTTGTAACTGCTCTTGAACTGTGATTCCGTTTGGCTGTACTTGCCAGCCATGATAATCCGTTCCGTCAAATGCGATTTTCAGCAAATATCTTTGCATAAATTACCCCATAAATATTCTCAGTGTGATTATTCCGCCAGCCCAAACAAGGCAGAGCGTAACCGCAAAAACATCTCTAAGCTTAATGTGAAGCTGTTTCATACGCTGTTTCCCGATACCTCCGTTGTAGCAACGGCACTCCATAGCTTCTGCAAGATCATAAGCTTTGCGCACCGAAAGAATAATCAGAGGAATAAGAATAGGAATCAATGCCCTTACTCTGCTTAAAAATCCACCGCTTTCAATATCCGCGCCGCGCGCCTTTTGAGCATTCATAATTTTTTGTGTTTCGTCAATAAGCGTGGGAATAAAACGTAGCGCAATAGTCATCATCATAGTAAGCATATGAACTGCTGTGCCGAGACCTATAAATTTCAGTGGTTTGCACAGTCTCTCAATTGCATCAGTGAGGTCATTCGGCGTGGTGGTATAAGTGAGAGATGAACTGATTATAATAAGCAGCGTGATTCGAATCGCCATAAATACCGCCTTATAAACGCCGCCTGTGGTTATAGTTATTATCCATTTATCAAATAAGACTGACCCTTCTCTGACATAGAGAGAATTTATAATTGCAGTAAAAATCAGTATAGGCAGTATCGCTTTAATATTTTTCAAGTACATCTTCAGAGGCACTTTTGATAAAATCATTATAAGAATACAAAAGATAAGCGCCAGAGACATACCAAAAAAATCAGTCGCGAGAAAGATAAATACAATAATAAAAATCAGCATTAAGAATTTAATTCTTGGATCTAACCTGTGAATAAGGGAGTCGCCCGGGAAAAACTGTCCAAAGGTAATATCACTTATCAAGGTATGCACCTCCCTTGATAATAGACAGAAGCGCCGAAGCAGCACTTTCAACAGTATATACGTCTGTGGGAACATCTATGTTTCTGCTCTTTAAACTGAGAAAAACATCAGTAACCGCAGGAACATTCAGACCAATATTTTTGAGCATTGAAGCGTTTTTAAAAACTTCATCTACAGTTGCGTGCATAACTGCATTGCCATTATTCATAACAATAATTTTGTCACAGATTGCCGCCATATCCTCCATACTGTGGGACACGATTATAATGGTGGCATTATTCTGATTTCTGTATTGTCGAATAGCGTTAAAAACAGTTTCTCTTCCATTCGGATCAAGCCCTGCAGTGGGCTCATCAAAAACAATGATTTCGGGTTTCATCGCCATAATTCCGGCAATTGCAACTCTTCTTTTTTCGCCACCCGAGAGGTCAAAGGGCGATTTTTGTAAAAGGCTTTCTTTGAGACCTACGGTTTTTGATGCTTCATTAACTCTTTTTTTTATTTCCTCCGGGGAAAGCTTCATATTCTTAGGTCCGTAGGCAATATCTTCCTGAACGGTTTCTTCGAAAAGCTGATATTCCGGATACTGAAAAACCAGACCGATATTAAAACGAACAGATCCAATTTTTTTAGGTTCGTCCCAGATGTCCTTGCCATGAAGCAATACTTTGCCGCTTGTAGGTTTTAAAAGACCGTTTAACAGCTGTAAAAGCGTTGATTTTCCCGAACCGGTATGTCCGATAATGCCGGTTATTTCACCCTCTTCAACCGAAAATGAAATATTGTTGACAGCTGTGTGTCTAAACGGTGTGCCCGGCGCATATGTGTATGTGAGATTTTCCGTTTGTAAAATCGGCAAAATCGGTCGTCCTTTCTTAAAATATAGTTAATGGCTTAAAATTTTGGCCAGTTCATCGGCGCAATCCTCAACAGAGATAATTCCCTTTTTAATATTAACGCCGTTACGTCTTAAAAATTCCAGCAATTCGGTGGTTTGAGGAATACTGAGACCTGCCTCTTTTAATAGCTCGAGTTTTGAGAAAATATCCTCAGGAGAACCGTCACCGGTGATTTTTCCGTCGTTCATAATAAGAACTCTGTCAGCGTACTGCGCTTCTTCCATAAAATGAGTAATAAGCACTATGGTTATGTTCTGATTCTTGTTGAGTTCAATAAGTGATTCCATAACCTCACGTCTTCCCTGAGGGTCAAGCATTGCGGTAGGCTCGTCCAGAACGATACATTCCGGAGTCATTGAAAGAATACCGGCAATAGCTACTCTCTGCTTCTGGCCTCCGGAAAGATTGTGCGGTGCACTTTTTCGGTAGTCGTACATATTCACTGCCATCAGCGCCGAGTCAACACGCTGTCTGATTTCATCGGGCATAAAGCCTAAGTTTTCCGGACCAAACGCCACATCCTCTTCAATTACTGAGGAGATAATCTGATTATCGGGATTTTGAAAAACAAGACCGACTCGCCTTTTGATTTCAATTTCGCTATCAGGGTCATCGGTCAACATACCGTCAACACTTACTGTGCCGCAAGCGGGTTTAAATAAACCGTTCATTAACTTTGCAAGTGTTGATTTACCAGAGCCGTTATGACCGAGAATAACCGTAAAAGAGCCGCGTTCGATATTAAGGTTAAAGTTTTCGAGAACGCTTTCCGAGTCTTCTCCCGAATATATATAGGAGAGGTTACTAATTTCAATAATGTTATCTTTAGTTTTCATCATTAGTCCATATCGTTGTATTTCCGCAAGGCATTACTATGTCGCGCGCGGATATTTTAAGTCCGATTTCATCGGTAAAAACAATTCCTTTGCCGCCGGGCGCCACTAAGGTTTTAACCATATAATTAAGTATTGTGGGCGAAAGTCCACCGGTATAGGAATTAAGAATAAAGAAAAGCGGTTCATCGCTGAGTAGTTTACCTGTCTCACTTAATAACTCGTCAATCTGCTGTTCCAGCTTCCAAACTTCACCGTTAGGTCCTCTGCCGTAAGAGGGCGGGTCCATAATAATTGCATCGTATTTGTTACCGCGTCGAATTTCACGCCTTACAAATTTAAGGCAATCATCAACAAGCCATCTGACAGGAGCACTTGACAGCCCGCTTGCCTCAGCGTTTTCTTTTGCCCACTGTACCATACCTTTAGAAGCATCAACATGGGTAACAGATGCTCCTGCTTCAAGGCAGGCAATGGTAGCTCCTCCGGTATAAGCAAATAAATTAAGCACAGTGATTTTTCTACCGCTGTTTCTTATTTTTTCTGCAGCAAATCCCCAGTTAACAGCCTGTTCCGGAAAAAGACCAGTATGCTTAAAACCCATAGGTTTAAGTCTGAATGTCAAATCACGGTATTTAACTGCCCAGACATCGGGAACATTTTTAATAGTTTCCCAGTAGCCGCCGCCGGAATTGCTTCGGTGGTAAACTGCGTGGGGTGCTTTCCAGCGAGAATCTTTTCTTTCAGAGCGCCAGATTACCTGTGGGTCGGGACGAATAAGGATAATATCCTTCCAACGCTCAAGGCGTTCCCCACCCTCGGCGTCTATGAGCTCGTAATCATTAAAATCGTTTGCAAATCTCATTTATTTATCTCTTCTCATCTAAATGGAAATTGATTGCTGTGCAGAAGCAGGCGAGCTAGACGGCACAGGAATTTCAAGATGCTCGTAAGCAAGTTTTGTAACACATCTGCCTCTTGCCGTTCTTGTCAAAAAACCAATTTGCATAAGATACGGCTCGTAAACATCTTCAATTGTAATAGCTTCTTCACCGACTGCTGCGGCGAGGGTATCAAGACCTACAGGACCGCCACCATAATTTCGAATAATTGTTGTGAGCATTCTCCTGTCAAATTCGTCAAGACCGAGCTCATCAATTTCGAAGCGTGATAACGCGGCTCTTGCAACCTCAACGGTGATTTCTCCGTTATATTCGATCTGCGCAATATCGCGAACGCGTTTTAACAGTCTGTTGGCAATACGCGGGGTGCCTCGGGAACGCGATGCTATTTCAAGAGCACCTTCGTAATCTATGGGAATGTCAAGGATTGAAGCAGAACGGGTAACAATGCGTGCCAGCTCGTCGGGAGTATATAGTTCAAGCCGCAAAAGAACGCCGAAACGGTCTCTGAGCGGCGCCGTTAACTGTCCGCTTCTTGTCGTTGCACCGACAAGTGTAAAATGAGGAACATCTAATCTGATAGACCTTGCAGAGGGTCCTTTTCCGATAATTATATCAACCGAAAAATCCTCCATTGCGGGATAGAGAATCTCCTCAACATTTCTGGACAATCGGTGGATTTCATCAATAAAGAGAACATCGCCCTCATTCAGGTTCGTAAGCAGAGCAACTAAATCTCCTTGCTTTTCAATAGCAGGCCCCGAAGTGACTCTGAGATTTACCCCCATTTCCTTTGCGATAATAGAAGAAAGCGTTGTCTTACCGAGTCCCGGAGGGCCGTAAAGCAAAACATGGTCAAGAGACTCTTTTCTTTGCAGAGCGGCTTTGATATATATCCGCAGGTTGTCCTTTGCTTTTTCCTGACCTACATATTCGTCAAGACTTTTCGGTCTCAAGCTTATTTCCGAATCCCCATCATCGTTGCTGTATTCGGGAGAAACTATACGTCCGGAAAAATCGTCAATGTTATAATCGGTAGTTTCGATCATTTGTTACACCTGCCTCGAAAGTAGTTTGAGAGCATCTCTTATAAGAGCTTCCACCGGCAGATCCGGTGAGAATTTGCCGACTGCTAATGAAGCCTCACTCTGGGAATATCCGAGAGAAACAAGTGCAGAAATCGCCTCTCTGGAATTTGTGTTACTAACTGCATTACCTACAGAAACAACTTCATCACTTGTTCCGCCGGGAAGACTTGCCACCTTATCCTTAAGTTCTAAAATTATTCGTTGCGCAAGTTTTAATCCAACACCTGAAGCTGCGGTAAGAGCTTTAGGGTTGTTACCGGCAATATGCAACGAAATCTGCTCAGCATTAAATGTCGAAAGAAGAGCAATGCCGATTTTAGGACCAACACCGCTTACAGAGGTAATCAGTTTAAAGCAATTAAGCTCGTCCATATCGGAAAAACCGTACAGATCAATTGCATCCTCTTTTACAGACATATAGGTATAAAGCTTAACTTCTTTACCGATTGGCGGCATCAAACCGAGAGTTTTGGCTGTTATTGAACAGCGAAAACCTACACCGGAGCATTCAATAATGCAATAGGTCGGTTCTAAATAAGTAAGCTGTCCTCTGAGTGAAGCAAGCATTTATAATTCCCCTTTCATAAGTGATGCAAATTTTCCTGTTCCGGTATTGGCGTGACAAATAGCGATAGCAAGAGCATCTGCAGTATCGTCGGGTTTCGGTACTTTAGAAAGACCGAGAAGCGAGCGTGTCATTTCCATAACCTGGGATTTTTCCGCTCTGCCGAATCCGGTGACGGCCGATTTAACCTGCAGAGGCGTATATTCAAATACGGGCACATTATTAGATTGTGCCGCAAGAAGAATAACTCCTCTTGCCTGTGCAACATCAATTGCCGTTGTGGTGTTGGTGTTGAAAAACAATTTTTCTATTGATAAAGCGTCAGGTTTGAATTCCTTAAACAACTGATTCATATCACGATGAATAACTTCAAGGCGTGCCGGAAACTCCATATCTGATGGAGTGGTTATCGCTCCGAAATTAACGGTCTTAAAGCGTCCGCTGTCATAAGAAATCACACCGTACCCTATGAGTGCATAGCCTGGATCTATACCCAAAATTATCACAGCGCACACCTCTCTTTATCGCATATTTGGTTTATTATACCACATTTTGTTCTTTACGGCAATAGCATTGCGTTAAATTTTAATAAAATATTTATAAATTATTTAACAAGAAATCCTCTATATAAAAAACGAGAATTTGCGAGAAATTTGAAGCAATAACGAGAAAAACGGAGTATTTGCAATTTCCATATTCTTCCCTTGCGTAATTCATCAAAAACTGTCAAAAAAACTCTTGACAACAAGGGAATTTTGCAATATATTATTCTAAAATGAATAATGATTTCATTCCGATATTTTTACCGTTGTTTCTGCACCCCAAACTGTGCTGCTAATTTTATTTCTTCCGGCTCATTTATGTGTACAGAGATTAGCGGTCTTTTTTTGGTATGAATTCATACTATTCTGAGCATCTGTGTTGAGAGCAAAATCAAAGCCTACTTGCCATAGTCGTTTTACCATTATTAGTACTATGAAAACTCTTTGCGGGTCGGCAGTAAGCAAAGTTTTTGCAGGTATCGCGCAGAGCAATAAATGCTTTGGCGGCACAAAGTGACCGCAAAGGGGGATGCTTGAATGGACAACAATATTATTGAATTAAAAAACATCACCATGTCCTTTGAGGGTGAAAAGGTTCTTGACGGTATCAATCTCAATATCAGAGACAAGGAATTTATAACTCTCCTCGGACCTTCAGGCTGCGGTAAAACCACAACACTTCGCGTTATTGCCGGTTTTCTTGAGCCCGATAATGGTGATATTATTTTTTCGGGCGAGAAAATCAACAGTGTGCCTGCACATAAAAGACAGGTTAATACTATCTTTCAGAGGTACGCCCTCTTCCCTCACCTGAATGTTTTTGAGAATGTTGCTTTCGGTTTACGGCTTAAAAAGGTACCTGAAGAGGAAATAAAAGCGAAGGTTACCGAGATGATGGCGCTGGTAAACTTAAGCGGTATGGAGAAAAGAAAAATTCATAATTTGTCAGGCGGTCAGCAACAACGTGTAGCTATAGCCCGTGCTATTGCAAACAATCCGAGAGTGTTGCTTTTGGATGAGCCTCTTGCTGCACTGGACTTAAAGCTGCGCAGGGATATGCAAAACGAGCTTAAGAAAATTCAGCAACAGTTGGGTATAACATTTATCTTTGTTACACACGACCAGGAAGAAGCGCTTTCTATGTCTGACCGTGTCGTAGTTATGGATAACGGTAAAATTCAGCAGATAGGCACACCTCAAGATATTTATAACGAGCCAAATAATGCGTTTGTAGCTGATTTTATAGGAGAATCCAACATACTTGACGGTGTTATGAAAAAGGACTATTTGGCGGAATTTTCCGGTCAGGTTTTCCCTTGCCTTGATGCAGGTTTTGCTGTGGGCGAAAAGGTAGATGTTGTAGTTCGACCTGAAGACGTTGATATAGTTCCGGTTGAAAAAGGTATGCTTACCGGTACTGTCACATCTGTTACCTTCCTTGGCGTTCACTATGAAATAATCGTTGACATCGGTGGTTTTAAGTGGATGATACAAACTACCGATGAACATAAGGTTGACGAGCATGTAGGACTGTTTATTGAACCCGACGCAATTCATATTATGAAGAAATCCGAATATTCGGGCAAATACGGTGACTACAGCACCTATAGTGATGAAATGGAGCATCTCTCCGATTTAGAGGAGGATGAAGAGTGAAAAAATCCTCACTAGGACAAAAACTTCTCCGCGCCCCTTATATTATTTGGTCGGCACTTTTCATAATCGTGCCGCTGTTTATAATGGGTTATTATGCCTTGACCGATGCTGCGGGGAATTTTTCTTTTTCTAATTTTTCTGATTTAGGCAGATACAAAAATGCTTTTTTGATTTCTCTTTTATACGCCTTTATCTCCACGGCGATTACGCTTATAATCGCTTATCCTCTGGCATATTTTATGACAAAATGTAAGCCCGGCACACAACGAATGATGATGATTCTAACCATGCTTCCAATGTGGACCAACTTCCTCATTCGTACATATTCATGGATAACCATACTCTCTAATACCGGTATTATTAACACATTCTTAAGTAAGCTCGGCTTTGAGCCGTTGCATCTCATCAACCGTCCGGGAACGGTAATTCTCGGTATGGTATATGACTTTTTACCATATATGGTCCTTCCGATTTTTAACGTTATGTCAAAAATAGACGTTTCTCTTACAGAAGCTGCGGAGGATTTAGGCGCAAACCGCTTCAGAGTTATCAAAAAGGTTATTTTACCCCTAAGTATGCCCGGTGTTATCTCAGGTATTACAATGGTGTTTGTTCCCAGTGTGAGCACCTTTTACATTTCACAAAAACTGGGCGGCAACAAAACCATGCTTATCGGTGACGTGATTGAGTATCTCTTCCATTTAGGTCCCGATTACTATAATGTTGCCTCTGCTATTTCCCTTGTGCTGATGGCTATCATTCTCGTTTCTCTGTTCATAATGAACAGATTTTCAGCTGATGAGGACGGAGGTGTCGTACTTTGAAAATACTATCAAAGATATACATGGCGCTTGTCATACTTTTCCTTTATGCACCTATTGCCGTTATGATTGTGTTTTCCTTTAACAGTGGCTCCAGCGTGTGGGTTTTTGAGGGTTTTTCCCTTGACTGGTACGGAGAACTTGTATTTAACGGTGAAATGTTGGATGCGCTTAAACACACATTGCTTATCGCTGTGATGTCTGCGACCGTTTCAACGGTGCTTGGCACGGCAGCAGCAGTGGGAATTACGACGCTCAGAAGCAAGCTTGCAAAATCTGCCATTATGTCGGTTACCAATATCCCTATGATGAATGCTGATATTGTTACCGGTGTTTCTCTTATGCTGCTCTTTATTTTCTGCGGAAAGATGTTTGGTCTTGCCGAATCCCTGGGTTTCTTTACTGTTCTGATAGCTCATATTACATTTAACCTTCCCTATGTTATTTTGTCGGTATTACCAAAACTCCGACAGACAGACCCTGCACTTGCGCAAGCTGCTATGGATTTGGGATGTACACCTATAAAGGCATTTTTCAAGGTTGTGCTTCCTTCAATTTCAAGCGGAATTTTTACAGGCTTCATAATGGCGTTTACCCTGTCTCTGGACGACTTTGTTATAAGTTATTTTACCTGCGGTCATTATCAGACCCTGCCCATTGTTATTTACAATATGACGAAGCGTACAGTTACACCTGACACCTATGCTCTGTCTACTCTAATCTTCATTACAGTATTTGCCTTAATGTTGCTTTATAATGTTACATTAAGCCACTCCGAAAAGAAAAGAGGTATGAGCAGATGAAACGGATTTTAAATTTACTTTTCATATCACTTCTCGTTGTTGCAATGTGTTCATTTTCAGGATGTGCATACGAATATTTCGATTTAAATCTTGATGCAAATTATGAAAATGATTTAACAGGAACTGTGCTGAATGTATATAACTGGGGTGAATACATCTCCGACGGTACAGACGGAAGCATCGATGTTAATAAAGAATTTGAGCGGATTACGGGCATTAAAGTTAATTACTCGACTTTTGAAAGTAATGAAACTATGTATTCTCAACTGAGAACTGCAGGCGTATCCTATGACCTCATTATTCCGTCAGATTATATGATTGACAGAATGATTAATGAGGATATGCTGTTACCAATTGATACTTCAAAAATATCCAACTATAAAAATATAGGCAAACAGTACAAAAACCAGTATTATGACCCTAAAAATCAGTACTCTGTTCCCTACAATGTGGGTATGGTCGGCATAATTTATAATACTGCTATGATTGATGAAGTTCCCGATAGCTGGGGAGTGTTCTGGGATGAAAAATATAAAAACCAGACACTTATGTTCTCCAATCCAAGAGACGCCTTTATGACTGCGCAGTTCTACGGCGGTATGAGTGTTAATTCAACCGAAAAGAAAGATTGGGACCGCGCCGCACATCTTCTCAAAGACCAAAAACAGTACTTACAGTCCTATGTTATGGATGAAGTCTACGGTAAGATGGAAACAGGAGAAGCTGCTATTGCCCCCTATTATGCAGGCGATTATCTTACAATGTATGAGGTTAATGAAGATTTGGCATTTGTTTATCCAAAGGAAGGCACTAATATTTTTGTAGATGCCATTTGTATCCCCTCTTGTTGTCAGAACTATGAAGCAGCTATGCTTTATATTAACTTCCTTTTAGAGCCGGAAATTGCGCTGGCAAATGCTGAATATATCGGTTATGCCTCACCTAACATTACGGTAATTAATAATCCTGACTATTATTACTATGAAAATGATATTTTATATCCCGACCCCGAGCAAATGCCAATAACCGAGTACTATTACGACCTTAACGACGATATCCGTTTCTACTACGAAAATCTTTGGATTGACGTTAAACTGTACTAAATAAAACAGCGACAAGAAAAATCTTGTCGCTGTTTTTATTGGTGTCTTTAGACGTGGAAATAAACCCCCAGTTCTACTGGGGGAAGATAAAGAGAGTAGGGCTACAACAAAGCGTGGCGAGGCGAGTGCCAAGCCACGAATAAATATTGGAAAGAATTAAACCTCCAAGTATAATGGTAGTGGTTTGGCGACCGCATTACCAAAGTACAAGGAGGT
>JAZLDA010000096.1:0-7447 GCA_045614505.1 Acutalibacteraceae bacterium | reverse complement strand
CGCAATGGAAGAATAGGAATGATTAAACCATTTTTTATAGATTTCTTCAGGGATTTTTGCTTTTATAGGGGTAACAGAATCAAAGGCAAGCACGGAAACGGTTTGTGAAATTGATTCCTTAATAAGACTTGGCCAGTCAATTTTTCTTGTATCGCACTGTATCTCACATTCGGTAATACCATAAGCTAAAAGCTCTAATAAAAGTTCCTGTTCTTTTGTCATTCTGTCACCTCCTCAAATCCACAGATTAATATTATTCTACCGGTTCAAAGAACGTATCGGGATGATTTTTATCAAACTGCTCGTTTGCCCACATAAGGGTAACGAGGTCATCGGTTTCACTTAAATTAATAATGTTATGGGTGTAACCGGGAAGCATATGTACAGCCTCTATTTTTTCGCCGCTTACTTCAAAATTCAGCACTTCTTCGGTACCAATTTTTCTCTGCTGAATAAGAGCTTTACCCGACACCACAATAAAGAATTCCCATTTTGTATTATGCCAATGTTGACCCTTGGTGATACCGGGCTTTGAAATATTCACCGAGAACTGACCGCAGTTTTCGGTTTTTAAAAGCTCCGTAAAGCTGCCGCGCTCGTCTACATTCATAGTCAAAGGAAATATCGCATTTTCTTTGGGCAAATAAGAAAGATATGTTGAGTAAAGCTTCTTAGCAAAGCTGCCTGCAGGAATTTCGGGCATTAAAAGGGTTTCGGACTGCTCACTGAACTTACCGAGCAGCTCAACTATTTCGCCTAAAGTCACCTTGTGAGTAACAGGGCAGACACAAAATTCGTTTTCTTTATGCTCTTTACCCTCAAGGCATAAAAGCATTTCGTCAATAAGGTCATCAATATAGAGAAGAGTAAGCTCTACTGCAGGGTCGTTTACCGTAAAGGCCAAATCGTTTGCAATGTTATTGCAGAAGGTTGCAACGGCGCTGTTGTAATTAGGTCTGCACCATTTTCCAAAAAGATTCGGGAAACGGTAAACAAGCACCCTTGCACCCACTTCCTTGCCGTAAGAGAAGAACAAATCCTCCCCTGCCTTTTTGCTCTGTCCGTAGGGGCCGTTATAGCGTCCTTCAAGATTTGCCTGAATGGAACTACTAAGCATTATAGGGCAGGTATTATTATACTTTTTGAGGGTATCAAGCAAGGTGGAGGCAAAGCCGAAGTTACCATTCATAAAGTCCTCTTCTTTTTCGGGGCGGTTTACACCTGCAAGATTAAACACAAAATCTGCATTTTTGCAAGCCTCGTCAAGAAGCTCTTTGCTTGAATCAATATCATAAAGATAAAGTTCTTCAATATTAATTTCGGGATGAGTTCTGTCCTTGCCGTCCTTAATATTTTTAAGTGCCTCGGTCAGATTTTTACCCACAAAGCCCTTAGCTCCGGTAATAAGAATCTTCATTATTATTTACCTTCTTTTGCCAACTCTTCTCTGATATAAGCAAGAGAGAGAAGCTTTTCTTTAACCTGTTCAACATTAAGAAGCTCGGTATTATTGGAATTGAATTCTGTAAGAGGATTACGCTCTATATTACCGTCTTTAAAGTACTTATCGTAGTTAAGACCTCTGTTATCACTGGGCACGCGGTAGAAATCACCCATATCTATTGCATTAGCACATTCTTCATTAGTAAGAAGAGTTTCATACATTTTTTCTCCGTGTCTGATACCAATAACCTTAATTTCGGTTTCGGGATTAAAGAGCGAAGTGACAGCCTTTGCAAGAGTTTCGATGGTGCAGGCAGGAGCCTTCTGAACAAGAATGTCACCGTTTACGCCGTTTTCAAAGGCGAAAAGCACCAAGTCAACTGCCTCGTCAAGGCTCATAATAAAACGGGTCATACTGGGCTCAGTTATGGTAATGGGATTGCCCTGCTTAATCTGTTCAATCCACAGCGGAATAACACTGCCGCGAGAGCACATTACATTGCCGTAACGGGTACAGCAAATTTTAGTTGTTTTTGTATTTCTGGATTTAGCAACAGCAACTCGCTCTTCCAAAGCCTTAGTAATACCCATAGCATTAACAGGGTAAGCCGCTTTGTCGGTGGAAAGGCAGATAACACTTTCTACACCCTCATCAATAGCGGCAGTAAGAACATTATCGGTACCCATAACATTAGTGCGAACTGCCTCCATGGGGAAGAATTCGCAGGAAGGTACCTGTTTGAGTGCTGCTGCATGGAAGATATAATCCACCCCGTGCATAGCGTTTTTAACACTTGCTAAATCTCTTACGTCACCGATATAGAACTTAATCTTTTCAGCCACTTCGGGCATTTTAGCCTGAAACTCGTGACGCATATCGTCCTGCTTCTTTTCGTCTCTGGACAAAATTCTTATTTCACCTATATCGGTTTTCAAAAATCTGTTCAGCACTGCGTTGCCGAAACTTCCGGTACCACCGGTAATCATTAAAGTTTTTCCTTCAAATAAACTCATTTTAATTCACCTGCTCAATTTTTTAAAATAATATCGCATATTCTGTCTATATCCTCTACTGCCAAATCAGCGTAAAGAGGCAGACAAAGAACTCTCTTGGATATGTAATCGGCAACGGGAGTTTTTTCTTTTCCTGCTGTGGGGAACTGCTTATAGCAATCAAAGTCATTGGTTAAGGGATAGAAGTACTTTCTTGTTATAATTCCGTTCTCCTTAAGCTTTTCATAGACCTCATCACGGGTCAGCTTAAAGCCGTCGAAAACCACAGGGAGATATGCGTAGTTATACTTAATTTCGGGACGTTCTTCACATAAAACTATTCCCTTAGTATCTTCAATACGTTTTCTGTAGTGAGCAACTACAGCCTTTCTCTTTTCAATTTCGCCGTCAATGTGTCTTAAATTACAAAGTCCCATAGCGGCGTGGAATTCGCTCATTTTGGAATTAGCGCCTATATAATGACCTTCAACACCTTTGAGTCCGAAATTTCTGCGCTGAACTAAAACAGGTTCTAACTCGTTATCGGCATAGCAAACGGCTCCGCCCTCAACTGTGTTGAAAACCTTTGTAGCATGGAAGCTGAACATTGATGCGTCTCCCATACTCGCGGCACTTATTCCCTTGTAGGTAACTCCGAAGGCATGAGCGGCGTCGTATATTACCTTTAGAGAATATTTCTTGGCAATGCGCTCAATCTCTTCGATATCACAAATATTGCCGTAAACGTGAACCGGAACTATAGCTACGGTTTTTTCGGTTATAAGCGCTTCGATTTTTGAAACATCTATAGTATAATCTTTTCTGTTTATATCACAAAACACAGGCACAAGACCGCTTCTTGCAATGGCATTGGTGGTGGAAGCAAAGGTGAATGGGGTAGTTATAACCTCGCTTCCCTTAGGAAATTCCAGGGTCTCTATTATATTTTCAAGTGCTAAATGTCCGTTGGTATAAAGAGTCACATTGGGAACATTCAAATACTTCTCCAGCTCTTCTTCAAGCTGATTATGCTTGACACCTGCATTGGTAAGCCATCGGCTTTCCCAAAGCTCCTTTATTTCCTCGCAATACTCCTCGAAGGGGGGCATGGAGGAACGGGTAACCTTAATCGACATATTTATCCCTCACTTTATTGTACATTCTGTTAAATATTGGTTAGTAAATCATGCCGCATTATATCTTTTCCGTTTATATCTAAAACCTTTAAATCCTTTACGGCACGGCTGTGCTTTTCTCTGAGTGCTTCAATTGTATCAGCTTGTATGGTAAATCCCGCTATACGGTCACCACTGTTTCCTATTGTATCAAACTCAGCACCTTGCCATTTGTATAAGCTGTACTCCGAAATAACACCTTCGTTTTTTAATTCTTCAAATCCGCAAAGCCTATGGAATTTTCCGGGACTGCAATATATAAACTCATTTACAATATACTTATTCTCAGGTTTTTTCTTATCAACATGCGGTATGCTTCCTAAAGTCAAATCAATAACAGCAGAAATAACATCAAATCCCGAAGCTTTTTTAATAAGTCTGAACTTAACACCGCCACCTGTTCTTGCGCTGAACTCAAGGACAAATGCACGTTGTCCGTCGGTTATCATCTGAATAAGCATAGGAGAGTTTTTAAGTCCGAATGCGTCGGCAATCTTTTGTGCAATGCCCCGCACTAAATCATGAACCTTGCCCACTACATCTGAAGAATAACGACCTCTGAAGATAACAAACTTATCATTATCCGCAATTTTATCAAGAGAAGATACCGATAAAACGTGAGCTGTTCCGTCTTCTATATAGACATCCACGCTGAGCTCTTCACCGCTTATATATTCCTCAACTATGGCTGTATCGGTTCGGCTCAAGTTTACAGCATTTTGGAACGCTTCTTTAAGTTCTTCCTCATTATCCACCTTTTTAACACCCTTTGAGCTGTTACAGTCAACAGGCTTTACTATAAGCGGATACTCCATTGAAGTGATTTTAGCAGAATCAAATTCAGCCATAATTACATGCTTTGCAGTAGGAATATTATATTCATTGAAAACCTTTTTCATATACCGCTTATTGGTAACATTTAAGGCGGTCTGATAATCTATATAACAGGGTAATCCCAGTTTTTCTGAGACAAGGGCTACCGTAAGCAATGCTTGGTCAGTGCAAACGGTAATAAGAAAATCAACATTTTCTTCCTTTGCGACCTTGGTTATTGCATCAATATCAAGGGTAGAAACTCTATAAAACTTGTCAGCATAAGGCTTTGCAACAGGGTTCTCAAAATAGTCTGCCAAAACAGTTTCTATTCCCCTGCCGCTCAATTCTTTAAGTAACGCTGTCTGCGGGTAACCTCCTGCCAGAACTAAAGCTTTCATTTTAATGTTTCTCTCCTTTATTAACTATCTTTTCTTCTTTTTTTTGCAAAACCGTTTTATAAGTGAAATTAAATAGAAAAAGCTGTCAAATCTGAATATTGCAGAACCTGCTATATATACCAAAATACCAAGTGGAATCTGAATAATAAGGGTAACGACACTGCTCAAATTCAAAAACATTACCAGGTAGGTAATAAATCCCATTCCGACAGAAAGTAAAACGGGAGGCAAAATATCAGATATTTGGTCGCGGAAACGGTAAGTAAGATGTTTTTTATAAAAACAAGCGTTTATAAAAAGACAAATACTTGATGCAAAAATCGAACTTGCTATCATAAGCTGAACGCTGTGTCGGAATGTTAGTAATAAACAAATAACGGTAATAGTTTTACCGATTATATTCATTTTAAGGGAAACTCCACTCTTACCCAGCGAATTTAAAGCGTGTCTCTGAGAAGAGAGCGGCCAAAACATACATATAATACATACCAGCCGCACATAAATAATACTTCCCTCCCACTTATCGGTAAGAAGTATACGAATCATAGGGTCGGCAACTGCAACCATACCTGCCATAAGAGGTGCACAAACATAAAGACTTAGCCTCAAAGCGCGGCGCATTTTCTGCAGTCCTTCGGTCCACTCTGCCTGGAACTTTGAAAGGAATGAAAATAACACCTTTGTCAAGGAACCATCCACCTGAGTCATAATAAGTGTGGGGAATTGGTAACCCTTATTATAGTAAGCCAAATCCGTGCTTGAATACTGTGTTCCGATAATAAGAGAACGTATGTTGTTAAATAATGAATCCAAAAGACCGGATGCAAGCATTTTTGTGCTGAAAGCAAACATATTCTTAAAGGATTTAACCGAGAAAACCAATTTAGGCTTCCACTTCACCATACACCACATTATAATCAATACAACAATATAATGAATGATTGTGGAAATGATCAGAGCCCAAGGACCGAAACCTTTAAAAGCTAAGAATATACCTGTTGCTCCCTGTATAAATACGCCTACAGCACTGGCAAGAAAGCTATTTTTAAACTGTAGATTTCGGCTTATAAGCGCCTGCTGTACCGAATAGGAAGCACCGAGTATAACTATAAGACTTTCTACTCTAAGTAAATTTGTGAGCAACGGTTCCTTATACATAATAGCTATGTAAGGAGCGGCAAAAAACAGTATTAAGTAAAGAACAACCGACAAAGCAAGCCCTGAATAGAACATTGTACTTATGTCCTCATCCGAAAGCTCTTTCTTTTGAATAATTGCAGAGGAAAACCCGGTGTTAATGAACACCATTGCAATATTGGTAAATACCGTTATCATTGCAATAACACCGTAATCCGATGGAAGCAAGATACGGGCTAAAACAATAGAAATAATAAAACTTACAAGTTGCGTTCCAACTTTTTGAAAAACACTCCAAAAGAAACCGGAAAACGCCTGAGACTGCAGTGATGAACTCATAGTTAATGCTCCTCGGTAGGATGGAATTTCTTTTTAAGCACTTTAATTAAGCGTCCGGTAAAAACAAGATTAAAAAAATTCTTTATTCTTTTAAAGAAATAAATAATGGGATTTATTTTTGCATGATGTAGCAGCTTATCATATTCTTTTCCGTAATACTTATCATCAACAACATATTTAGGATGCTTAATGGGAAAATCTATTTCATAAGTCTTCGCACCGAAATATATAGGCGTTTTATCCTTGTTTTTAAAGTCAAAATGCGCGCCCTTATAACCTATATTCTTAATCATATTTCTTGTGGGCATAATAGACATTCTATGGAAAAGAACACTGTTGATTGCGTGATAATATTCCCCGCCGGGGATATGATTGTCCACCAGTTCGCCGTTACAGTAGCCTTCTACCTTTTTATACCAGAACTCATTAAGATTTTCTTTCAGACAGCGTTTAATATATTCATTATCGGAATAATCAAATGGATATTCTTTATTTGCTTCAGTTCGTTTCCAGGTAGCAAGTCCCCATATAGACCAACCGTTTTCGCTAAAATAGTAGTCATTTGGCAAGGCATCATCATAAGTGACATGAGGGTTATGACCGCATATCATTTCAATGCGCAAATCATCCTTATACTTTTCAAGAAGCTCAGCACAGTATCTGAAAAATGATACTGCAGGAATCTGGTCATCCTCCAAAAAAATACATCTGTCAACGGTATTCCATATAAGCTCCCTGCCCTTTTTACTCATTGTATAAAGACCGTTGTTTTTATCCTCATACATTTTATATACAGTGCAGTTCCAGTCTATTTCTTCGTCAAACATTTTTCGGTTAGCATAAATGGCTTCCCACTCTTTTTCATTGCGTCCGCCGTCGGAAATAAGAAACAAAATACTGGGGCGAGCCTCTTTTAAAACCTCAAACTGTGCTCTTTGACTTTCAGGACGAATCCACACATTGATTCTTACAGGAACATCAACTAAAAAATCCTTCATACAATTACTCACCTATTATCTCGGTAAAAATTTCTCTCATTCTCGTATAATCTGATTTATCTTTAGGTTTACGCATTTGCTCTCTTGCATTATTAGAAAGTTTTTCACATAAATCTTTATCTTCAAAAAGGCGGATTATATTCTGAGC
>JAZLDA010000095.1:0-16180 GCA_045614505.1 Acutalibacteraceae bacterium | reverse complement strand
AAATCGAGGTTGAGCCCCGCGAAATCACTGTTCATTCCATTAAATTGCTGGAATTCAATGATGCGGACAAGTCCTTTAAAATCGATGTAAGTTGTTCTAAGGGAACCTATATCCGCTCCCTTTGCAGGGATATAGGCGAGTTTCTCGGATGTGGCGCCACACTGACAGCCCTTGTGCGCACAAAGACCGCCGCCTTTTCCCTTGAGCAATGCGTCGACTTGGACAGACTTACCGAAGAAAACATAACCGAACATTTATTAAGCGAAGAATCAGCAGTTGGTCACTTGCCCGAAATTTTCGTCAGTGAGAAGCAGGCAAAACGCTTCTCTAATGGCGGAAAGCTGAGCTTTGAAAGGCTAAAGGCAGGTATTACCGACGGGGAATGTTACCGAATAAAATTCGCTGGCACATTTATCGGTATAGGATATGCCGACGGTGAAAATAAAGAGATAAGAATAAAATGCCTTGTTAATCCTATATAGCGAAGGAGGGAAATTATGAAAAAGACAGCTGTTGCACTGGGCACCTTTGACGGTGTTCACGCAGGTCACAAAGCAGTGCTGAGCGCCGCCGCAGAAAGCGGTTTTACTCCTGTTGCTGTCGCCTTCAGAGTTCCCCCGAAATCGTTTTTCAATGAAGAAGGAATTATCCTTACAGACGAGCCCTTAAAAACCGCACTTATAAAGAAGGCGGGAATAGAGAAAATTGATTATATCGATTTCCCCGAAGTAAAGGATATCTCCCCTGAGGATTTTTTCAGTTCTCTCGTTAACAAGTATGACCCGAAGGTTATTGTATGCGGATATAACTACACCTTCGGTAAAGGCGGCAAGGGAGACACTGCACTTCTATCTAAGCTTTGTAAAGAAAAAGGTATATCTCTTATGGTTATGGATAAGGTCACGGTAGACGGCGAGCCCGTTTCCAGCAGCCGTATAAGACAGCTTTTAAAGGACGGCAAAACGAAAGAAGCCGTTTCCCTTTTGCCTGCAGGCTTCCCCATAACGGCGCAGGTCCTTCACGGAGACAAGCGCGGGCGTACTATTGATTTCCCCACCTTCAACCAGTGCTATCCCGAAAAGAAAGCTCGGGTAAAATACGGAGTTTATTTAACAAGGACGGTTATTGACGGTATACAGTATTTCGGTATGACAAATATCGGCGTGCGCCCTACATACCCCATAAAAGCTCCCCTGTGCGAAACCTACCTGTTTAATTACAACGGAGATTTATACGGGAGTACCGTCAGCCTTCATTTGCTGGAATTTATAAGAGAAGAAAAAAAATTCTCAACACTTAATGAGCTTAAAGAAGCAATAGAAAAAGATAAAGAAACAATTCTTAATATAATAAATGGTAAGTAATAATCATAAGCGCTCGGTTTTTTCGGGGCGCTTATTGTTTTTTCGTGGGAAGATTATTACAAATTGTAAATTCTCGGTTACATTTTTTAATTTTTGTGCATTTTTCACATTGATTATTTTTGCGATATGTGGTAATATATCCTCGTTGTTACATATAAATTTAAGGAGTTTTTGTTTTGAAAAAGAGAATTCTGTCGGTTTTGACCGCAATTTTAATAATGGTTACAATGCTTGTTACCGCTATACCTGCCAATGCTTGGGTGCAGTGGACCTCCCCGAGTCAGGTAAGGGGAAGTGACTATACCGATAATCCCGCCTTTGCCAAGGCGCTGGATGATTTATTTGCAGGCGATATCGACCTTTATAAAGATTCAAAACGCACAAAAGAGGTTTCTATGCCGTTGGGCTTCAGAGTTTCAATGAACGACCCTTATTATATGTATAGCACCTCAAGAAAAACTCAAACATACGGCTGGACCTGTTTCATTTATTCTAACGGTGCTTTTAATAAGCTCTTCGGTGAATATGTTCACCGCGGCGACGCACTTAAAAACTGTTACATAGCTGTAGGCAAGGGCGCCAGTAAAATGACTTATAAGTTGCTGAAAGATAACGATATCCGTCCGGGAGCATACATTCGTACCTCCCCTAAATCCGACGGCTCTTATTACGGCAGTGACGGACATTCTATGATAATTCTCGCGTATAATGATACACATATCACCTATCTTGAGGGTAACGGAGACGGCAAGGGTCTTGTGCGTATAACAAAGCGTACCTATGCCGAATTTAACTCTGCACAGCTCACCGGCAGAGGCAGAAAGGTCACCCACATTGTTCAGCCTACCGAAAAATGGTTTAACGAACTTTACGGAAACCGTCCTGAAGATAATACATATACTTTTTCTTATGACGCTAACGGCGGAAGCGGAAAAGCTGATAGCTTTACTGTTCCATACGGCAGTGAGTTTTCCCTTTCCTCCCCTAATTTTGACAGAGACGCCTGTGTGCTTGCCGGCTGGAATATAAAGCGCAACAGCGATAACAAGTGGTACACAAAGGACGGATGGAGCACTGAAAACAAAGCTACATTCAGTAACGGTGAAATAATAAACTTTGACGATTCATTTATAACCGATACTGCAGGGGATGTGACATACACAGCCTATGCAGTATGGGAAAATTCAGTTTATGAGACCTGTGCAGCAGTTTCCCTTATTTCTTCAGGCAATAAAAGAGACTCTTTCCCCATAGGAAGCACAGTTTCACTAAGAGGCAGTGAAATCGAATTCACCTTTGCCTCGGGAGAAAACGTCAGAGTCACCGTTAATGGTGAATGCAGTGCTGACACTCCCCAGATTTTCCGCTTCAAGGGTCATAACTACAGTTTTTATATCGACAGCACCATAGAAGCCGAGGGTGAAAATCCCTGCTATGTAAGACTTGATTCCTTCAAGGGAGAATTCACAAGCCTTATAGGTGACAAAACGGTACAGTCAACCGAAATTCTTTCAGACCTTGGCAGCTTATCGGGAGAAAAAGCAACAATTAAAATAACATATACAGACGGCACAAGCGAGAACCTTACCGCCACTGAATTTGTGCCCTTCTCCTGTGATGAAAACAACGTATGCGGTGCTATGTGGACCGACGGCGGCTTCACTATTGACTGGACCTTTACGGTTAAGGCAGAGGGAGAAAACATTACTGTTACCTATCCGTCGGGATATAGCAAAAGCGCCATTGCGGGAGATATCAACCTTGACGGAGATATAAACACAAGCGACCTTGCTTCCCTAAAGTTTGTATTGATTAATCCGGATAATGATTTTTATTCTCTTTACTGTATGGCGGACTTTGACTGCGACGGTACAATTTCCTCCACCGACCTGGCTGCAATAAAATTGCATTTAGCAGGCAATTAAGTACATTATATAATAACGCACTGCAGAAGCACAGAAAAGCTCCTGCAGTGTTTTTTTGCCCTGTTTTATGCTGTTTTAGAGATTTAATACAGTTTGTAACCGCTCGTAACCAAAAAGTAACCAAAAAATACAAAATCGTAACTTGACAATTAAATTAAAATATGCTATAATGTTTCCACGGCTGTGTCTGTCTTCAGCCAAGGTAAGTTGTTTCGTGCCTTTCGGCACCTTTAATATTTCGGAGGTTTATTTATGAAAAAGCTTATGTCTGTAGTTCTGGCGTTAATACTTGCCATAGCTGTTATGCCCCTGTTTTCAACAGAGGTTTATGCCGCAGACTACAGAATTGAAAAGGCTATAGAGTGGGCTATAGCAACCGCAAACGATGATACCCACGGATACAGTATGTCAAGCCGCCACGGCCCTAATTATGACTGTTCCTCTTTTGTAAGCTACGCTTTCAAAAACGCAGGCTTTGATATTAAGGGAGTTCCAAACTCAAGCTCTATGATTTCCACATTCGGCAAAGTTGGCTTCAAGGCTTATAAAAAAGGCACGGTAACTCCCAAGCGCGGAGATATATACGTTCAGCCGGGCAGTCACGTTGAGCTTTATATAGGTGATAACACCTGTGTAGCTGCCCATGAAAACACCGACGGCAAAAGCGGTGACTCCAAGGGCAATGAAATTGACATCAGACACACAAGTAAGTGCTCCTGGTGCAGAAACAAACAGTACACTTATATTTTAAGATATGAAGGTCCCGAAACCTATACCTATACCTTTGCATACAACACCCTTCTGGGAGAAGACAATGTAGGCTCTTTTACTGCAGAAATGAATAAGGAATTTACCGTTAATTACACTGCAGAAAAAGAGGGCTACACTCTGTCAGGCTGGAACGTTCAGCGTTGCCGCGACAACAAGTGGTACACAAAGAACGGATGGTACACCGAAGAGCAGATTTTCCAGAAGGAATATGCTAAATCTGTTTATACAAACAGTACAACTCTCACCTTTGGAGAGGAATGGACATCATCATACAGTTGTGATACACAGTATATTTTCTATGCTGTATGGACACCCGATGAGTACACCGTAAGCTTTGATTCAAACGGCGGCAGCACCGCTCCCGCTTCTCAGGTCAAGCTTCACGGTTATGATATGAGTATAACCACTGCCCTGCCCTTTCGTTACGGCTATACATTCTTAGGCTGGGCGGAATCCCCCACAGCAACCATACCTACCTATCTGCCCGGAACTGCATATTATTTAAACCAGTCTATTACTCTTTATGCGGTTTGGGGAACTTCTGCTGTAGGCGACCTTTACAGCGACGGTAAAATCGACACCAGTGACTTCGCACTCTTTAAACTCCTTCTCGCCAACTATTCCGAAAATGGCGGCAGCGAAATGATTGCCGCGGATATGAACAGCGACGGAATTGTGAACACAACAGATATGGCTATGATGAAGCTTCACCTGGCCGGAGTCAGCCAATAAAACTTAAAAGTATTAAGACCTGAGAGTTTAAAACTCTCAGGTCGTTTTATTTTCCGGTATAATCTCTGTCTACCGTAATCACGCAGACGAAGGTTGAATTAATTTCTCTGGCAAGATTGCTGATTTTTTCTTTATACTGTGCCTCGCTCATTTTCATTTCCTCGGGCAACACTGCATCGAAAATAAGATTAGTGCGGTGCTGACCCATAGGGGTCATACGAAAATCATGGATTGAAGCATCACTGTGAAGGGATTTTACCGCATCTGCGAGCGCGGCTCTGGTCTTAACCACTTCCTCACTGTCGGTATCCACAGGGTCACAGTGAATTGTCAGCTCAATCCCCAGCTTTTCGCTCACCAGCTTTTCACACAAATCAATTTGCTCATGGCAGTGCACAACATCTATATTCTGAGAAACTTCCACATGGACAGAAGCAAGGCATCTGCCGGGGCCGTAATTATGAACTATAAGGTCGTGAATTCCCTCAAAATCCGAGAAAGAAAAAATAGTGTCCTCAAGTTCTTTTATCAGCTTTTCTCCCGGCGGCTGACCCAGTAATTTATCCACTGTTTCCTTTGCCGCCATAAAGCCCGAATAAAGTATAAACAGGCTGACAGCTATACCCATAACGGCGTCAAGATTAAACTTCAGCGAAGCAAGTTTTGAAACAAGCGCGGCAATAAGTATAACCGTAGTGGCAATACTGTCGTTTATGCAGTCCTGCGCCGTAGCATTAAGGGCGTCGGAATCAATATCCTTTGCCAGTTTTTTATTAAAGAGATAAAGCCACAGCTTAGCTGCAACCGAGCAGATAAGTACAACGAAGGCAACTGCAGTATACTGCGGCGCTGCTTCTCCGCTTGTAAGCGCTCCTACCGAGCTTTTAAACAGTTCAAAGCCCACAAGTAGTATAAGCATAGCCACAATAAATGCAGAAAGATATTCAATTCTTCCGTGACCGAAGGGGTGGTCCTTATCTGCAGGCTTTGCCGCCATTTTAAAGCCCACCATAGTAACTACACTGGAGCCCATATCGGTGAGATTGTTAAGACCGTCTGCCATTACCGAAATACTGCCCGTAATACTGCCCACGGCGATTTTAAATCCGCAAAGGAGAAGATTACAGAGAATTCCCACAACTCCCGAAAGGGTGCCGTAGCCTTCTCTCACCTTAACATTTGATATGTCATTTCCGCCCTTTACGAAAAGACGTATAAGAAGCTTTGTCATATTTTAGAGCCCTTACTTCCCTTTGTACCGCCCAGCTTCACGCCTGCCAATATATTAGTGTCAATGGTAAAGGTAATATCCTCTTTCTTTCTCTGTCTGCGGAAAGCAAGCTGTATCATACGGTCAAGAAGCTCTTTATAGGGCACACCTGCAGGCTCCCAAAGATAAAAGGAGAGAGAGCCGGGAATGGTGTTGATTTCGTTAGCATAAACGGTATCTGTGGCGGTGTCAATCATAAAGTCGATTCTTACCACACCGCAGCAGCCAAGTGCCTTAAATATTTTACAGGCAAGGTCTCTTATTTCCTGAGTTCTTTCTTCACTGAGCTCGGCAGGAACCTTTCGAGAAAGAGAAGCCATACCCTTACTGCCGCCAGTCTTTTTGCCGCCGGAAGTATATTTATCCTCATAGGAAAGGATTTCATCGGTCATAAAAGGCTCTTCGCATACAGAGGCAATGCACTCATCACTGTCTCCCAGTACAGAGCAGTTTATTTCTCTGAGCGAGGTCACCGCCTTTTCAACAAGCACCTTATCGGCAAAGGATACAGCTAAATCAATAGAGTCAATAAGCCCCTCCCTGTCACTCGCCTTGCTGATACCGACACTGGAGCCTAAATTGACAGGCTTCACAATAGCGGGAAGTCCTATTTTCTCTATAATCTCATCAGCAATTTTTTCCTTATCCTCGGCATATTCTCTTGCATAAAAGGTAATGCAGTCCAGAACAGGCAGATTAAATCTTTTAAGCACATCCTTAAATACGGCTTTATCCATACCTACGGCGCTGGAAATAATATCACAGCCGACGTAAGGGAGATTAAGAAACTCAAAAAAGCCCTGCATTGTGCCGTCCTCACAATTTGTTCCGTGAACAATGGGAAACGCAACGTCAACGGGGGTTTCTTTTGCTTTGCCGAAAACGCCCTTCTTCTCACTTGACATAATTACTTTTCCGTTCTTTCTCACAAAAGTAACAGGAGTACAACGGGAAAGCAGAGCAGGAATATCCTTGTAGTTTTCAATTTCAAAAAGCTCCGCACCGGTTACCATTTCACCCTCTTTGGTGACATAAACGGGATGGATATCATATTTTTCTCTGTCCATACTTGCCATTGCCTGCACAGCGGAAATAATAGAAACCTCGTGTTCAACACTGCGGCAACCGAAAAATACGGCTAAACTGATTTTCATATAAAAGCCTCCTATTTGAGATAATTATCGGGCAAATCGTTTTCTATAAGAACTGCCGTGTCAGAATCGGCGAACTCTAAAAATCTGTTATAAGCATCCATAAAGCTCGCTTCCACAAACAGCCGGCTTTCATCAAAGCCACAAGATAGAATTCCTTTTTTTATGGGCTCACTGCGTTTGAGTCCCACAAGAATAATATAGTCGGCACATTCTGCCGCAACCTCTCCTAATTTATAATTATGCTTATATTCCTCGTCTCCCAGCTCCACAAGACCGGGGGTTATAAGCACACGCTTCATAGGAGCAAAATGGGAAAGGACTCTGCAGGCTTCAAGACAGCCTACTGGGTTTGAGTTATAAGCATCGTCAATCAGGGTTGAGCCGTTAGCATAACGCTTAATTTCAAGACGGTGTTCGGGAGCAGACAGTCTGGATACTGCAAATTTTATCTGAGCGGGAGTTACACCAAGAGAATGAGCAACAGCCGCCGCTCCCACTATGTTTTGAACATTGTGGTTGCCCAGAAGCTTTGTGGTAATCTGCACAGTCTCACCCTTTAAGTGCAAATCAAAGGTTTCGCCTCTCGCAGAGCAAACAATGTTATCGGCGAAGTAGCCGTAATCAGGGTCGGTACCGTATAGAATTACATCCTTGCCTGCAATATTATTTTTTATTTCCTCACAGTCGCCGCAGGTAAAAACCTTGCCGCCTGCACTTTTAACACTATCGTAAAGCTCGAACTTAGTGGAAAATACATTGGAAATATCACCAAAGGTATCAAGGTGCTGAGGGCCTACAGTTGTTATAAGACCGCAGTCAGGGTGAACAAGGTTGCAAATTTCCTTTATATCTCCCGTCTTTTTAGCGCCCATTTCGCAAACAAAAATTTCGGTCTGAGGCTCAAGATATTCCCGCACTGTTCTCACAACACCCATTGTGGTATTGAAATTTTTTGGGGTTGTCAGTACATTATATTTTTCTTTAAGCATTGCAGTAAGTATCATTTTTGTACCGGTTTTGCCAAAAGACCCTGTAACACCGATAACCTTAAGCCTGCCGCCAAAGGAAGCAAGAATACGTTTTGCATCATTTATATAATGCTTGGTTATAGCTTTTTCCACAGGATAAAGCAGTGCCCATAGCAACATTACGCTTATTTGCGGAAAAAGGCAAAGTACAACATTTGCGCTCAGCGCCCAGTAGGAAACACCACCGAGGAAAACAAACTGAAAGGAGGTAAGTAAAGCAACCAAAACACCCAGCACCCAGTACATTCTCTTGACCCTTGCAGTAAACTTCAGAGGAATAACTGACTTTTTCTGTGTGCGCACACTACCCGCTACAGCAAATAACATATAAACAAGAAGTGCGCCCGTGCAAATCAGCACGGCATAGCCGCTACCCTTCATATTAAGCATTGCATACAGAATGAAAAATGCCGCTCTGTAAAACAAATTACGCTTTTCATTTTCTTTCAGCCAGGCTATATATCTGCGGGGAAAATAAGAGTTCTGCTGGAACATCTGCATCTGACGGGTCAGCGTGAAAACAGCAGACACTCCCGCTAAAAGGGCGGCAAATGTATAAAAGAAACTGTAGTCCTTAAAAATAAATTCAATTATCCTTGCAAGCATTCATTCACCCTACCTTCAAAAAACTCTTAAGTATTGCGGCAGTCTGCACGGGATTATCAAGGAAAGCAAAATGTCCTGCACCCTTTATCACACAAAGTCCCGCATCGGGAACAAGAGACTCAATAATTTTTGCATCTCTCAGAGGAGTATCGGTATCATTCTCACCCCAGATAAGCAGTGTGGGACAGGAAAAAGAGGGGAGCAGATGCCTTAAATCGGTATTTACCACACTGACCATTGTTTTTCTGAGCACCTCGGGAGCTGACCTGTAATCAGAAGAGCCGTAGTGGTTTCTTGCTTTCTCGAGAAGTTTTCCCGAGAATTTCCTTATAACAGGAAGAGTTAAAACTCTTTTTATAAATTTAAAGGAAGCTATACGCCATTTCTTCTTGAAGCTTTTTTTCGGAATAAGTCCCGCGCTGTCAAGGAAAATAACCTTAGGCGGATTTATCAGCTTTTCGCCCACCAACTTCATAATCACCCTGCCGCCGTGGGAATGACCTATTAAAATAGGGTCTTTAACATCTGCTTTTTGACAGAATTTAAGGACGAAATCACAGTAGTCATCCACCGTCCAGGGGGAGGGCATAGTATCACTCTGTCCGCAACCGGGGAAATCCACAGCTATAACACGGTATTTAAGACTTAATAAATTTATAATACCGTAAAACGGAACAACAGACGAGCCCCAGCCGTGAAGCATTAAAATGGGGTCGCCCTGCCCTTTTTCTATATAATTGATTTTAAGGTTATCAATAACAATTTCCATATAGCCTACCCTACAAAATAATTATTATATTATTATACCATTAAAGGGACCAAAATAGAAGAGTTTTTTACTAAATAACATTTTCGGTTATTATTTTTCTTGAAAGTGCAGAATTCGTATACCGTTTATCCTCTGTTACTTCTTTTATAATCTCAACAAAATTCGGTATGGGGAACTGCTGATTTTCCATTTCCAGCTCCACCTCCATAAAGGCTCTGTCATTCCAGAACGGAAAAACGTCTATTTCATAAACAAAGCCGAAAAGGGGCAGTGCATAACGGGTCTTAACAATTGTATCGGTGCCCTGCTCTTTATTCTGCAATGCATTAAAATATTCTTCCTCGCTTATTTCCCATTCCTTTTCTTCTCTTTTTACATTGGTTATATGCTTTTTAACGGTTTTAATATAGCTTGTTTCTTCTCCCTCAATAATTTTTCTTATTCTGCTGCCGTCATTCAGATAGCTCTGTTCAATTTCTGCCACTTTAAGACCGTTTATAAGGGAGATTTTCTTTATATCGGGATACTTTATTAAAAATTTTCGTTCAATTTCCAGCGAGTCTTTCATATTTCCTCCAAAGAAATCGGGCGGTGAAAAGCCGCCCAAAAATCATAATGCCTTACAGGAATGTATTGAGTAAAAGCGCCCAGGCAAGGCCGTAATAGATAACCACTGCCACAAGGTCGTTTATAGTTGTAATAAGGGGACCAGAAGCCACGGCAGGGTCAATTCCTATCTTTTTAAAGGCAAGGGGAATAAAGGTGCCCGTAAAGCCCGAAACTGTCATAGCTATACACATTGCAAGTCCCACACAGCCACTTGTCATAAAGGCATCTCTTAGGCTGTAATCCTTTGAGAAATAAATATAAAGACCGATTACTGCAGTGGACAGCACTCCTAATATAACGCCGTTTAAAAAGCCTATTCTCAGCTCTCTCATAACCTTTTTTGCGTTATCCTTAAAACCGAGGGTTTCCCCCGACAGGGTGCTTATAGTCACCGCAAGGGACTGGGTGCCCACGTTACCTGCCATACCAAGAATCAGGGACTGAAAGGCAACAATAAGCGCAAGCTCTTTAACAACATTTTCAAAAAGTCCTGCTACCGAAGACACCACCATACCAAGTACAAGTAGCACCATAAGCCACGGAATACGCTTCCTTATACTTTTTATAACAGGCTCTTTTTCGTCTTCTTCTCCGCTAAGACCGGCAAGTCTTGCATAGTCCTCGCCGCTCTCGTTTTCTATGATTTCAACAATGTCCTGAGAGGTGATTACACCGATAAGGTTTTTATCCTCGGGGGAAAGGACAGGTATGGAGTCCTCAGAATATTCACGCAGCTGCTCAATGGTCTGAGAAATGCTCTCATTTGCGTAAACATAAGGATAAGAGGTTACAATAAGAGATTCAAGAAGGGTATCCTGACGGGCAAGAATAAGCTCTTTTAAATCAATGGCGCCGTAAAATCTGTTTTGCTCATCAACTGTATAAATAGTGGAAATGTTATCGTTATCCGCCGCCTGCTTTATAAGCTGGCGCATTGCCTGCTTTACTGTCAGTGTTGCGCTTATAACAATAAAGTTGGTAGTCATTATACTACCGAATTCGTCCTCGTCGTAGGAATCAATAAGCTCAATATCCTCTTTTGCTTCGGGGTCGAGAAGCTCAATTATTTCCTGACGCTTTTCCTCCTCCAGCTCATCGAGAACATCCACCGCATCGTCGGCGTCCATGCTTTCAATAATGTCAGCCGCCTCATCGCTTTCCAGCTCTTGAATGTAGGTATCAACGTCGTCAAGGTAGGTAAAGATGTCCGACACAGCCTCAGTGCCCAGCGTATCGTACAGGCTGTCACGCTCCTGGGGGGTCAGAAACTCCAGCGCCTGAGCTATATCGTTGTCATGATAATCCTCTAATTTTTCATTGATTTCTTCCTTCGGAGCACCGCTTCGTATAATCGAGAGTATCTCTTCGGTATAGTCACGGTTTTCGAAAACCGCCTCTTCCTCGGGAAGCATAATATCTTTTCTTTCTTCCATAAAAGCCTCCTTCTGCGTCTACAGAAGAATACTTTTATCCTCTGAGCCGCGTTTATTAAATTTACTACTTCGGGGATTCGCTCCTGCGTCCACGCAGCTCACCTCTCTTTTAAAAAAATCTATAAGAAAAGTATACCACCGCTGTTAATATTTTGCAACAAATAGATATTTATTTTTAGTATTTTACTTTACTTTATTTTTATGTTACAATGTTACGGTGGAGGTGATGATATGCCGGGAATTAAATTTTCTCCCGAAATACTGGCGCCCGTGGGAAATGAAGAGATGCTTTTCGCCGCAGTGAGAGCCGGCGCTGATGCGGTGTATCTAGGTGCGAAGGACTTTAACGCCAGACGAAATGCCGATAATTTTGACTCTGTTTCCCTTAAAAACGCAATAGATTACTGCCATATAAGAGGGGTAAAGGTATATCTCACCCTGAATATTCTTATTGCCGATAACGAAATGCACAGAGCGCTATCTCTTGCAACTAATGCTTATAATCTCGGAATTGACGGAGCGATTATTGCAGATTTGGGACTTGCCGCGCTTTTGAAAAAGCACTTGCCAAATCTCTCTCTTCACGCTTCCACACAAATGACCGTTTGTCACAAAGACGCCCTTTTGCCTCTTAAAGAAATGGGTTTTTGCCGAGTGGTCGCCGCAAGAGAAATGAACAGAAAAGAGTTAGCCGACCTTTGCGAGGAAGCAAAACGCCTTGATATAGAAATCGAAGTTTTTGTCCACGGCGCCCTTTGTATGTGCCTTTCGGGACAGTGTCTGCTCTCAGCGCTTTTGGGAGGAAGAAGCGGAAACCGAGGACTTTGCGCAGGCCCATGCCGTCTGCCTTTTAAGGACCAACAGGGAAACGATTATGTATTAAGCCTTAAAGATTTATCCCTGCTGGAGCATTTAAAAGAGCTTTCCGAAATGGGTGTTGCTTCCCTTAAAATCGAGGGCAGAATGAAGAGACCCGAGTATGTTGCCGCCGCCTCTAACGCTTTCAGAAGCATGGCAGACAGCGGCGAAGTGAGTGAAGAAATTAAGCAATGCCTTGAAAGTGTTTTCAGCCGCTCGGGTTTTACCGACGGATATTTCACCAACAAAACAGGAAAAGATATGTTCGGCACAAGAACTAAAGATGACGTGGCAATAGCAAGTGACGCTTATCCTTATTTACATTCTCTTATAAGAAGAGAGCGGCAGGGCGTTCCTGTCACCGTCTTTGCAGAAATAAAGGAAAATAAGCCTATGCAGGTCACTTTCAGCGACGGAGAAAATGAGGTAACGGCAGTGGGAGACATTCCCGAAAAAGCCATCAATAAGCCTTTAAGCTTTGAAACCGCAAAAACACAGCTTACAAAACTGGGTTCAACACCATATTATGCAAAGAAAACAGAAATAGTTTTAGACAAGGATATTACAGTTCGTATGTCGTCACTTAACGAGCTGCGCAGAAAAGCCTGCGAATTACTTTGTAAAAAGCGCTGTGAAACAAAAAGAGAAATTGTTTCCCTTGCCTTTGAGCCGCAGCTTTTCGAAAGGACAAAAAAAGAACCCGACCTTTGGATAAGACTGAATGATTTATCCCTTCTTCCGAAAGATTTGTCAAAAATTTCGGCGGTGCTCTTGCCCATTGAAGCCGACCACGATATTTCCGATTTAAAGGAAATAACCCCCATTGCAGAGCTTCCCCGCGCAGGACTTTTCTCAAGCTCTCTTGAAAAAAGACTTCAAAAAGCAAAAGAGGCAGGCTTTACTGCCGCGCTGGTGCAAAACCTCGGTCAGTTAAAAGCAGTAAAGAACGCAGGACTGACTGCTGTTTTCGGAAACGCACTTAATATTTTTTCCTCCCACTCCCTTAAAACGGCAAAGGAACTTGGAGCAAATGCGGCTGTGCTCTCGCCGGAGCTTACAAAAGAGCAGATAAACAAACTTTCTCCCTTTACGGACGCTGTGCTGTTTGCCTACGGCAGACTGCCCCTTATGATTACAAAAAACTGCCCCTGCTCCTTTGAGGGGTGCAAGGACTGCAAGGGTGACCGCTATGTTAAGGACAGAAAAGGTGTATCCTTCCCCGTTAAGTGCCGAAGCGGTTACAGTGAATTGTTTGGCGACCGCCCCCTTTGGCTTGCCGACAGACTCGGTGAATTCGGCGTTGACACCTTTCTCCTTTACTTTACCGATGAAAGCAAGGAAAGAGTAGAAGAGGTTATTGTCTCTTACAAAAATGGCAGTACGCCCGACACCGAATTTACAAGAGGAATGTACTATAGAGGAGTAGAATAGCATAAAAAATGACCTGTCACTCTCGACAGGTCATTTGATTTTTACTCTTCGGGTTTTCGCACAAAAGGCTTTATAATGGTTATAGTTAGTCGAAACAGTAAAGGAATTTACTGTTTCGACACCAAATCTTTGATTTGGGAGCAAATTTTCAAAGAAAATTTGACTAAACCCATTGCAATGAATGTTGTGCACAATTGAATTTTCAAGAATTCATTTGTGCAAAGCCGATAAAATCGGCTTGTCGAAGCGCTATTCAGCGTTTCGACAAACAACAGTCGTTATAAGGGAATATATCATACCGGCGGCAACAACGGTTATTGCGCCAAATATTATAACTGTTACTGCCCTCTCCAGCATATCGGTAAGGCTCACTGCAACATACGCTCCCATTCTGAGAATCATTGCCGCAAGCAGCCATATTTTTCGGTTTTCACAGCGAAGCACACGGTAGAATGTGGCGGCAATTGCGGTTTCAAGGGCAAACAGGAAAATCATTTCCAGCAAATCAAGGAACAGCGAAAGAGGCGTAGCACTGCTGACCTGATATATATTTCCCTCGAATACAGCCGAAACGTTTGCCTCGGGATTTTTCATATACATCGCGCTGATAACCACATTGACCACCGACGGTATAGTGTGGGAAACAATAAGCAGTAATGAGGAAAAGCCCACACCGGTCATAAGTCCCACTCCGTTGTCCTGTTGCTTTTTTACAGCCGCTTTAAACCAGATAAGATAGCCAAGAGCAACACACAGTGTCTCAAGAATAATATTCACCAAAACACGCATATAGCTGTCGTTAACACTCTCGAAAATATTTGTGAACATTTCAAGATATGTGGAGACAACCGCATAAATAAGACAGTAGAAAATAATGTAGACTGCCGCTCCGTCAAAAAAATTACGAAGCTTTCCGGAAAATTTAGTTCGCACGTAAACAAATGCGGCGGCGGGCAAAACCAGTGATGCCACAGCTCTGAGAATATAAAGAATTAAAGTAGAAGTCAACTGTCATTACCTCCGTTAAAGTCTGAAAATATTATACAACCTGTCCCTTCAAAAGTCAATTATCCTACTGCTTAATTCCCTCTTGACAAATCAAGTTTGTCCTTGTATAATAGATAGGCTATTGGTGGCAGTATGCCCCTATTAGCTCCTTGCCGGTCTGCGGACCGGACAAATGTCCATAAGGAGGTGCAACGCGATGACTAATAAGTATGAGGCTGCTATGGTATTTTCCGTAGCAAACGGTGAAGAAGCTACCAAGGCTTTGGTAGAAAAGTTCAACACCCTGATAGCTGAAAACGGTACCATCGAAAATGTTGACGATTGGGGTAAGCGCAAGCTTGCTTATCTTATCGAAGACGAGGCAGAAGGCTACTATGTTTTCACAACCTTTACAGCAGGCCCCGAATTCCCTGCTGAATTAGAGCGTATTGCCGGTATTACCGACGGCGTTCTTCGTGCAATGGTTATTAAAAAGTAATTAGAGAGGATGCGTTAAAATGTTTAATCTTGTTGTTCTTACAGGTCGTCTTACTGCTGACCCTGAACTCAAAACCACACCCAGCGGTGTGTCTGTAACCACCTTCTCTATCGCGGTTTCCCGTCGCTATAAGGCAGGAGAAGAAACCCAGGCTGATTTTATTAATATCGTCGCCTGGAGACAGACCGCAGAATTCATTACAAAATATTTTAAAAAGGGCAGTATGATTGGTATCGAGGGCTCTATCCAGACCCGTCGTTATACCGATAAGGAAGGTAAAAACCGCACTGTGTTCGAGGTTATAGCTAACAATGCTCAATTCGTCGAGTCTAAGCGCGATTCTGCTGCTCCCGGAACTGATGCTCCGGCTTCCTTCAGCAATGCCTCTGTAAATGAGTTTACCGAGGTTCCCGGAGAATCTGACGAAGATTTGCCGTTCTAATTCAACTGTGACTAATTAGTCACCCTACAAAAAATTCAGGAGGTCTTGAAAATGGAAAAGAATGAAAGACCTGCACATAGAAAAGCTCGTAAAAAGATTTGTCATTTCTGTGCAGACCGCGTAGAAGAAATTGATTACAAGGATATCGCACGCCTTCGTAAGTTCGTTTCCGAACGCGCTAAGATTCTTCCCCGCCGTGCAACCGGTACCTGTGCTGCTCATCAGCGCAAGCTTACTATCGCTATCAAGCGCGCACGTCAGGTAGCTATTCTCCCCTACGTTAACGACTAATAAGGGAAAAT
>JAZLDA010000094.1:0-12253 GCA_045614505.1 Acutalibacteraceae bacterium | reverse complement strand
GCGGCTTTTGGAACCAGTCGTTCTATAGCCCACTTTTCAGCCCTTGCCTCCTGCTTTTTGCGGGAGGTTTTGTCTGTGCCCATTTCGTAAAGACCGCCGGTGGCAATATGCCCCATTTCATGAGCTAAAACCACCTTTTCTTCACATTCTCTGCCGAACACCTCTGGGTCTACACCTACAAAGCATTTTTTACCCATATCAATGGTGACAGCCTTGTTTTCGGGCAGGGAAAAGTCCATTACATGAACTCCCTTGTCTTCAGCAAGTTTATATAATTCCTCAAGCTCCATTTTCTCGTTCTTTGATGTATTTGGCATAACGTTTCACTTCTTCCCACATCTCGTCGGTAACATCTTCACTGCCACCGAAAAGGGCAACCTTTAATTCGTTCTCACTAATCTGTGCGTTTTCTCCATCTAAAAGATATTCCACACTTACCGAAAAATATGCGGCAATTTTGGAAAGCACGGAGACTGAAAGAGTTTTACTTCTTCCCATTTTAAAATCCGACAGTGTCGCTCTGGGAATGGAGCAGGCGCGGCACAGCTCTGTAACCGTTACCGAGTCTTTTTTGCATAGGGCTTCGATTCTACTGTAAACAGAATCCATTTTACCTACCACCTAACTGATTTTTTTGAAAAATATTCCAAAGTACTTGACAATTACGGAATTCCGTAATATAATAGAACATGTGTTCGGGAATCCGTAAATTATTATATTACAGTTCCCGAATTAAGTCAAGAGAAATTTTTAAAATATCGGAGGTAAAAGGATTTGTATTATTGTTCGGATTGTCGGCGGGAGTTTGAGTTCGCAAAGGTTTATTTCGAACCGACACCGAAGGGGAGTGAAAGGTTTCTGCTCTGTCCTTTCTGTGACAGTATGGAGTTTCACGAAAAAAAGTGTGAGTATTGCAGTTATTGCGGCAGGAAGGTTGCCAATGTAGGCCAAAGATACTGTAGTGATAGCTGTATGAGTGCAGGGGAAAGACTTTTCGCCCGCCAGAGAGAACAGGAGGAAAAGAGAAAAAAGAGTCCTTTATATAAAGCCGTTGCAGAAGTGGATGACTATAATAAGCTTCACGGCTGTACCTTAAGCTACGGTCAGTATTATGCGTTAAAGGGAGCAGGTATGCTATGACTCAGATGAGCGTTGATGAGAAAAGAAAATATCTGGAGCTTTACGCTTTGCAGCAGGCAAGAATCAACCGATACAGTATGCTGTCGGCAAAAAATGCCGACAAAATGGAGAAATATAAACTCAAAATGAGTACGGCGATGTCTATTCGGGATATTATTGAAGACGATATAGACAAAATGGAGGATAAAAAGGAGAGCGAGGTGCTGGCGCAAAAATACCTTTGCGGCAAAAGCCTTGAGGAAACTGCCCATATGCTCAACTACAGCAGAAGGCAGGTGGAGCGTTTACATCTCAGCGGTCTTGAACATTTAAGACCCAGTATGGAAGAAAAGGGTGGAGAAAGGGAAAATGGAAAGAACAATATTACATTGCGATCTTAATAATTTTTTTGCTTCAGTCAGTCTGATTTACAATCAAACCTTACTCAGAGAGCCGGTGGCTGTGGGAGGAAGCGTGGAAAACCGCCACGGAATAATCCTTGCAAAAAATGAAATAGCAAAGAAATACGGGGTAAAAACCGCTGAGCCTATATGGAAGGCAAAACAAAAATGTGAAGGGCTTTATATCCTGCCGCCCCTATATGATAAATATGAAGAGTTTTCCCTGCGCGCCAGAGAGATTTACCACCGATATACCGATATGGTAGAGCCCTTCGGAATGGACGAGTGCTGGCTTGACGTAACAGCAAGCCGCCTTCTTTTCGGTGACGGAGTGCAGATAGCAGAGAAAATAAAGAGAGATATTAAAAACGAACTGGGCATAACCGCCTCGGTAGGGGTGAGCTTCAATAAAATTTTCGCTAAACTTGGAAGTGATATGAAAAAGCCCGACGGACTGACCGTTATAAGCAGAGAAAATTTTAAGGAGAAGATATACTCACTTCCTGTTTCCGACCTGCTTTTTGTGGGCAAAAGCACAGCAGAAGCACTGTCAAACAGAGGAGTATTCACCATAGAAGACGTAACCCTTTGCGACGAAAATATGCTCAGCAGAGTGCTTGGCAAAAACGGACTGTCTCTTAGACGATGCGCATTGGGACAGGATAACTCTCCGGTGTGTACCCCAAGATTGAGCGACCGCCCCAAAAGTATCGGCAGGTCGCGTACATTATCAAGAGATTTAAGAAATGAAGAGGAGGTGTGGAGAGAGCTGCTGTTCTACGGCGAAGAGCTGGGAGAGAGGCTTAGAGGCTACTCAATGTACGCCACGGGAGTGGTACTGACTGTACGAGACACAGATTTATCCACAAAGGAATTTTCTGCTAAAATAGACAGCGGTACTCAAACAGGAATTACACTCGCCCGTGAAGCCATGCGCCTGTTTAGAAACTGCGCCGAGCTTCCCTGCAGAAATGTAGGACTGAGAGCCACTAATCTGAAAGACGGAAAGGGCAGTGTTCAGCTTGATATGTTCAGCGAAGCTCAGACAGAGGACAAAATGCTTCGCATAGAAGAATCTCTTAGCAGTATTTGCGCAAAATTTGGCGAAAATGCCGTCACCCGCGGCACTCTGCTGGGCAGAAAAAAGACCTTTTCCCCCGGATTTTCTCTCCCCTCAAGATAAATAGATTTTGTAAGTGAAAAATGAAAGCCTCTGTGAAAAAACACAGAGGCTTTCCTCGTTTAATAACCACATAAACGATAAGAAAATAATATCCAAATCGCTTAATAACCACATAAACGATTTGGAAAAAATCAGAAATTCGCCTTCAATAACGGTCTAACTTCCAATTTGTGGAGACATTATAGCACAACACTTCATAATTGTAAATAACTTTTTGCATAATTTTTTATATTTTGCAGTAATTGATTAAAAAAATTGGACTTTTATTATTCATTTATGGTCATTTTTACCGTCAAATCATATAAATTCAGGTGTTGTAAGGAAAGGAACGATTTTTATGCCAAGGAGAGGCGAATGTATTTACAAGCGCAAAGACGGGCGTTGGGAGGCAAGATATGTCAGTGAAATAGGCGCTGACGGAAGGAAAAAGTACTCTTCGGTATATGCTGACAGCTATCGAGCGGTAAAGGAAAAACAAAAATATTATATGACATTAAAATGCAATAAATCCGTAAATTCCGCAAGTTTATGCATAGATACTATAACTGAACGGTGGCTTATTCATATAAGGCACAATGTAAAGTTATCCACTTACAGAAAATATGAAGGTCTTTACGAAAATCACATAAAGCCTGCTATAGGAAAGGTACCGTTAAGGCTAGTTTCTCGCTCTATGCTTGAAGAGTTTTCGCAAAGACTGATGGAAAGCGGAAGAAAAAAAGGGGGAGCTCTTTCAATAAAAACTGTTAATGATATTTTAATAGTTTTAAGCCTTGTATTTGATTTTGCTGAAGAAGAGTACAATATTAATATGCCTAAGGTAACTTCTTTGCGTGAGGAAAGAAAAGAGGCTAGGGTGCTCTCCCGAGATGAACAAAGGCGGCTTACCGAGTATCTTTTAGAGGACATAGATGAATATAAATTCGGTGTTCTGCTTGCTCTTAATACAGGACTTCGTGTGGGTGAGCTTTGCGCTCTCAAATGGGAGGACATAACACAAACTTATGTTGTTATAAATAAAACTATGCAACGACTTAAAGGAAATATCGGAAAAACCGAAATAATTATTGATACTCCAAAAAGCAATTCTTCAAAAAGGGTTATTCCTCTGCCACGCTTTTTATCTTCTTTAGCCGAATGCTTTAGAAAGCCTGAGGGTTATGTAGTATCCACAGGCAGAAGCCCTTACTGTGAGCCAAGAACTATGCAACTGAGATTCAAGGAAATAACCCAAGAAATGGGTCTTGAGGGAGTTACCTTTCATACGCTAAGGCACACCTTTGCTACAAGATGTGTTGAGGCAGGATTTGATGTTAAAACTCTATCTGAAATTCTCGGGCATTCGGATGTGAAGACCACCCTTAACCGATATGTACATTCTTCCTTTGAGCTTAAACAGCATAATATGGAAAAGCTGTCTCTCACTATTGAGGATTAAAAATATTAATGGTCATAAAAATGGTAGTAAGTCTGCAAAATCCTTGCAGACTTACTGTTTTTTTATTTAGTTTCGTTTATGTGGTTAATAAACGAAAAGCCAAGCAATAACGTCGATTTTGATTATTCTTTGCTTTTTGTTTGGTTTTATGCAAGGGAGAACGCCTATTATGAACGAAAAACTCAAAAAAGTACTCAAGGCGTGCTCATCTATGATAGTAGCCCTTGTTCTGATTTTTGCAATGCTTGTTGCAGGGGTAAGGGTCTTCGGACTTAAAGTCTATACGGTTCTTTCTCCCTCAATGGAGCCGGAGTATAAAACAGGAACTCTTATATATGTTAAGGATGTTGACCCCGAAAAACTTAAAGCAGGGGATGTCATAACCTTTATGATTTCAAAGGAGACTACCGTTACACACCGTATAGTGGAAGTGATTTCCGAGAGTGACGGAACCCTTTATTTCAGAACAAAGGGAGATGCCAACAACACAGAGGATTCGGGAAGTGTGCATCAGGATAATGTGCTGGGCAAACCCATCTTCAAAATCCCCTATCTCGGTTATATGGCAGCCTTTGTTACGCAACCACCGGGAATGTATCTGTCGGTAGCAATTGGTCTCATTCTGACAATTCTTGTCTTTATGATTGATTACATGACTTCTGACAGTACCAAAGAAACAAAAAATAAACAATAAATATGAAAAGGAGCATCACTATGAAAAAATCCAAAGTTTTACTCATGGCGTTGTGCGCAGTAGTACTCGCAGCAGTAACTGTTATGGGAACACTCGCCTACCTTACCGACAGCGAAGAGGTAGTTAACACCTTTACAGTTGGTAATGTAGACATCACTCTGGACGAAACCGATGTTGATGAAGACGGCAAACCCATTGAGGGTGCTGACCGCGTTAAGGAGAATGAGTATCACCTTGTCCCCGGCGGCGAGTATGTTAAGGACCCCACCGTTACCGTAATAAAGGGCAGTGAGGAAGCTTATGTGCGTATGCTTGTGACTATCACTGACATTGCCGACTTAAAGACTGTTTTCGGTGATGACTTCCTTCCCCAAAACTATGTTGATGGTTGGGACAGCGATATCTGGAGCTGTGCTAACATCACCGATAACGGCGATGATACCGTTACTTATGAGTTCCGCTATCACAAAACCGTGGATGCCTTTGAGGCAGAAGAGGATATAGTTCTTGAAGCTCTCTTTAATAAAATCAAAGTTCCCGGTGAGATTGACGGCGAGGAGCTTGCATCAATTAAAGAAATGCAGATTAAAGTAATTGGTAATGCAATTCAGAAGGCAGGTTTTGACACAGCAGATACCGCTTGGGCTACATTTGATGCTCAGATAGAGAAGCAGTAACCTCTGAAAAGGAGTAATTATGTTATCTGAAAAGAAATTTTTCGGAAGAAAAGCATTCATAAAAACCGCATTGCTTATAATGTCTGCGATTATCCTTACAAGCAGTTTTTTCGGCGGCACACTGGCGTGGCTTATTACCAAAACCGATCCGGTGATAAACACCTTTACCTATGGTGACGTTAATATAACCATTGCCGAAACCGACACAAATGACGGCGATGATGATAAAAACACCAATACCTATAGTATGGTCCCCGGCGGAAAAATCACCAAAGACCCGTTTGTTACGGTAAAGGCTGAAAGTGAAGATTGCTGGCTGTTTGTAAAGCTGGAGAAATCTATTGCACCGTCAAGCTTTGACAGCTTTATGGAGTTCCAAATTGCCGAGGGCTGGACTGCTCTTGAGGGCAAGGAAGGAGTCTACTACCGCGAGGTAGATAAAAAGGATTCCGACCAAGGCTATTATGTAATTAAGGATAACGCTGTAAATGTTAAGGGCGAAGTGACAAAAGAAATGCTTAATTGCCTTATACAGTATCCCACACTTTCCATTACTGCTTACGCTGTACAGCGTGATAGCACCATTGAGGCTATTGATACGGCAGAGGAAGCCTGGGCTATAATAAATCAATAATTTTTCTGAAAGGAAATGATAATAATGAAAAATTTTAAAAAGGTAGTCCTGATGACCCTTTCCCTCCTGCTTGTTGCAGCTCTTGCAATAGTGGGAACGGTTGCGTATCTCACCGATACAGATTCTAAAGTCAACGTTATGACTGTGGGCAGTGTTGAAATTGAGCAAATAGAGCAGGAATACGACCAAAACGGAGAGCTTGTGGAGTTCACTCAGGCAAAACCCCTTATGCCTTATGTAGGCGAATTGGGCTGGAAGAACACCGACGAAGCTGACGGCGCATACAGAAGTTTTACTATGAACAATGTTGTTGATAAGTATGTTTCTGTGGAAAACAAGGGCAAGAGTGACGCCTTTGTTCGTACCTTATTTGCTTTTGAAATGGGCGAATATGCTACAGTTGAAGCGTTCAGAAACAAGATTATCGGTATTTCCCGCAATGCCGCAGACGGAGCAGAGTTTGACTTCGAAGGCACCTGGGTATGGGGTGAGCCGAGCGTTGCTCAGATTAATGGCGAAAACTATATGATTTGGGAAGCAGTACACGAGACTGCTCTTGCTCCTAAAACCACCACCATTCCTTCTCTTTTACAGGTTTATATGAACAAGGCTTGCGACAATGAGGAAGTAGAAAAGGTTGACGGCAACGAGAACGGAACCTATGACATTCTCGTTCTTTCTCAGGCTGTTCAGGTTGCAGGCTTCGAAAATGCTCAGGTTGCTCTTGATACCGCATTCGGTAAGGTTGCTGACAATGCGGTTGCATGGTTTGAAGGCACACCTGTTCCTGTTCTTGTAGATAATGCAGAAGATATGGTTGCTACTCTTGAGAAAGGCGGGGACGTAATTCTTACCGAAAATGTAAAAATTGAACCTGCAAATATGAGCAACGCCTATGGTAAAACCGGTATCAATGTTAAGAATGGTCAGACCATAGATGGTAACGGCAACACTCTCGATATCCGTGGAGCAGGCGGCACTTGGGACAGTGGTATCAACACCACAGGCGGTGAAATCAAAAACATTACCGTTACAGGTTCTTTCCGTGGTATATTCATCAACCACAACAGCACCTATTCCGATAAAGTTGTTCTTTATAACGTAACTATCGACGGTACAACTTACACCATTAGCTGTGATCAGGGTACCAATAAAGGTCTTGAGGCAACTAAGTGCACCTTTAAAGGCTGGACCAGTTACGCTAAAACTCTTGGTAATGCAGAATTTGTGGATTGTTACTTCGGTGAAGGCAATGGCTATGCATACTGCCGTCCTTATGCTCCCACTACATTTATAGGCTGTGACTTTGCAGAAGGCTTTGAGCTTGATGCAAGAGCTACTGTAACATTTGAGAACTGCACCATTGGTGGTGTTCCGCTTACTGCAGATAATCTTGCTATCCTTGTAACAGGCAATATTGCAAACGCTTCAGTTAAGTAATCTGTTATAAATTTCTGACTATTAACAAATAGTCGCTGCTAATTCTGTTATTAACGGTTGAGCCCATTACACAGGCGGATACTCTTACACTTTTTATTGCCCCTACAATGATACAACTCTCACCAATTGCGATTTGGAGTCGGCTATTAAATAGATGTATATTACGCAAAGTTCCCCTTTTGTGCCAACGGTTAATAGTCATCTGTCTTCCTCGCTCCCATACAGCGGGGAAGATGGAGACGAATAAATTTTGAAAGGAAATAAGCAAATGAAAAACATCAAAAAGACGCTTGTAATGGTTGTTTCTCTTGCTCTCGTTGCAGCCCTTGCAATCGGCGGCACTGTCGCTTACTTAACAGTTGACCCCCAGAACAAGAGTAATATTTTCACCGTAGGTGATATCGCAATTGAGCTTAACGAGGAAGTAGCTGTTCACGGCGCAGGAAGCGTTGAGGAAAACGCAGACGGCGCTACCTACAGCGGCGTAATGCCCGGTGACTACCTCAAAAAGGAAGTATCTGTTAAGAACACAGGCAGCAGACCTGCTTATGTTGCAGTTGAAGTAACCTTCAACAACGCTCTTCTTATCAATAAGGCTATTGATGAGGTTTACGAGGGAAAATACGGTAAGGATACTCCTGAAGTGCAGGCTATTTATGATTACATATTCGATGGTTTCGGCTTGAATTACACCAAAAAGGATGCAAACGGCAATGATACCGGTATGCGCCTTACTATTACAGGCGACGATATGCCCGAGGGTGTTATGCAGGTTGACTCTGTAAAGACCATTCATGAGTACTGGCAGCAGTATAGCGGTAACTGGTTCAAGGATGAAGATACTATTATTCCTTATGACGGTTACTACACCACAGGTATGGACGATTATCAGCTTCGTTATACCTACTATATGCTTCTTGAAAAGGACCAGAGTGTAACCCTCTTTAAGGGCTTTAATGTTCCTGCTTCCTTTAATGCAGAGCAGCTTAGTATGTTCAATGAAATGAAGATTGACATTAAGGCTTCTGCTATTCAGGCTGACAATATGGAAAGTGCTAAGGATGCAGTAGGTAATCTCAGAACCGATTCTAAGGTAGAAATTGCAAAGAATGCCTTCTCTATCCTCAGAGCAGAATATGCAGATGGCGTAAACGACGGTGACTATCCTGAGTATAAATTTACCGATGAATGGGACGGCACTGCCGATACCACTTGGTACAACGAAGAAGCTGGCGAATTCGAACTGACAACTGCAGAACAGCTTGCAGGTCTTGCTGAGCTTGTTGACGGTGGAAACACCTTTGCTGGCAAAACCATTAAGTTAGATATAGACCTAGATCTGTATCATCTGGCAGATAGTGCAACCGATCCCACTTGCTTTGATCCCATAGGTTCTTATCGCAACGATACAGCATTTAAGGGCACCTTTGATGGTCAGGGACATACAATTTCCAATATGTATCAAAACACCTGGGCACTTAATAACGGCTATTACTATGGTGATTTAGGCTTGGGATTGTTTGGCATGGTTGAAGATGCTGCCATAAAGAACCTTAATTTTGATGGCGCAGAAATTTCGGGCGAATCTGCAATATGCGGTGTTGTTGCCGCAGCAGCATATGGCGAATGCACCTTTGATAACATCACTGTGAAGAATTCTCATGTCAATGACTACCAGTACTATGCCGGTGGTGTCGTTGGTTGGGCATCCGGTAACCACACCTACAAGAATATTAATATGGATGCTTCCACCATTGTTGGTTCCCAGTGGGGCGACTTTGGTAATGCAAATGGCGGTATTATTGGTGGAATAGGCACGAGTGGCAATTATCATTTTGAGGATTGCACCGTTGCATGCCGTATTGATGCTACTAATGACGTAGTTTCCGCTTACCAGTGGTATAACTACCGTAACAGCGGTATGCTCATTGGCAGAGTGCCTCAGACAATAACAAATGGTGAAGTGCAAACCGTTGCTACTCCCAATAATGTCACCTGTAAGAACGTAACCGTTATTTACGGTGATTGGGCAAATTATACCTACTGCGAATTTGCCGGTACCGATTATCCTTATGTTCGTGTTCAGGCAGGTGTTAGTGTTGACGCATACTCCAATGTTCGCTACGGCCATCCTACCGATGCGAACGGCAACACTGTTGTAGACGATAATCACGTACACAACGACGGTGAGGCACATCATAAGCTTATTGCCTTCGACCAGTTGTTTGGCGGTCCCGCAGATCATCGTTACTGCTACTACGGCATTAATGCTTTTGACGGTGTAACAGTTATTTATAACAACAAGTAATTTTTTCAGCGCTCCCGTCCCCTTCGGTGGGTGGGCGGACCCCTTTTAAAAACAGAAAATGGAAAACCAAGCTATAATAATACTCTTAGTATTTTTGTCGGGATAGTATTATTTGCGTTGCTTTTTAAATTTTGCCTTTGGGCGAAGGATTTTAAAAGCGAGCTAAAATATTTAAACGAGGAAATCGAGAGAAGCGGCAGAAGAGAAAGACGGTATTTTGTGCAATGCAGGCGCCGTCTGTGGCTCTCACTGCTGCCCTTTGTTAAGTACAAAACGAAATAGGAGGCAGGGAATTTGTTTAAACAGAAGATAATCAGAAGATTATTGCTTATTATTTCGTTTATACTTCTTATAACTTCTACGGTAAATACCACCTTCGGTTTCGTGGTTGCTAAAACCGACACACTTATAAACTATTTTAAACCATTTGAGAAAATTGTCAATAGTCTGACAATTTCAAAGACTGTTGAGCATCCCTTTGAGGACGGTTATATAATTCCCGAAAATATTTCCTTTGATTTCAAGGTGGAACTTGGCAGTCTTTATGCAAATACCACCCTTGAAACCACTGCCGGAGAGGTTAAAGCCGACGAGAGCGGCGCGCTAACCCTTTCGGTGAAGCCCCATCAGTGGGTTACCATTGAGGGTATTGACTCCGACACAAGGGTGACGGTCACTGAAATCGACAATAACGCCCCGGGCTTTTCTGTAAAAAACGGCGAAAGTGTTAAAGAGGTCGTTATTTCAGAAGGCGCCGTGGCCGAGGTCGAATTTGTTAATGTTTATGCTCCAGAGGCAGTTCGTGCTGATAATATAACAGTGACGGGCAGAAAGGAGCTTTCCGGCAGAGACTGGCAGGAGGGGGACAGCTTTTTCTTCCTGTTAGAGCAGAATGTTGACGGCAAATGGCAAGAGCTTGGAAAAGAAAGTGTTATCTATGTCGAAGGTAAAAAAGAATTTAATAAATTCGACTTCACAAAATATATTAAAAACCTTACCTTCAGTAAAGCGGGAGATTATAAGTTCCGTATGACCGAGGTAATGGGTAATCTTGAGAATATGGATTACGATAAAACCGTAAATACATTTACTGTAAAGGTTACAGACAGGGATATGGACGGTAGGCTTGAAATCGGCAACGTTGAGTCGGCACAAAATGCAGCGACTGTGTCCACCGACACCGGTTTTGCCGTTGATGTTGTGTTCAGCAACACATTCAAACCTCCTGTTGCTTATAATGACATCACCGTCCCTATTACCGTAAATAAAACTGTTGTCAACAAGGGCGCTTATAAGCGCAGTGCCGAGGACTTTGAATTTATTCTTGAAGATAAGTTCGGCAACAAAAAGTCCTTTAAGTCCGACAAAGACGGCGTTGCCGTGACTGATATTACCGTCACCGAAAGTGATATAGGCGATACCCTTGAATATAAGGTTTACGAAAAGAACGGCGGCGAAAAAGGAGTTACCTATGACACCTATGTTTACACTCTTGCTATAACAATTAGCACTGAAGAGGAAAACAAGCTCAAAGCGGATTTAACTGTTAATTCCGAGGAAACCGAGGAAATTAAGCTTAGCTTTGAGAATATATGTGATATGGATAAACCCTCGGTGCCTGACACGGGAGATAACAAGGTTTATTGGTGGCTGCTTCTTGCCTTACTTAGCGGAAGCGCCTGTGTACCTCTCCTTGTTGCCGAGAGGAAGTACAGAGGGATGTGAAATGACAGCACTACACAGGAAAATTAAATATGAACAGTGTGTTGTGTGCCATAAAGAAACCCTTGTTCCCATAAATACTCCTGTAAATCTTCGCAAAAACTTTATTTGCGGAGTGGGTGAGCTTTGTGATAAATGCTTTTTAGAGGTTTATGCGAGTGTAGACCCAATAACAAAGGAAGCACACATGCGACTGATAGATGATTAAAAAGAAAGCTGATGTTGAGAATTTCAACATCAGCTTTCTTATTGCTCCTCATTTTTGGTTTTTTCTGAATGCCAGGAAGTCTTCTAAAATCATAGTTGCGGCGACGGCATCGATTACGGCTTTTCGCTTTTTGCCTCTCGTGTCGGTGACGTTCAGGGCGGCGTGAGCCGAAACGGTGGTAAACCGCTCATCATACATTTCTACCTTTATGCCGCTGAGCTCTTTAATTTTTTCGCCCAAGGCAATACATTCTTCAGCGCTGTCACCGAGACTGCCGTCGGTGCGGCGGGGAAGCCCCACCACAATAAGCTCGGCGCCCAGCTTTTTTGCTTCCTCACAGATTTTTTCTGCCAGTCTTTCGGCGCTATATTCTGTTATTACCGTGGCGGGAAAAGCAAAGCTCTCGTTTTTGTCGCTGTAGGCTATACC
>JAZLDA010000093.1:0-2781 GCA_045614505.1 Acutalibacteraceae bacterium | reverse complement strand
GGCAGAGCAGGCTTTGTTACAAAGGATATGATAAAGCCCGGCGCTGTTGTTATTGATGTGGGCATTAACAGGGGAGAGGACGGCAAGCTTTGCGGTGATGTTGATTACAGTGAAGCAGAAAAAATCGCTTCTATGATTACTCCCGTGCCCGGCGGTGTAGGTCCTATGACAAGAGCTATGCTTATGTGTAATACCGTTACTGCCGCAAAGAAGCAAAACGGTATATAACTATGAAAAGAATTATTGCTTGCCTTCTTGCCTTAATTATCTTTGCTGTTCCAGTTTGTGCTCTTGAAGAACATGTTTTTTCCCTTGGATATACTGAGGGTGTTACACTTTATCATTATGAAAGTATAACCGGCGAAGTTTTAGGAATGGAAGCGGAAGAGTTTAAAAAGTATCTTACCGATAATTACATACGCCTTTTCGGTGTAGACAACAATAATGAATTTGTTTTTGAAATTACTTCTGAGGAAACCGATTTTTCAAAGGGTATTAAAGATTTCAAAAATATAAAAGAAACCGATATAAAACATTTTGCCGACAGTATGAAGTTTGTTTCATATAACATAGAAACTCTCGGCGAGGTGCCTTATATTGTGAGTCAATACCCAAGTGACGACAGTGAGAATTCGGCAGTGGTGTCACAGTATATCACTGTAAAGCAGGGACAGCTTTATGTCATAACCTTTACTATGGCGAAGGGCATATCTGACGGCAATGCAGAGCGTATTAGAAAAATTGTTTCCGGTATTACATATATCGAAAATGATGTTCCGCAGAATGTCAGCATTTGGTCTGTCATAGGCGTTGCCGCCCTTGCGGTTTTAGTATTCGGTGTAGCTGTTTATATTCTTATTACCGTTATTAAGGATGTAAGAAAAAGAAAAAGCGAGCCTGATGAAGTGAATGTATAAAGGAGAAAACTCCATGGACGAAAATAATATCGAGAAAAAGGAAGCCGAGAACGGAAAAACTGCATTATCAGGAAATAATGGTATAGCGGTTGTTTTAATTAGCTCTCTGCTTTCACTTATTATAGGTCTTTCGGGCGGTTTTATTTCCGCAAGGTATCTTATATCAAGAATACCTGAAGCCGAGCAGAGCGGAATAGTTAATCAAAACCCCACCAATGTTACCATTTCGGTGGATGAAAGTTCTAATTCGAATATTGAAGCGGTTGCAAAAAAGGTTTCTCCCAGTGTTGTATTTGTCCGCACCTCTGCCGCAGTGGACGATTTCTTCGGCGGAAGCAGTGAGCCTGCAGGCGAGGGAAGCGGTGTTATATATTCACAGGACGGATATATTATAACCAACTATTCGGTGATTCAGAAAGCAACCGAAAATGCAAATGTTAACATAGAGGTCTTCTTTTCCTTTGACAGGGACAATCCCGTTGAGGCAAGTATAGTTGGATATAATATTTCCTATGACCTGGCTGTTCTGAAGGTTGAGGCGGAGGGTCTTGTTCCTGTTGAAATGGGTGAAGTAAAAGGTCTTGCTGTGGGACAGTATGTTGCGGCAATAGGCTCTCCCGGAGGAATAGACTATATGGACACCGTTACCTACGGAATAATCAGCGGTGTAAACCGTACTGTGGAGAACTCAGCCTCAAATGAAACTGCCCTTTCTTTGATTCAGACCGATGCTATAGTAAACTCAACCTTTACAGGCGGTGCGCTTGTTAATATAAAGGGACAGCTGATAGGTATTCCCAGTTCCAAAATAGTTTCCGACAATCCAAACGGTATGGGCTTTGCTATTCCTGCTGATAAGGTTGTTGAGGTTTGCAACAAGGTGATTGATAAGGAATCCACTCCTGACCCCTATATCGGTGTTTCCTTCAGTGATACCTGGACCACGGACAGACTTACCGAATACGGATACCCTGCGGGTGCGGTTGTCAAAAATGTAGTAGAAGGCGGACCTGCAGCTATTGCGGGAATAAAGAGCGGTGATATTATTACCGAATTCGGTTCCTCAAAGGTAGATAACTTTGAAGCGCTGAATAATCTCATTGCACAGTGTCAGCCGGGTGATACCGTTTCTGTTAAGTACTACCGTTCGGGCAGATACTATACTACCGCCATTACCGTTGGCTCCAATAACGCTCAGTAAAATTTAAAAGCCGAAGCTTATGCTTCGGCTTTTTTATTATATAAGAGTGATTAAATACGGAATAACATAGGCTATAATCGCCATTATAATTCCTGCTGTTATAACTCCTAAGGTGATTAAGGGCAGCGCTTTTTTTATACGCAAATCAAGAATATCGGCAACAAGACCGCCGGTCCAGGCTCCGGTGCCGGGTAGCGGTATAGCAACAAATAGGAACAGTCCCCAGTGCTTATATTTTAATATAGCCTTGTCATTTGCCTTTTTCTGCGCTTTTTCCTCCAGCTTTATCGCCATTTTGCTGAACAGCTTTGTTTTTTTAAGCCAATTCAGTATTCGGCGTATAAATATTAGCTCAAAAGGAATGGGAAGCAGATTGCCTATTACACATATAGGGAATGCCAGCCAAAAATCAACACCTAAAACTGCGGCGGCAACCATTCCTCCGCGCAGTTCCAGAATCGGTAATAATGAAATTACAAAAATTGCCAATTCAGCAGGTATTTTATCTTTGAGAAATTCCGCTAATTGCTCTGCCATAACATAAACCTCTGCATTTTAAATATTCAGTACCTGACTGATGTATTGAATGACGTCGGTACCGTTCTTTAACGGAGTGTAAACCAACATATAAACAAGAACGGCGGCAATTATAAACATAAGTCC
>JAZLDA010000092.1:0-21627 GCA_045614505.1 Acutalibacteraceae bacterium | reverse complement strand
AGTATAAAAGATGATTTTGAAGCAGACGAACAAAAGGAAAAAGATTGTGCCTTTGAAGAAATAACAAGATGCAATACCTCCGGCTGTCTTACGAATCTTAAGGTCTGGGAAGAAATCGGTGGGTTTGATGAAGCAATGTTTATAGATTGCGTTGACTTTGACTATTGTACCCGTGTTTTAAAGGCGGGCAAAAAAGTAGTGCGGGTTAACAGAGCAATTCTTCACCACCGCTTAGGAAAAGCAAAGGAAGTTGAATTTTTTGTTTTCTTTGGAAAACTTTTCGGTATAGAAAAGCTTAAAAAGCCTTTTTATACCTATAACCACTCACCGCTTCGTACTTATTACTATGCGAGAAACATACTTTACTATATGTATAAGCACAAGGACTTCATTGATATGAAGCAGGAAAGGCGCACATATATCCGATGGTTTGTACTAAAGGTATTTTTCGAAAAGCAAAAATTCAAAAAACTCTGCGCTATTATAAAAGGCACTTTTCATTCAAAAAAACTTATTGAAGAATATAAAAAAGCGGACATTTTGTAATGTCCGCTTTTTGTGATTTAGAACTTTGCATTAAATTCGTTAAGGTCGCTTGTGAACGAGAAAGTGATTTCGGCGGTATAATTTTCCTCGGAAGCAAGGAAGGGGAGAAGTCCGTCTTCTCTCATTTTGTTTCGGGGGGAGGGGCAGACATTGCCCGGCTCAATGCCCAGCACATAATCATATTTGCCCATCATTTTCCATTCGGTCAGACACGGGAGTTGTTCTTTTTTATAGTTCATTATTAAACCTGCATCAATATCGGGATTGAATATACCGTTATTTACATATCCGTTTTCATCTGTTACAGCATCGAAGAAATAGCAACGCTCATTATAGTTTGCCTGAGGCTTTTCCATAATGAGGGCAGTGTCAATATTATCCTTTGCTTCCTGTCCGTTTGCCCATATTTTAGTGTTGGGGAAGCGAACAATACTGTTCTCGCTGAGGAGAGGATAACCCATATTGCAGTGGTATAAAAGACAAAAAGGCTCGCTGTTATCGCCAAGATTAGTTATACTGTCGTTGAGTTTAAATGAATTTTCGGTATAAGAAAGGGTATAGGTGCGCTTAAGTACAAATTTTCTGCCGAAGATGGTGCAGTCTCTAACCGTAAAGGTGATTCTAAGTGCATCCTCGGATTCTTCAATTGCGTCAAGAAAAGCAGGAGTGTTGCCGATTCTGCCGTGGAGTCCTATTTCTTCGCCGTTATCAACACAGGGTCCGCCTGCACCATCGAAGCCACAGGTAGTAAAAAAGCCTGCAGTGAAGGACTTTAGGAAGTTTAACCCTGTTCTGTCGTAATAAGCGGGGGCTACATTTCCGCAGGGTGACATATAGCTCATATTTTTGCCATTAAATGTGACACGGGCAACGTCTGCGCAACGGTCTGTGCTTATCCAAATTTCAAGGCCCAAGCCGTTTCTGGCATAAATAAAGTTCATACCCTCGCCCTTGCCGCCTTTAAGTGTATACTGCTCTGCGCCTCGGTTTTGCAGAGGATGTCCTACATAGTATTTCATTTGTTTCGCTCCTTAACTTATAATCTATGTGAATATTTTACATTACAAAAAAGCTACTGTCAATGACCGTACAGTAATATTTTTTAAATGTGTACTAATTTAGTACATTTGTGCATTGTTTGAAAAGGCTGTCGGTGATAAAATTATCTTGTAAAATGAGGTGAATTATAATGGATAATAATCGAAAAGGAATTACTTTGGTAGGTAATATACTTACCGACGTAGTTAAAACCGTTGACTGCTATCCCGAAATTGGTATGCTGGCTAATATAAAGGATGTTAGTATGGCTGTGGGCGGCTGTGTCCCCAATACCGGTATTGACATTAAGAAAATAGACAGCAATATGAAGGTTTCGGCAATAGGAAAAATCGGTAATGATGACAGCGGCAAATATGTTATGGCTAAGTTTGATGAATATGGCATTGAGCACGATGCAGTTGTTGTGTCAGAGGATAAACCCACAAGCTTTAGTGATGTAATGAGTATGCCGTCGGGTGAACGCACTTTCTTCCATGCAAGAGGAGCCAACGCTCAGTTTTCTCCTGCCGATATTGATATCAGTGCTCTTGACTGTTCAATACTTCACGCAGGATATATTCTTCTCCTTGATATGTTTGATAAAAAGGATGATGAGTATGGCACTGTTATGGCACGCTTTTTGTGTGAAGTTCAAAAAGCAGGTATTAAAACCTCTGTGGATGTTGTAAGTGATTCCAGTGCTGACTATAAGGGGACCATTCTTCCTGCGCTTAAATACTGTAACTTCGCTATTATGAATGAAATAGAAAGTACAACGCTGTTTGATATTGCTCCTTATAATGAGGACGGCAGCCTTTGTGTAGAGAATATCCGTAAAACTATGGAGTTAATGGCAGAGGCGGGTGTGCAGGAAAAAATAGTTATACACTGCAAGGAAGCAGGATTTAGTTATGATGTTGCAACCAAGACATTTACAGCAGTGCCTTCTCTTAATATTCCGAAAGATGTAATCAAGGGCAGTGTTGGTGCGGATGATGCATTCTGTGCAGGTTCACTTTATGCTATCTACAACGGTTACAGTGATAAAGAACTTCTTGAGTTCGCTTCTGCTGCAGCCGCAAGTAACCTGTTTTCGGAGAATTCCATAGACGGAATGCTTCCGAAAGAGGAAATAATAAAATTAGCCGATAAATACGGCAGAAAAGAGATAAGATTATGTTAGTAAATTTAAACGATGTACTTAAAAAAGCTCAGGCAGAACACTATGGTGTAGGTCTTTTCAACACCACCGACACCGATATGGCACAGGCTGTAATTGAAGCAGCAGAGGAGATGCAGTCTCCCGTTGTTATCGGTACTGCCGAAATTCTTCTCCCCTTCGGTGAATTAAAGCTTTTAGCTCCCTCACTTCGCGCTTTGGCAGAGAGAGCAAGCGTTCCTGTAGTTCTTCACTATGACCACGGTCTTACCTTTGACCGTTGTATTGAGGCATTAAAGCTGGGCTTCTCCAGTATTATGTTTGACGGTTCTGCAGGGGATAGCGATAAAAATATCGAGAATACTGCTGAAATGGTTAAAATTGCTCATTCCTTCGGAGCATCTGTTGAGGGCGAAATCGGTCATGTAGGTAACGCAATTGACGGTGACGGTGTTGAGGATGATATGTACACCACCCCCGAAGAAGCAGTTGAGTTCGTAAAGGCAACCGGAGTTGATGCTCTTGCAGTTGCAATAGGTACAGCTCACGGTGTATATAAGACCAAACCTAAGCTTGATATTGAAAGACTTAAAAAGATTCGCGAAGCTTGTGATACTCCTTTGGTGCTTCACGGCGGCTCCGGTCTTACCGATGACGACTTCAGAAACACTATTGCTGGCGGTATTGCCAAGGTTAACATCTTTACCGACCTTTGCGTTGCCGGTGCAGAAGCAATGAAGAAGGGTATTGCAGAGGATAAGGGATATCTTGAAATCCGCAATATGAAGGTAGAGGAAATTAAGAAAGCCGTTATCCGCAAAATGGAACTTTTCGGTTCTAAGGGTAAAGCTTAATAAAAACACAAAACAGTTCAGAATTTTTCTGAACTGTTTTTATTTTACTCATAGAAATTCGTCAGGGTAGGAAACCGATTTACTGTATTGCTTGGGGGTCATTTTTGTTTCTTTCTTAAACACCCTGCAAAAATAGTGAGGATTATCGTAACAAAGAAAATCGGAAATTTGTGAAATGGTGTAAATATCCTTTCTGATAAGATATTTTGCTTCGCTGATTTTAAGGTCGGTCAGATATTCTGTAATAGTCTTTGAACAGTCCGCTTTAAAAACGGAAGAAATATGTGTGCGACTGAAACCGAGCTCCTTGCTTATGGCATCAACAGTTATCTTTCCGTAAACATTGTTTTTAAGTATATCAATAATAGCGTTTGTCAGTTTACCGTAATTTTTTGAAACCTCGTCATCTGTTTTGGGGAGTATTGTAGACCTAATAAGTTTCAGTAAAAACATTTCAAGATTAAGCTTAATAAGCTGTTCGCTACCAAAATAACCATCTTCGCGCTTTTGGAGTTCTGCTTCATTAGGACTGTCATTCTCAAGGTGATAAGCCTCCTGCCCGTCGGAAATGATTTCGGCTATGTATTTACGCAGGGGTGTGGGTACGTTCATGCGGCGGTTGTTGAAAAATTTCATATCCTTTGATGGACAGTAAAAGGTTATTATAAATACGGTGGGTGGGTCATCGGGAACGGAAGCTATGGAATGTCTCTCTCCCGGTTTGTGAAAAAGCACCTCGCCTTGGGATAGGGTAATGCTGTGGCCGTCGGCTGTAACAATGGCAGAACCCTTATCAATATAAAGCAGTTCCCAGTAATTGTGTATCTCGCTTGAAAAATTATAGGAAGACTTAAACTCAAAATAATGTATTGACATTATCTGTTTTACATCTATTAAGCAATTAATAGAATTTTTTCCGTATCTCGGTTCCATGTGGACACTCCTTTACAAAAGTGTACTGATAATTTATATTAGTGTATTGAAAAAATTGTACTGTAATGTTAACATAAAATTAAATATAAGTCAATATGTTTGGAGGTTTTTAAATGAATGTATTAGCAATTTCCTGCCATCCTGACGATATGGAAATTCATTGCGCCGGAACATTACTTCGCTGTAAAAAGCGCGGTGACAATGTTACGGTTTGTCATGTTGCCAACGGTAATATGGGTCATGTCGTAATTGAGCCCGAGGAGCTTGGTAAAATCCGTGTTGCAGAAGCAAAAAAAGCAGGGGATATAGCAGGCTTTAAAACGGTTACTCTTAATATTGGTGACCTTTGTGTTGATTCAAATGACAAGAAACAGCACGACGACCTTGTTAAGGTTATCCGTGAAGCTAAGCCTGATTTCATCATTACCCATGCAGAGGACGACTATATGTCCGACCATGTAGAGGTGTCAAAGCTTGTTTTCAAGGCTTCCTTTGCTGCAAGCGTTCCTCACTACAGACCTGACCTGGGCGAGGCTTGTGCTGTAACTCCTGTTTACTATATGGACAACTCTGACTATGTTAACTGCGAACCTTATGAGTTTGTTGATATAACTGATGAAATTGAGACTAAGCTCGAAATGCTTGCCTGTCACGAAAGTCAGCTTGTATGGCTTAGAGACCATGACGGTATAGATGTTCTTGAAACTACCCGTGTTTATTCAAATATGCGCGGTATGCAGTGCGGCGTTAAATATGCAGAAGGCTATAGAAGACTTATTGCAGGTTCTCGCGGCACAACTAAGCGTTTGTTACCATAAAAAATTAAAAGGAGAGATATAAAATGGATTTTAATTCAACAGTGAAGGGCTCTGCCCTCGAAGGCTTCTATCCTGCAGGATGGGATTTTGAAAAGATTGATGCTTGTATCGGCGCTCCCGAGTCTATTACCGAGCATCAGGCTCATTGGAACGATAACTTCACACCTATTAAGTGCGACAACTTAGGTGAATTTGAGGTTTACATGGGCCATGAAATTGCAATGCAGATTAAACTTGCTAAGGAAAGAAATGAAAAGCTTGCATTTATCCTCCCCGTAGGCCCTATGGGTATGTATAAATGGGTTGTTTACTTCATCAACGCTTGGAAGATTTCCTGCGAGCATGTTTATACCTTCAATATGGATGAATGGGCTGACGGCGACGGAAATACTCTTCCCGCTGACAACACCGGCTCTTTCAAGTATGCTATGGAGCAGGCTCTCTTTAATCCTCTTGGTGAGCTTACCGTTCCTGAGAATCAGAGAAACTTTGCTACTAAAGATAATCTTCCTACATATCCCGAAAAAATTGCCGCATTAAAGGCAGAGGGCGCAAAGCTTGTTCTCGTTTACGGTATAGGCAGAATGTGCCATATCGCTTTCTGGGAGCCCACCTTTGCTGCTGATTACACTACTGCCGCAGAATGGGAAAATGCTCCCTACAGAATCGGTGCTAAGATTCATCCTCTCACCGTTGAGCAGAATGCGCTCACCAGCTTCAAGTCCAGAACTACTCTTGTTCCTTGCAGAGCTAACACCATCGGCCCCGGCCTCTTCCTTAAGGCTGACTACGCTATCGGCGGCGCTGACGGAACTCTGGGCAGAGGAATGCAGTGGCAGGGTATGTCTTTATGGATGACTCTCCGTCACGAGAAGACTCCCTGGATTACCTCCACCTATATTCCCACTATTCCCGGTAAGCTCTTCTTCCTTAAAGACCTTGCAGGTCCTCTTGAGGCAGAATGTAACTAATATAACATCATAAATTTAATCCGCCTTTCATACAAATGGTTATGAAAGGCGGAATTTTTTATGAAATGTTTAGTTATAACAAAACGGCAGATTATGCTTTCCTGCGCCCTTGTTCTGGCGCTGACGGTGTGTATTGTGGGAACGCTGTCAGCCTTTGCTGGTAATGACAGAAAACTACCTATTTATTGTGTTGAAACACAGGAAAAAAAGATTGCAATATCCTTTGACGCGGCGTGGGGAAATGACGATACAGAACAGCTTATCAGTATACTAAGTAGTTATAATGTTCCTGCAACCTTTTTTGTAGTGGGCGCATGGGTAGATAAATATCCCGAGTCGGTAAAACAACTGAGCGACGCCGGACACAGGGTGGAAAACCATTCCAATACTCACCCTTATATGTCAAAGCTGTCAAACGAACAGATATCAAATGAACTTAGTAGCTGTAACCAAAAAATCGCCTCTGTCACCGGCAGAACACCTACTCTTATTCGCCCGCCTTACGGAGACTATGATAATCATGTTATCGAAGCGGTAGAACAGGCGGGAATGTACTGCATCCAGTGGGATGTTGACTCTCTTGACTGGAAAGATTCGGCAACTCCCGAAAACATTGCCGAAAGGGTAATCAGCAAGGTTGAGCCGGGCAGTATTGTGCTGTTCCATAACGATGCCGACCACACTCCGGCGGCGCTTCCCACAATACTTAAAACCCTAAAAGAGCAGGGGTACGAATTTGTGTTTATAGAGGATTTGATTTTAAAGGAAGGTTACGAAATCAAGCACGACGGAACACAATGCAAAATATCTGAATAGATATTTTGCAGCGATATAAATCCCTTTCGGGATTTGCAATATGTTTTGCATATCTCGCTGTAAGCGAGATATACAAAATGCGATATGTGTTGTACACTCGATATGTCCTGTGGGCGTGAAAGGGATTTATATCATATCGAATTTACCGAAAGGTGAATATATCGCTTTTGCTGTAAGGCAAAAATATCGCATTGCGAAGCAATATATCGCAACAAAAAAGACGGCTGATAGCCGTCTTTTGTTATATGTTTTTATAAATACTCTTTAAAAATTTTTATCGCCTCTGAGAGGTCACTTATTTCTGCAAAAAGGAGCTTTTTGGTTTCTTCCTTAAAGAGTACTATATCGGGGAAGCCGATGCACTTCATTCCTGCGGTATTACCTGCTTTTATTCCGTTTTCGGAGTCTTCGAAAATAAAGCAATCTTTAGGGTCTGCGCCGATTAATTTGGCGGCAAGAAGAAAAATGTCGGGGGCTGGCTTGCCGTTTTCTATATCTTTACCGCCTACTAGGGCATCAAAATAGTGGGTTGCACCTACTTCTCTTAGATGGTGGTTGATGCTTTCCTTTGATGAGCCTGAAGCTATAGCCATTTTAATATTATTTTGTTTTAAAAACTCAAGAAGCTCTTTGGCGCCTTTTCGGAAAACCACCTTGCCGTTTTTTATTATATAATCACGCATATCCCGTTTGAAGGACACAGTATCCAGGGTAGGATAGCGGGTCTCTATAAAGTTTGTCCAGCCTTTTTCGTTCATTCCGCAAACATTAAAAATACAGTCGCCTACATTTTTAAATCCTTGAAGGTTTCCTGCATATTCCCAGGCAGGGATACATATTCTCTGGGTATCAAGAAGTGTACCGTCCATATCAAAAATTACACTGAACATAATTATAATATCACCGTGACACATTTTATCATATTAAATAAATTATAGCAAGCAAAAATATTGGCAAAATCAACTAAAAAATATGTAAATTTTATATAATTTATATGTGGAAAAATTTTTCTTTTGGTGCTATAATAGATAAGAATGATTTTTCGAGAGGTGACCAATTATGTCAAACTACATAAGATACAGCTACAAAGAACTTGAAAAATTCTGTATAGACTGTTTCAACAAATTCGGTTTTAAAGAGGAAGAAAGCCGCATTATTACCGACGTTCTTCTCCTTTCCGACCTTTACGGAATTGAGTCTCACGGTATGCAGAGACTTGCCCGTTATCACAAGGGAATTGAGAAGGGTCTTATTAAAATTGATGCAAAGCCTGAGGTTGTTTATGAGACTCCCGTTTCTGCCGTAATTGAGGGCAACGACGGTATGGGTCAGCTTATTTCACATAAGGCTATGAGTCTTGCTATTGAAAAGGCAAAGAAAGTCGGTATGGCTATTGTAACCGTGCGTAATTCCAACCACTTCGGTATTGCAGGATATTATGCAAAAATGGCCTGTGATGCAGGTCTTCTCGGAATGGCTATGACCAACAGTGAGGCGATAATGGTGCCCACCTTCGGCAGACTTGCTATGCTTGGCAGTAACCCCATTGCTATTTCTATGCCCGCAGAGCCTTATGATTTCTTCTTTGATGCTTCCACCACTGTTGTGACCCGTGGTAAGCTTGAAATCTACAATAAGCTGGGCAAACCTCTGCCTGACGGTTGGGCTTTGGATGCAACCGGAAAAGGCTCTAATGATGCTTCCGATGTACTTAAAAACATCGTTGCAAAGAACGGCGGCGGAATTATGCCTCTTGGCGGCGAAACCGAGCAGACCGGCAGTCACAAAGGTTACGGCTACGGTATGTTCTGTGAGATTTTCTGCTCTATACTTTCTATGGGTCTTACTTCTAATCACACCCATATAGGCGGAAAGGGCGGCACCTGTCATGGCTTTATTACTATTGACCCCAAGGTGTTCGGCGATCCTGCTGAAATTAAAGAGCATCTTTCTACCTTCCTCAGAGAGCTCCGCGAGTCTCCCAAGTCAGAGGGTCAGACAAGAATTTATACCCATGGCGAAAAGGAAATCATTGCAAAGGCAGACAGACTGGAAAACGGAATTGACGTTAATATCAATACTGTAAAAGAAATGTTTGATATGTGTGAATATGTAGGTCTTAATCCTGTAAATTACCTTGGCGATGTCAAGTTTGAGGACGCTGCTGAGAGTTCATATAAATAAAGGTGATAAAAATGGATATTAAAGAAAAAGCATTAAAACAGCATTATGAATGGAAAGGTAAGCTCGAAGTAGTTTCCCGTACTCCCGTTACAAACAAGGAGCAGCTTTCTATTGCCTACACCCCCGGTGTAGCTGAGCCCTGCCTTGCTATCAACAAGGACTATAACAAGTCCTTTGAGTTAACCAGAAGATGGAATATGGTTGCTGTTATTACCGACGGTACAGCAGTTTTGGGCCTTGGCGACATCGGACCTGAGGCAGGTATGCCGGTTATGGAAGGCAAGTGTGTGCTCTTTAAGGAATTTGCAGGAGTTGACGCTTTCCCTCTTTGTGTAAGAAGCAAAGACGTTGACGAAATCGTTAGAACGATTTATCTTATTTCCGGCTCCTTCGGAGGAATCAATCTTGAGGACATTGCCGCACCTCGCTGCTTTGAAATTGAGAAGAAATTAAAGGAAATCTGCGATATTCCTGTTTTCCACGACGACCAGCACGGTACAGCCGTTGTTGTTGGCGCCGCACTGCTTAACGCTCTGCGTCTTACAAAGAAAGAAATCGGTGAGATTAAGTGTGTTATCAACGGTGCAGGTTCTGCCGGTATTGCTATAGGTAAGCACTTATTAAAGTTAGGTGTTAAGAATCTTACAATGGTTGACCGCTTCGGTATTATCGTTGAAGATGATCCCCAGCTTAATCCGGCTCAGGCAGAAATGAGCAAGGTGACCAACAGAGAAAAAATGACAGGTACTCTTGAGGACGCAATGAAGGGCGCTGACGTATTTATCGGTGTTTCTGCTCCCGGCGTTGTAAATGAAGAAATGATTAAATCAATGAACAGTGATGCTATTGTATTCCCCATGGCAAACCCTGTTCCCGAAATTATGCCCGACCTTGCTAAGGCGGCAGGTGCGAGAGTTGTGGGTACAGGTCGTTCCGACTTCCCCAACCAGATAAACAACGTTATGGCATTCCCCGGAATCTTCCGTGGCGCACTTGATGTAAGAGCCAGCGACATAAACGAGGAAATGCAGATGGCAGCCTCCCTTGCAATTGCTTCTTTAGTCAGTGATGAAGAGCTTAATGAAGAATATATTATGCCTTTCGCATTTGATGAGAGAATCGGCAAAACCGTTGCTGAAAAGGTTGCTGAAGCCGCCCGTAAAACAGGTGTTGCAAGAATATAATAAAAATAGTTGAAAAAAGATATAGTTTAGTGTATAATTGCTATAAAGTTATTAAAAATGAACTTTAATATTTTGAAAGGTGAAACCAAAATGAAAAAACTTTTATCTTTACTTTTAGCAATCTTTATGATGTTCAGCCTTGTTGCCTGCGGAGGTGGAGCAGATGACGGCGATAAGCCTTCTTCTACACCTGTTGTTAATAATGATGATGTTGACGATAGTGGAGAGGAACTGGAGCTTGACGGTCATTATGAGTATGTTGTATGTGTTAGAGTTGGCAGTGATTTGACTATTAATTCCATTAAGGATATTAATGGACTTAAAGTCGGCGCTTCCAGAAATACTGATGGCGAAAAAATTGCCAGATACTACGGAGGAAATGTTGTTCTCTTCGGCGGTGATAATGATGCTTTCTCCGACCTTGCAAGCGGAACTTCTGTTGAATGCGTAATCGTTGAAAAATCTGCAGCCGAGAATTATACGGGCAGAGGATTGGCTGAATACGCCCTCAATCCCATTGTTATTGAATAATTATTTTTATGACAAATTGATAACCGTGCGTAAGCACGGTTATTTCTTATTATTAAAAACAGTTGAAAAAAGTAAAGTATTAGTATATAATTACTCTAGAGTTATTCGAAAGAATAGTTACTTTAAAAAAGAAAGGTGAAACCAAAATGAAAAAACTTTTAGCTTTAATTTTAGCAATCTTTATGATGTTCAGCCTTGTTGCCTGCGGCGGCGGAGCAGATGACGGCGATAAGCCTTCTTCTACACCTGTTGTTAATAATGATGATATTGACGATGGTGGAGAAGAAAAGGGAGAACTTGTACTGGACGGCAATGATGCATATGTTGTATGTGTTAAAGTCGGCAGTGATTTGACTATTAATTCCATTGAGGATATTAAGGGCCTTAACGTTGGAGCTACCCATGATTACGATGGCTATAAAATAGCTGAGTACTTCGAAGCAAATGTTGTAGGCTTCGGAGGGGATAACGATGTTTTGTCTGAGCTTAACGGCGGAAGTTCCCTTGATTGTGCAATCGTTAAAAAGATTACAGCTGAGGCTTATCAGCAAAATGGAAGTGCTAAGATAATTCTTGACCCCATTGTTATTGAATAATAATTTTCAAAATAAACTGGTAACCGCGCGCGAGCGCGGTTATTTTTTTTGTTATGTGTTCATAATAATAATATATTTAATCGGCTTGACATATCCTGCCAAATATAATATTATAAATATATCTATATTTTATTATGGGATATTGTTGCTGAGTTAGTCTTTACAGGTGTGTGTAACAGACTGAATATATAATTTTTTAATAGGAGGACATTAAATGAGCCAAGAAAAAGCGGTGCAGGAAAAGAAGCACCGCAGAGCGGAAATGGGCAAGGCCGCTAAAACCAAAAAGAATACTGCCGGATACAAGAAGAATTCTGATAGTAAAAAGAAAAAGTATCAAAGCAAATCTGAAATTATATTTGAAAAGAAGCCCGTTAAGAAAAGCGGTATTAATAAGCAAACCGCCGAAGTAAATAATTCTCACAAAAAGGAATCGGCTAACAAGAAGCCCGTACGTATAATTCCTTTGGGCGGTATCGGAGAGATAGGAAAGAATATCACTCTTTATGAATATGACGGAGATATGTTCATCGTCGATTGCGGAATCAGTTTCCCTGATGAGTCTACTCCCGGCGTTGACATAGTCATACCCGATTTTACCTATCTTTTGGAAAATAAGGAAAGAATTAAGGGTATGGTGCTTACTCACGGTCATGAGGACCATATAGGCGCGATACCGTACCTGCTTAAAAACTTCAACATTCCCATTTACGGAACAAAGCTTACGTTAGGTCTTGTTGAAGGAAAGCTTAAAGAACACGGACTGCTGAGCTCTGCAAAGCTGTTTGTGACAAAACCCGGTGATACCGTTAATTTAGGTAAATTCTCGGTTGAGCTTATTCATGTTAACCACTCCATTCCCGATGCTGTTGCCCTTGCAATCAAGTGCGGCGCCGGAACCATTATTCAGACCGGTGACTTTAAAATAGACACCACACCCGTTGATGATACGGTAATTGATATTGCACGCTTTGCCGAGCTTGGAAAAGAGGGCGTTCTTGCTCTTCTTTGCGAGTCTACAAATGCGGAGCGTCCGGGCTTTACTGCCAGCGAAAGAATAGTGGGCGATACCTTTGCCACTCTCTTCAGAAAGGCAGGGAAGCACCGTATAATCGTTGCAACCTTTTCATCCAACATTCACCGAATTCAGCAGATTATCTATCAGGCTGAAAGGTGCGGCAGAAAGGTTGCCGTTTCGGGAAGAAGTATGGAAAATGTGGTCAATATTGCCGCAGAGTTGGGCTATTTGCATCTGCCTGAAAATGTTCTTATTGATATTGGCTCTATTAAAAGCTATACCCCCGAGCAGCTTGTTATAGTTACTACTGGAAGCCAGGGAGAGCCTCTTTCGGCTCTTCACCGTATGGCATTTAACGAGCACCGTCAGTTGGAGCTTATTCCCGGGGATATGATAATCATTTCGGCTACTCCAATTCCGGGTAATGAAAAGACGGTAGGCAATGTTGTCAATGAGCTTATGCGAAGAGGCGCCAATGTGGTGTATGAAAAGATGTACGATGTCCACGTTTCGGGCCACGCTTGTCAGGAAGAATTAAAACTGATGATTAGCATTACTTCTCCCCGTTATTTTATTCCGGTACACGGTGAGCAGAAGCATCTTGTTCACAATGCAGAGCTTGCAACTGCTATAGGCATAGACAAGAAGAACTGTATTATTGCCGATATAGGCAATGTGATTGAAATATCAGGGCGAGGCATAAAGGTTACGGAAAATGTTCCTGCAGGAAGAATTCTTGTTGACGGACTGGGTGTAGGCGATGTAGGTAATGTGGTTCTGAAAGACAGAATCCATCTCGCCGATAACGGAATCATTATAGTAGCCGTCACCATCGACTCGGTAACCGGAGAGGTAGTTTCGGGTCCTGAGGTGCTTTCCCGCGGTTTTGTTTATGTGAAAGAATCTGAGGAACTTATGGCTGATATGAATGAAGTCGCCTGCGATATACTTGAAAAGTGCTATATATCAGGCTCTAAGGATTGGAATTCGGTGAAAATAAAGCTTCGTGACGGTATTGCAAGATTCATCAGAGAGCGTACCGGCAGAGCTCCGATTATACTACCGATAGTTATGGAAATGTAGAAAGGAAGATAAAAATGAAGGTTATTTTAACTGCAGATGTTAAAGGACAGGGCAAAAAAGGCGAACTTGTAAATGTTTCCGACGGTTATGCCCGTAATTTTCTTTTTCCGAAAAATCTTGCAATAGAAGCGAACAGCGCGGCTATGTCCGAGCTTAAGAACAGAGAAGCCGCTGCTGCTCACCATAAGCAGGAGGAGATAGATGCCGCTAAGGCTCTTGCAAATAAGCTTGACGGCAAAACCGTTGTTATCAAGGCAAAAGCCGGCTCTCAGGGAAAACTTTTCGGTGCTGTTACTTCCAAGGAAGTAGCAGCCGAAATAAACAAGGTTTTCGGCGTTACCGTTGATAAAAAGAAAACCAATATTGCGGATATTAAAAATTTCGGCGAGTACACTGCTGAAATTCGTCTCTATACCGGTATCAGTGCAAAAATTACCGTAAAGGTAGAAGAATAGAGGAATAAAAATGGCTGACGAAAGACAGATTCTCGATATTGACGGAGCAGGTCTGCCTTACGATATCGATGCTGAACAGGCAGTTCTGGGTTCTATTATGATTGACCCCAGTTGTATTAACGATGTTATTACCCGTATCAAAGAGGAGTATTTTTACATTCCTCAGCACAAGGCAATTTATCGCACACTTGTGGGTATGACAAATGACAATCTGCGCATAGATTTTGTAACCCTTCTTGATAAACTGAAAAAAGACGGCGTTTACGAGAAAGCGGGCGGAAAGAGTTATCTTACCGACCTTGTGCAGAGTGTTCCCTCCAGCGCCAATGTTCTCACGTACATTTCTATTGTGAGAGAACGTTATTACGCAAGAGCTCTTATTATTGCTTCCCGTAACATAATTAACGATGCTACCGAGAATTTAATGGATGCAGGCAAACTGCTGGATTCTGCTGAACAGAGGATTTATGAAATAAGAGAAGGCAGAAGCGTATCGGGGCTTGAACATATTAAGTCGGTTATTGAAAATGAGACCTTTGACCGACTTGCCAAAATGAACAATCCTGACACAAAGGACAACTATGTTGGTATTCCCACCGGTATTTCGGGACTTGATAAAATGATTACGGGACTTAATAAGTCCGACCTCATTATTCTGGGTGCGCGTCCCGGTATGGGTAAAACCTCATTTGCCCTTAACATTGTCCGTAATGTTTCAATTAATGCAGGCAAAAAGGTTGCTTTCTTCTCTCTTGAGATGACCAGAGACCAGCTTGCACAGCGTATGCTTTCGGGTGAGGCTGCAATTAAGAGCGAAAAGCTCCGTACAGGTCAGCTTGATACCGACGAATGGACAAGACTCGGTCAGGCGGCGGCGCACTTAAGTGAAGCGGAAATCTATTTTGATGAAACTTCATCCATTACCGTTCCCGAAATGAAGGCAAAGCTCAGAAGAAAAGGCGATATTGATTTGGTTGTGGTGGACTACTTGGGCCTTATGCATTCGGCTCATCACACCGACAACCGTGTGCAGGAAATTTCGGAAATCACCCGAAGCCTTAAAATTATGGCTAAGGAATTGATGGTGCCGGTTATTGTCTGCGCTCAGCTTTCCCGTGGTACCGAGTCCAGAGGTCAGTCACACAGACCTGCTCTTTCGGACCTGCGTGATTCGGGCTCAATTGAACAGGATGCGGATATAGTACTTTTCCTTTACCGTGAAAAGTATTACGATGGCGAAAAAAAGGATGGAGAGGAAAAGGGAGACCCGAATAAGGCTGAATGTATCGTAGCCAAAAACCGTCACGGTGAGGTAGGTACAGTTGAGCTTCATTGGGACGGCAGATACACCCGCTTTACTTCTCCTGCAGGTTTTGACGAATGAGCGATGTTCTCTCTATTTTGCGCGCTTTTCCCTTTAAGGAAAATGAGAAGCATATAGCGGTTGCCCTTTCGGGCGGCGCTGATTCAATGGCACTGTTTATGGGGTTATATATGCTCAGAAAAGAACTTTCTATTACGCTCAGCGCAGTGCATATTAATCATTTACTTCGCGGTGAGGAATCTGACAGAGACGAAGCCTTTGTAAGAAAGCAATGTAAGGCGCTTGGTGTTCCTCTTAAAGTCGAAAGAATAGATGTAGAAAAAATTGCCCGAGAGCAAAAACAAAGCATTGAGCTTGCCGCAAGACAGGCGCGTTACGGCGTTTTTGAAGAAACAGAGTGCGACGCTCTTGCTACTGCCCACAATGCTGACGACAATCTTGAGACTGTACTTTTCAGACTCGGCCGCGCTACGGGTCTTAACGGTCTTTGCGGCATACCGTGTCGCAGAGGCAAATTTATACGCCCATTGCTTAATTGCAGCAGGGAAGAGGTGGAAGCTTTTTGCAGTGAGCATAAGGTTCCCTTTGTAACCGACTCCACCAATCTGTCTGACGATTTCACAAGAAACCGCATAAGACACTCGGTAGTGCCGGTGCTGAAAAGTCTTAATCCGTCACTGCTAACTTCATTTGCTACCACTCTTTCTTTATTGAACAGTGATAATGAATTTCTGGAAAGTATTTCTCTCGCAGAATTTAAAAAGCGCTATTGTGACTGTGTACTTAATATTGAGGGCTTTTCTTCTCTGCCCGATGCAATTTCTTCAAGAGTGATAGGATTATTTCTTGAAAAGCACGGCTTTAGCGGACACTACAGTGTCAGCGGTGCGGTTAAAATTGCAAAAAATGAAAGCGGTCGTTTTGAACTCGCAGGCGGTAAAATGCTTAAAGTATCCGGCGGCTTTATGAAATTCGAAAATAGTGAATTTTTACCGCGTTTTGTGACCGAGCTTGAGGAATGTGACGCAGAAGTCATAAAACAGAACGGAAAAATTCATAATTTGTTATTAAAAAACGCAATAGACTGTGATAAAATAGTGGGGAAACTTGAAATAAGAACAAGGCTTCCCGGTGACAGCATTACCTTTTCCCACAGAAAAGTCTCAAAACCACTGCGAAAATGGATGAATGAAGAGGAAATTGATTTATCTCTTCGCGATATTCTCCCCGTTATTGCAGATAATAACGGTGTTGTTTGGGTGTATGGCGGCGGAGTAGATAAGCGTGTCTGCCCCGATGAAAATACAGAAAGGGTAATAAAGGTAATTTGCAAAAGGGAATAACACCTTTTTTAAAGAAGTTTATAGATTTTCAAGAGATTAGAAAGGACGTGGGGAAATGAATAAAACAGTAAAAAATTTACTGCTTTATATCGGTATCCCGATTATACTGATTCTTGCTATCGTTTCAGTGTCTCGCTTCAGTAATTCTGCAGGTAAGACCACATATTACGACGTTATAAGTAAGTTTCAAAACGGCGAGGTCGTGTCATACAACTTAAACCTGTATAACGGTGACCTTGATTACACTACAAAAGACGGTAAGGAGCATAACTACACCGTTCCCGATCCGGGCATCTTCTATGAGGATGTTGACATTATTGAATATAATAAACAGCATCCCGATGCACAGATTAAAATGGACTATGAAAACGGAGACGGCATTGCATGGATAGTTCAGCTTCTGCCTACATTACTTCTTGTCGGGGTAATGGTTCTTGTAGGATTTGTCTTTATGAAGCGTATGAGTGCGTCTATGGGCGCAGACAAGTCACTGCAGTTCGGCAAGGCAAAGCCGAAACGCGATACCAACCGCAAGACCACCTTTGCCGATGTTGCAGGTGCAGACGAGGAAAAGGAAGAAATGGTTGAAATCGTTGACTTCCTTAAAGACCCCAAAAAATTTGACGAGCTGGGTGCCAGAATTCCTAAGGGCGTGCTTCTTGTGGGCCCTCCCGGTACAGGTAAAACACTCCTTGCCCGCGCAGTTGCAGGTGAGGCAGGTGTGCCCTTCTTCAGCATTTCCGGTTCCGACTTCGTTGAAATGTTCGTTGGTGTAGGCGCTTCCCGTGTACGTGACCTTTTTGAAGAGGCAAAGAAGAATGCTCCCGCTATTATATTTATTGATGAAATCGACGCTGTGGGCCGCCAACGTGGTGCAGGTCTTGGCGGCGGTCACGATGAAAGAGAGCAAACTCTTAATCAGTTACTGGTTGAGATGGATGGATTCGGTGCTAATGAAGGCGTAATCGTTATGGCGGCAACTAACCGTCCCGATATCCTTGATAAAGCACTTCTTCGTCCCGGCAGATTTGACCGTCAGATAACAGTTAACTACCCCGATATTAAGGGTAGAGAAGAAATTTTAAAGGTTCATTCACGCGGAAAGCCTTTAGGACCTGATGTTAACCTTAAAACCATTGCGGCTTCCACCGCAGGCTTTACAGGTGCAGACCTTGAAAATCTTCTTAATGAAGCCGCGCTTCTTGCAGTTCGTCATGGACTTAAGGCTATCACTCAGCCCGAAATAGAAGAGGCTACCATTAAGGTCGTTATGGGTACGGAAAAGAAATCCCGTATTATTAAGGATAAGGATAAGATGATAACCTCCTATCACGAGGCAGGTCACGCTATTGTTTCCTACTTCCTGCCCACTCAGGACCCTGTTCATCAGATTTCCATTATTCCTCGCGGCATGGCTGCAGGCTACACAATGTATGTGCCTACCGAGGAAAAGGGACACGTTTCAAGAAACTCTATGCTTGAGCAGATTTGTTCCCTCCTCGGCGGTAGAGCTGCAGAACAGCTTACTCAAGATGACATCTGCACAGGCGCTTCAAATGATATTCAGCGTGCTACCGAGCTTGCAAGAAAGATGATAACCAAGTACGGTATGAGCGAAAAGCTCGGACTTGTTACCTTCGGCACCGATAATGATTCGGTATTCTTAGGCAGAGATTTCTCTTCTACTCCAAACTATTCCGAAAAGATTGCCGCAATGATTGACGAGGAAATTGAGTCTATCGTTATGACACAGTATAGCAAGGCTTTGGATATTCTTAAAGACAATATGATGAAGCTTCACGAGGTGGCAAAGGTTCTCTTTAATGAGGAAAAAATCGACGGCACAGAGTTTGTTTCCATTATGGAAGCGAAGCCTGAGGCAATTGAAGAGTAATAAATAGCAAAAGGCGGCATAGCCGCCTTTTTATTTAATGAATGCGGGTGAAAAAATGCAGGTATTGCTGGACAGTAAAAAGAATTTTTATAAAGCAAATCTTCATTGTCACTCCGGTGACTCGGATGGCGCTTTATCAAAAGAACAAATTAAAGAAGAGTTTAAAAAACGCGGCTACAGTATTGTTGCTTTTACCGACCATGAGCATGTGCTGGATAATTCCTATCTTGATGATGAAAACTTTTTGACAATAACCTCCTGTGAGGTAGCAATAAAGGAAATTCCCAAGGAATCAACCCTTGTCAATCATACGATGCACGTGACCCACCTGAATTTTTACGCTCTTGACCAACACAACGATATAACTCCTTGTTATTCATCAGTTTACGACCATTTTAAAAATCCGCGTATTGAGGATAAGATTAGATTTTCAGAGGAATATGAGCGAGTTTATTCGGCTGACGGTATTAACGATATGGTAAAAAAAGCAGGTGAAGCAGGATTTATTGTATCATATAACCATCCTTTATGGTCAAATGAAAATGCTTTGCATTATATGAATTATGATGGATTTTTTGCGGTAGAGATTTATAATCACGCCTGTTTTGTTCACGGTGCACCCGCCTTTAGCGTTAATGTATTTGACGATATGTTAAAGGCAGGCAAAAAGGTGTATTGCACAATGTGCGATGACTGTCACTTAAAAGCACCCCTTGATTCTCCTGACTGCGATGCTTTCGGCGGTTGGGTAATGATAAATGCAGAAAGGCTTAATTACAGCGAAATAATGACTGCATTGACAAGGGGCGTATTTTACGCCTCATCGGGGCCTCAGATAAAGAGCCTTATAAGGGATGGTAATACCGTGAGTATTGAAACCTCTCCTGCCGTGCAGATAGCTTATACCACAAACGGACGAAGAAGCAAGGCGGTTAATACTAAAAATGGTGAAACAGTTAGCTTTGCGGAATTTGAAATTAAGGAAAATGATGGCTATTTCAGAATAACCGTTAAGGACAAAGAGGGCAATTACGCCTTTACGCAAGGGTATGAAGTTTAAACCGTAAATATCAAAAAAAGAGGCGAAAGCCTCTTTTTTTTTCAACATATTTGCGAGTTTTCATAATATGATATGAGGTGATTAAAATGATTATATTCGATAATTTAGCTGCAATTATTTCTAAAAAACCCCGCGCGAAGGCAAAACTTTCGGGAAGTGAAGAATATCCGAGTATAAGAGGAGAGGTTTACTTTTACTCCACAAAGCAGGGTGTTATAGTCGCCTGTGCCGTAAAAGGTCTGCCCGAAAACGAGGAACCCTGCAAGGCTTCTTTTCTGGGTTTTCATATCCATGAGGGTCAGTCCTGCACGGGAAATGAAGCAGACCCCTTTGCCGACACCCTTTCTCACTATAATCCCGAAAACTGCCTGCATCCGTATCACGCTGGGGATATGCCGCCATTATTCAGTGCAAATGGAATTGCCGTTTCTGTATTTTTAACTAACCGCTTTACCCTTAAAGAGATTTGCGGCAAAACTGTCATTATTCATGATATGCCGGATGATTTTAACACACAGCCAAGTGGAAATGCGGGCAAAAAAATAGCCTGCGGAAAAATTATTCCACAGGCAGTTTAATAACTTCACAGGTATTAATTCTGTAATATTTAAAACATTCTACCGTTTTTTCGGTGATTTTTTCCCCGCACATAATTATTGGAACAGCAGGTGGGCAGGAAACAGTAAGACTTGCCAGAATTTTGCCTACGGCATTTTCGATTTTAACTGTTTCACTCTGACTCATTGTCGCTTCTCTTATACTCATTAGTCTTTCGGGTTTTGAAAAACGAGGTGGAAAGTCTGTAATGGGGGAAAGCGCGGGAATAGAAAGCAATGCCTCTTTAATATTTTCAAGGTCACTGTCTATGCTCAGCATAAGCACTGTGAAATCGGGGTCGGCAAATTCACATTCAATATTTTTGCTCCTTAAAATTTCTGCAAAGTCTTCTCCCTTGTAACCGTAAGCCTTTGTGCAAAGGGTGATTTTTAAAGGCTCGTCCTCGTAAAGAGCGTATCCATGTGCTCTGAGTGCTTTCTTTAGGCTCTCGGCTTTTAAAATAAAGGCTGAGAGCTTTTCTTTGTATTTGTCGGAAATATACTCGTTTACTTTGTCAAGGGACTGTAAAATTAAATATGACGGACTTGTGGAACCGAAAAAGCTCATGGCGTTCTTTGCGTTTTTGCAAAGCTCATTATTGTTAATATGAAGATATGCTCCACCTGTGAGGCAGGGGAGTGTCTTATGTGCAGAAGCACAGCACATATCTGCTCCAAGGTCAATTGGGAAAAGGGATTCGGGCAAAAATTTTAAGTATGCGCCATGAGCACAGTCAACAAGAAGCGCTACATTATGCTTTTTACAAATATCACTTATCGCCTTTATATCCGAAATGCTTCCAAGATAGTCCGGACTGGTGATATACAGTGCATCGGGATGGTGTTTTTTAATTTCCTCTTCAAGGCTCAAAAGGTCAATATTACAAGAAAGATAAGAGGAATTGCCCCATAGCCATTCTACCTCTAAATCAAGTAAAGCAGCAGAGGTAATGAAGGATTTGTGGGCGTTTCTGCCTGCCAAAATCTTTTTGACACCACTTTGCTTTGCAAGAAAGAGCATAGCTCGGATACATTGAGAGGAGCCCTCAGTGCTGTAAAATGTAGGACAGTCAAAAAGCAGACCGGCATTTTTTTCACTCTCGGCAATTATGTCGCTTGCCTCATAAAGACTGTCAGCGCCTTTAATTTCGGTTATGTCATATTCCTCAAAGCCTAAAAGAGGTTTGCCCTTGTGACCGGGCATATGTAGGCGCAAGATATTAC
>JAZLDA010000091.1:0-29847 GCA_045614505.1 Acutalibacteraceae bacterium | reverse complement strand
ACAATACTGGCGTATTGTTCTTTGTCCTTGATTACTTATTCAATAAGAATCGTCGGGTCCTTTTTTGTTTGTCGTTGTTTAATTTTCAAGGTCCGTTCTGCTCACCTTTTCGGTGGACAGCTTATACATTCTACCACAACATAAATCCTTTGTCAAGAACTTTTTTCATCTTTTTTAAAAGATTTTTTTGCGGTTTTTTCTCTGCCCTTTTTTCGGACAGCTTTATTGTTATACTACATTTATCCTCGCTTGTCAACACTTTTTTTAGATTTTTTCAAAACTTTTAAAGGTTCATAAAAACACCACTATATATAGTAGTGGTGCTCCGTTAAGAGCACCACTTCATAATCAACAGTATGATAAAAGTATGTCTTTCAGTTCTTTTTCTTTTGCCAGCATCTGTTTTACCAGCTCGAACTGAGTTCGGCAACGAACAAGGTTATGCTCGGGGTATGCAGTCTTAAAGTAGGTGCTTCCCTCGAGATAGTCGGTGAGGAAGCGCATACCGCATTCAAAGGTCATGAGCACAGAACCGGTGTAGAGAGACAGAACCTCTTCCTTTGAGAAGGCTTCGGCGCATTCGCCAAGAAATCCCTCGGCATACATCTTAAAGAGGTGGGTATCAAACTGCACCTTTGCGATATCAGGTTCATCCTCTGCAGCCAAGGTTGCGCCGCTTCTGATGCTGTCACCGAAGTCGTAGGCGGAAAGACCGGGCATAACGGTGTCAAGGTCAATTACCGCAAGAGGCTTACCGTTTGAGCGGTTAAGCATCACGTTGTTGATTTTAGTATCATTATGAGTAACGCGAAGAGGAAGAACACCGGATTCGAGCTTATCAGTGAGTAGTGAGCAAAGGTCGGCGTGCTCTCTTACAAAGAGGATTTCCTCTCTTGCATTATTAGCAAGGCCGCAAGAATCTGCTTCCCACGCCTTTAAAAAATTCTTGTAGCGCACAGGTGTGTTATGAAAATCGGGAATAACTTCACAAAGCTTTTCTGCAGGGAAGTCTGAAAGCTGACGCTGGAACATACCGAAAGCCTGACCTGCAGCGCGGAATAGCTCCGGGGTCTCGGCGGTCTGCATGGTAATAGCGTTATCTATATATATGTAGCAACGCCAGAAACAGTCATCAACTCTTATATAACGCTGGCCGTCTTTGGTATCGACAACAGAAAGACATTCTCTCAGTGGGTCTCCACCACACTGCGCAACCTTCTGACGGATATGCGATGTAACAAGAATAATGTTATTCATAAGCCCATCAACATCTCTGAATATAGTGCTGTTAACACGCTGTAAAATATACTTTCTTGCACGGGAAGTTTCCACAAAATAGGTGTCGTTAATATGGCCATGTCCAAAGGGCACCGCAATCATAGGTTCGCCGTCCAGGGCGAAGAGCTTTGCTATATCTTCTGCACGGTAACTCATATTTAATTCCTCCGTTTATCTTTTTGGGTCAGATTTTTCTGACATTTGCAATTATATCACAGGTTTTTTAAAAAATATTTGCATTTTTGGTCGCATTTTTTTCATTTATATGTTATAATGATTAAAAGAACCGTTATAAGGAGAAAAGAAATGAACTATACAGGTACAATTATTACTCCCAGTCTCACCGTAGAAAAGATATATACAATACATTATTTTGAATATGTAATCGACTTCGATTTTCCCGGAGAGCTTCACGATTTCTGGGAGGCAGTCTATGTTGATGCAGGAGAAGTCACAATTACCGCAGGAACGGAGAAAATAATAATGAAGCAGGGTGAATTCTTTTTGCATCGTCCCCTTGAGTTCCACAGCATCGCCTGCAACGGCAGCACCGCCAACGCCATTGTTTTTTCCTTTTCCAGCGATTGCAGAGAGCTTTTCTCAATTGCAGGAAAACCTATTAAATGCGACACGCACCAAAAGCACCTGCTGTCTAATATAATCGACGAGGGCAAGAACGCCTTCAGCGACCCCCTTAACGATGTTTATACCGAAAAATTGCATCCGTCGGAAAATGCCGTTTTCGGCGCCGCTCAATGCATCAAAAACACAATAGAGCTCTTACTTATAGAGCTGATACGTCTGCAGGACGCGGAACAGAAAGTATTTTCCTATGCCCCTGCCCTTTTGCAGATGCAGGAAATATGTGATTATATCGACTCGCACCTTTTTGAACCGCTGAGATTTGAGGATTTATGCCTGCATTTTTCTATGAGCAAAACCGTGCTTAAAAAAATGTTCCGCGAAAGTCTCGGATGCGGAGCAATGGAATATTACAACAAGCGGAGAATAAGCGCGGCAAAAAAAATGTTACGCGAAAAAAAATACAGCATAACCGAAATTTCGGATATGCTGCAATTTTCCAGTATTCATTACTTTTGCAGAAGATTTAAACAAGCCACCAACATGACCCCTATGGAATATCAAAGGTCAGTAAGTAGCTTGATCAAAAACTTTTCTGGCAACAGTTAACAAGAGACATTAACCGAAAAGGTCACCAATAAGGTCTCCTATAGATAAACGATTATCGTCTTTCTGCGGAACGAGGCTAAGGTCATTGGTATTATCTTCAACAATTAAAGACAACACATTAAGTTCGGGACGAATGTATTCTTTCTTCATTATAATACCTCCAAAAGAGACAAATCTACCAATTACACAATAACTATACCACAAAGAAACCGAAAATGCAATAGTTTTTTAAAAAATTTTTATTTTTTTGATAGCAGCTCTGAAAACTGCAAATTCACCCACAAAAAACAGATTGAAATAAAATTTTAATATCATATCGTGTAAAAACAAGATGCACCGAAGTGCATCTTGTTTTTACATTTTTGTAACTTTATCGGGAAGAAAATTACTGAGCTGCAATGACATCTGCAACAAGCTTGTTAGCAGAAGCTACAGAGCCTTCACACATATTATAGGATTTGTCAAGGTTAACAGATACCTGAGCAGAAGTACCTGCAAAAAGGTCCTTAAGCATAGTAATTTCCTGATATGTGGGATCGGTTACACGACCAACACCTATTGTGAAAGGAGCATTGGCATAATTCGAATTCTCACGAAGATGATAATACATCTCTTTAGCTTCTTCGTTCTTGAAGATCTCATTTATATCATAATGAGCTTCATTGAGGAAGTAACGCAGGAAGTATGCAGCGCCCTTGGGGTTCTTGGAGCCCTTGCTGATACCGTAAGCACGGGTAGCGCAGTTGTAGGGATAGTTCTCGTCAGATGCGTTAAGCTTGGGGAGAACCTCGAAGCCGAGGTCATCAATATCCATTTCGTAGAACCAACCGGGGCTCTTTCTCAGACCGTAAGCACCGCATATCTGAAGAGCGATGTTACCTGTAGAAAGGTCATCATCGTGATTGGTAACAACCTTCAGAAGACCTGCCTCCTGACCCTTCATAAGGTAGTCAAGTGCCTTGCGTACATTTTCAGACTTAATAGTGGTAGAGAAGGTGTCGGTCTCAGTATTCCAGCTTATCTGATTTCCGCCGTACATATTGAGCCAAGGTTCGATAGCAATAGTGGTTCCGGGACGAGAGAAGCCGCAAGCAGACTTAATCTGTCCCATAAGATTCCACATAGAATCAACATTCCAGTTGTTCTGATCAGCGAGCTCGGAAGGGGTAAGAATACCGTTTTCTGCAAGAATGGTCTTGTTGAAGTATGTCATACCGCCTGCCATATTCCAGGAAGAATTCTTACCGTCTACGAGATAAGAATATTTACCAACGGTGAAGAGCTTAACGATATCCTGATTCCAGAAGGGGTCAGTAACATCAAGACCTGTGGTCTCAACCTCAAGAGGCATAAGAACATTAAGGGTTCTGGGGAAGTCGCCGTTTTCTACAATAACGTCGGGAGCCTGGTCTGAACCGATAAGACCAATAAGCTTATTGATGTAGTCAGCTTGGTTAACCTGAACAAGCTCGATATCCATACCGGTTGTTGTTTCAAATCCTTCAAGGCACATTGCTGTATCGGTTTTAGTGTGATCAATCCATGTAGCAAACTTAACGGTGGTTCCGCGAAGCTCTGTAGGCATATCGAGGAAGTATTCTTCATCGTTATTTGCGTCGGATTGAGAACCCGTAATGCCGGTTTTTTTGCCACCCTTATCTCCACAGCCGGCAAGCGCACACACAGAAAGCAGCATTGCCACACAGAGAAGAATAGTTATGATTCTTTTTAACATAGCGTTTTTCTCCTTTTATATAAAATTACTTCCTACATTATAACACAAATTGTTAACTTTGCAATAAAAAAAATCAAAATGGTTTATTTTTGCAATGTTTGCGTTTTAACAAGCGATTTAATATACTAAATTTGCCAATCCGTCTTTATATATAAAAAAGCGAGACACACATTGGTGTATCTCGCTTTAGTATTTATTCAGCAGCAAACTTATTACTGAGCGTCAATAACATCCTTAACAAGCTTGTTAGCGGAAGCAACAAGACCTTCGCACACATTGTAGGATTTATCAAGGTTAACAGCTACCTGAGCAGAAGTACCATTAATTAAATCCTTAACCGCTTCGATAGATTGGTAGTTAGGATCGGTTACGTGAGCAATTCCTGATGTAAAGGTAGGATTGTTCATATCCTGATTTTCACGGAGCTTGAGATACATATCTCTGGCTGCATCGTTCTTGAACATCTGATTCATATCATAGTGAGCTTCATTGAGGAAGTATCTCAGGAAGTAAGCAGCGCCCTTGGGATTTTTAGAGCCCTTGCAGATACCGTAAGCACGGGTAGAACAAGAGTAGGGATAGTCCTCGTCAGCAGCATTGAGCTTGGGGAGAACTTCGAAGCCGAGGTCATCTGCGTCCATTTCGAAGAACCAGCCGGGGTTCTTTCTCAGACCGTAAGCACCGCAGATTTGGAGAGCACAGTTGCCGCTGGTGATATCGTTATCGTGGTTATCAACGATATTAAGCAGGCCTGCTTCCTTACCTTCCATAAGGTACTCAACTGCTTTTCGAACGTTTTCATCCTTAATGGTGGTAACAAATTCATTCTTTGCGGGATCCCACTTCATCTGATTTCCGCCATACATAGAAATCCAGGAGTCAAATGCAATAGTTGTACCGGGACGGGATAAGCCGCAAGCAGACTTTATCTGCTCCATAAGGGTCCACATTGTATCAACATTCCACTTGTTCTGAGCGACGAGCTCGGAAGGAGTTGTGATACCGTTCTCTTCAAGCAAGGGTTTGTTGAAGTAGGTTAAATGACCAGCCAAATTCCAGGAAGAATTCTCGCCGTTTACGAGGTAAGTATACTTACCAACGGTGTAGGTCTTAACCACATCCTGATCCCAGAAGGGGTCGGTAACATCAAGGCCGGTAGTCTCCTTCTCCAGAGGCATAAGAATATTAAGGCTTCTGGGGAACTCATATACATCAACTACAACGTCGGGAGCCTGGTCTGAACCGATAAGGCCGATAAGCTTACTAATGTAGTCAGCCTGGTTAACCTGAACAAGCTCCAGCTCCATACCGGTGGTATTTTCAAAGCCAGTAATACACATAGCTGTATCTGTAGCAGTATGGTCGATCCAGGTAGCAAACTTAACGGTAGTTCCGCGAAGTTCATCGGGCATATCGAGGAAGAATTCTTCGTCGTCACTTACGCCGCTCTGAACAGGGGTGTTACCCGATTCCTTTTTTTCTCCTTTGCAACCGGCAAGTGCGCACATAGAAAGCAACATTGCCACGCAGAGAAGAACAGTTATAATTCTTTTTAACATAGCCATTTTCTCCTTTTATATGAAATTTAGCTAAGTACATTATAATCTTTTTTGAGAAATTTGCAATACCTAAACCAAAATATCTTCAGTTTTTTACAAAAATACACATCACTTTTTATATACTTTGCATAATTTAAGAGGCAAAAAATGCACATATATGCCAAATAATGTAATTTATTCGACCATATTATCTCATAAATAAACCTGTTTTCCTGATTTTTGCCTCATCTAAAAAACAAAACCGGAAGCGTTGCTTCCGGTTTTGGTCTTTTTATTCGCCGTAGTCAATATCCTTAACCTTAAATGCGCTCATGGCGTATTTATTCTTTACTACATTCATTCCTGAGGCAAAAGCAGAAATGTCAGCCTTAAATTCTTCATTTTTGAGCACCCAACGGATGTTTGCATCCATCTGCTCAACATAAGAGGTGTCATCCTCGGCTATTTCAACTATATATACAAGACGCAGATAGCTTGTGCCGTCTTGCTCTGCTTCGAGAATTTGAGCTTTGCCTGCAGTAATATCCTTAACATCAGTCCAGAAGTCAATGCCGTAGCCTGAGTCAAATTCGGGGTCTGCAAGAATGCTTACAACATCTGCTTCATCTTCGGCGGGAGAATTACCTGTTTCGGCTGTTTCTTCACTTAAACCATTGAACTCGTTATATACATCTACAATGCTTTCGCCTTTTTCGAGATGCTCTTTATAATGCTCAAGGTCTGCCTTTGCGTTATTAAGGTCAGCCTCCTCCATTTCGGTAACATCGGTCTGTAAAACGAGAGCTATACGGTAGGACTCGGAAAACGCCTTATTTACATCCTCAGCAGGGATTTCCTTACTGCCCTCTTTACCGTAAAGATAAGTAAAGTATTCATCAGCATAAATATCATAGGTGAGCATCTTTATATAGGTCTCTTTTGCTATGCCGTTAGCCTCATAAACCGCCTGATAGTAGGGATAATAATACTCTGCATAGGATTCGATTTCAGACTTTGCTTCATCATCAAGGGTAAGACCTGCTTCAGTGAAATGCTGTTCATAAGCAGCATACTCGCTAAGCATTTCAATGGCGCGGTTTTCTACCCATGTAACATAATCCGTGTCCTCGATTTTTTGAGCATAATAATCAACCGCTGTTACAGAAGTGTCAGTGCCTGCCTCTTTAAGCTGCTCGTCAACCAGAGACTGTGCCTCGGAATCAGCCATAAGCAATGCGTATGAATACTGTGCGGCGGTGAACTTTGTGTTGCCCACTTCCACTGCAATTTCGTTTTGCTTATGGATACATCCGGTAAAGGAAAACATAAGCAAGAGCACTAAAATAACAGCAAGTAAAGATTTAAACTTCTTCATTATTCGTTCCTCCTAAAAGCTATTAACAATTATATTTATTATAATATATAAACATTAAAAAGTCTATCATTTTTTGTGAGCATTAAAGAGCAGTGACGATTTCTTTGATGACAGACGACAGATTCTGTGCCTTTTTGGGTTTTACGGCAATGGTGGGAATCTCGGACGAAAGAAGTCTCATTCTGTCTGCAAAAACGCTTCCCAGCTTTAAGAAGGTATCCTGATTAAAAGCATTCATACGAAGCACCACGTCGTTACCCTCGCGGGCAATCTCATATATACCCGCCGCATTTGCCTTATTTCTAAGGAGGGCAATATCAATAAGTCCCATAACGGTTTTCGGCGGCTCGCCGAAGCGGTCACAAAGTTCGTCGATGACGTCGCTGACATCATTTTCGTCCACAATATCGGCTATGCGCTTATAAATACCCAGTCTTGCAGGAAGGCTGACAATATAACTCTCGGGAATGTGAGCCGGCACATTAAGGTCAATGGTACACACTGTGTCGGGTTTTAATTCTTCCCCGCTGTCCTCCTTCATGGCGTCACCAAGCAGTTTAAGATACATATCATAGCCTACCGCTTCCATATTGCCGTGTTGGGCGCCGCCCAGCACACTGCCCGCGCCTCTTATTTCAAGGTCGCGCATCGCAATTTTAAAGCCCGAGCCGAATTCGGTGAATTCTCTTACAGCTTCAAGGCGTTTGACCGCATCCTCATTCAGCACCTTTCCTGTGCGGAAGCAGAAATAAGCAAAGGCACGTCTGCTTGATCTTCCCACTCTGCCTCTGAGCTGATGAAGCTGAGAAAGTCCCATTCGGTCGGCATCTTCAATTATAAGGGTGTTTACATTTGCAACATCCACACCCGTCTCAATAATGGTGGTGCAGACAAGAATGTCTATTTCCTGTTCAATAAGCCTCTGCCAAACCCCCGAGAGGGTCTCCTCATTCATTTTACCGTGAGCAACCTCAACACGCGCCTCGGGAATGGCGGTCTTAATTCGGGCGGCAACCTTTTCTATAGACTCCACTCTGTTGTGCAGATAATAAACCTGACCGCCGCGGCGAAGCTCCTTTCTTATGGCATCGTAAAGAATGGAATTGCTTTGCTCTAAAACATATGTCTGTACGGGGTGCCGCTCACCCGGGGCTTCATCAATACTGGACATATCGCGAAGTCCTGTCATTGCCATATTTAAAGTTCTCGGAATGGGGGTTGCGGAAAGGGTGAGAATATCCACATACGGGTAAAGCTCTTTAAGGCGTTCCTTCTGAGCTACACCGAAGCGCTGTTCCTCATCTATTATAACAAGTCCTAAGTCCTTAAACTTCACATCCTTGGAAATAAGGCGGTGGGTACCTATTACCATATCCACCCTGCCCTTAGCCAATTCACTTACAGTCTTTTCCTGCTGTTTTGGGGAAACGAAGCGGGAGAGAAGTTTTACAGTTACCGGAAGCTCGCCTATTCTTCTCAGCGCAGTATTATAGTGTTGCCAAGCAAGAATTGTGGTGGGCACAAGGAGAGCGCACTGCTTGCCCTCGCATATACACTTAAAGGCGGCGCGCAGTGCAACCTCGGTCTTACCGAAGCCAACGTCACCGCAAAGGAGACGGTCCATGGGAACGCTCCGTTCCATATCAGCCTTTATTTCACTGATGCATCTTAACTGGTCCTCGGTCTCCTCATAGGGGAAGCGGCGCTCAAAGTTATTCTGCAAATCAGTGTCAGCAGAAAAGGCGTAACCCTTTGCCGACATTCTTTTGGCATAAAGAGCGGTGAGCTGTTTTGCCATATCCTTTACAGCCTTTTTCACCCTCGTACGGGTCTTCTGCCATTCTGCAGAGCCCAGCTTATTCAGTTTTATACCCTCTGCATCGGCTCCGATATAACGGGAAACCAAATCAAGCTGAGTAACGGGAACATAAAGAACATCCTGCCCAGCGTATTTTATTTTTATATAATCCTTGGTTATCCCCTGATTGGTGATATGCTCTATTCCGCTGAAAACACCTATACCGTGGGCGGTATGCACAACCAAATCGCCCGGCTTTAATTCGTCGAGACTGCCCACCGCTCTGCTGTCTTTTGGTCGACGCACGGTTTTTTTAGCCGCAGTAACAGCGCCTCTGCCCGTCACCAGCATAAACCTGCTCTCCACAAGCTCAAATCCGCCCGAAAGAGCTCCTACCGTGACGGTCACACCCGAAGCAGGTTCTTCTATCTCTGATAAAAACCGCGCAGGCAGTCCTGCGTTGCTTAAATCCTCAGCCAGTATTTTACCTGCCTTTTCATTGGCGCAAAGCACCACGGCGCTACCGCCTGAGGAAAGAATATAATCAAGGTCTTCTCTCAGTATCTCGGGGTCTCCGTTCCAAGGAGAGGAACGCTTTACATTGAAATGAAGCAGTGTTTTGGGATTTATTTCATAACGGTTGCGTGCGAAGCTGTCAAGGATAATCCCTCTTGAGAGTCTACCGTAAAGTTCATTATCTGAAAGAAGGAAGTTTTCGCCCTCTCGTCCCATATAACCTTCCTCCAAAAGGCGGGAAACATCCTCGTTTAATTGCCAGCGTATGTTTTTGAGATGTTCGGAAATATTTCCGCTCTCGGTGAGGAAAATTACCGTGTCCTCAATGTAGTCGAGAACGGTGGGGTGCTCGGGATAAATAAAGGGCAGATACCTGTCAAAGGAGCAGAACATTCCACCTACCAGTTCATCAAGGTCCTTTGCAAGACGCGCGCGCCTTAAGTCGGTAAGCCTTTTATCAGAAAGAAGTCTATTTATTATTGTTCTCAGCTCGTCATCGGTGCAGAGCACTTCGCAGGCGGGGGTAACAACTAAGCTGTCCACCCCGTCACTTCTACGCTGGGTCTCGGTCTCAAAAAACGAGATACTGTCGATTTCGTCACCCCAGAATTCTATTCTGTGAGGCAGTGCGGAGCTTGTGGTAAAAACGTCCAGTATACCGCCGCGTACCGAAAACTGACCTGCTCCCTCCACCATTTCGCTTCTTACATAGCCTGCAGACACAAGGCGCGCGGCAAGAGTATTTAAGTCATAGGTTTCTCCCACATTAAGGGTAAAGGAATTTTCCTTTAATGAAGACATGGGAACGGTGTACTGAATTGCGGCATCAACGGCTAAAACAAGCACGTCAAAATCCCCGTCTGCAAGAGCAGACAGGGTGTGTATTCTCTTATGCTCGTACTCTCTTGACTCACTCAGCACTCCTGCAAAGCGGTAATCGCGGGAGGGAAAATGCAGTGCATCTACTCCGAGAGCAGATAGGTCACTCCACAGCGCATGCGCCTCTGCTTCACCTGAGGTCACCACCGTAATGGGCAACTTTGTTTCTCTTGACACGCTTGCCAGCAGTAACGCCTTGTGGATCCCCGAAAGTCCGGTACACACTGCAGGAACAGCGCCGCCGTTAATACAGGAAACAAGGCTTTGATAGTCAGAGTCACGGTTTAAAATGCGGTTTAAAAATTCAAACTGTTTTTTCATCAGCGGTTATATCGGTTCATCGCCGAGTCAACACCGTCCCTCAAAATAGTTTCAATCGCCTTTACGGCATTTTCTTTTGCCTCATCAAAAAGCTTCTTTTCCTCTTCATTCATTCTCCCCAGCACCCAGTTTGCAAGGTCACTGTCGCGGCTGGGTCTGTCGCCCACTCCCATTTTTATCCTTGCAAATTCATCGGTAGAAAGATGCTCGATAATATTTTTCAGTCCGTTTTGTCCGCCGGCGCTGCCCTTTGTTCTGATTCTCAATTTGCCGGGGGCAAGGGAAATGTCATCTGATACTATGAGTATACTGCTTTTTGGGATTTTATAGAAGTTTACAATGGCGCTTACCGCCTCACCCGACAGATTCATAAAGGTCTGAGGCTTTGCCACCAGCACTCTTTTTCCCTGCACTGTAACTTCTCCAAAGAGAGCCTTGTACTTATTTTTAGTAAGACTGACAGAATGTTTTTTGCAAAAAGCATCAATAACCTGAAAGCCCGCGTTATGTCGGGTGTTTTGATACTGCTCGCCGGGATTTCCCAGACCTACAAGCAGCATATCATATACACTGTCTTGACTTTTCTTTTTAAAGAACATTCCAATCATCCTCTCGTCATTTAATATTATCATATTACATTCATTTTTGCAAGTAGACCGCTTTTTTAAGAGAAAATGTGACAAAATATTACAATTAAATTTTTTCATTGAAATTTCGACAAATGGCACATATAATTATTATACTATAGTCTTCGAGGGATTAAAATGGATATGCAAAAAAGACGCAACAAATTAAAAATCATACGACTACGCATTGCGCTGACGGCAATCACTGCAGCCGTTATTGCAGTGATTTGCGCCGTTTGCTTTTACCCGAGGCTTTCCATAAAGCTTATGGGAGAAAAGGAAATAACTGTTGCAGTGGGTGAGGAATATATCGAGCCGGGCTTTTCTGCTCATTACGGAAAAAACGAGTTCTCCCCTGTTAATATAAGCGGGGAAATTGACACAAACAAAGTCGGCTCTTATACCCTTACATACACCGTCACAAGAAAGAACACCACCAAAAAAGCAACGCGCATCGTAAATGTGTGCGACCTCACCGCTCCGGTTATTACGGTGAAGGGTGTTGCCGAAACATATAAAGGCAGTCCCGTTTCGGAAATTGACCTTTCCTACACCGCTAAAGACAACGTCGACGGCGACTGCACCGCAAATGTTCAGCGCACCGACACGGCAGACAGTATAATCCTTTCAGTAACAGACAAAAGCGGTAACAAGAGTGAAAAGACAATACCCGTAAGGTTTATTGTTGACCCCGGCAAAAAGGTTATTTACTTAACCTTTGATGACGGGCCCTCGCCTAACACCCCTTACGTGCTTGATATTTTAAAGCAATATAACGTGAAGGCGACCTTCTTTGTTACAGGTCAGCACGAAACAAGCTTTCCTTATATTGAGCGAATTCACAAAGAAGGACACACCGTTGCCGCCCATACCTATTCCCACAAATGGGAGATTTACAAAAGTGCTGATTCCTATTTTGCCGACCTTGATAAAATCAATTCTGTTATAAAGCAATATACAGGAAAGACCACTACCCTTATACGCTTCCCCGGCGGCTCTTCAAACTTAGTCAGCGCTAAACATAAGCAGGGCATTATGACCGAGATTGCCTCAGAGTGCACCGAAAGAGGATACACGTATTTTGACTGGAACGTGGACTCTATGGACACATCTACAAGCAACCCTGACAAAATATTCCACAATATAACAAGTCATTTAGGCAACGGTTACTACAACATACTTATGCACGACACCAAGCTTTCTCACCGACAGGCTTTACCAAAAGTAATAGAGTACGGCCTCAATAACGGCTATACCTTCCTGCCGCTGAACGAAACAAGTCCCGCGCCGCATCACAGTATTAAAAACTAACAAAAATCTCAGATTCAAAAGAATCTGAGATTTTCTTTATGCCAATTTCTGTTTGGCGAAATTTAAGGTTTTATAAAGAGGATAAAACACAAATGCGGTTATTATCCCATTTCCTATACAGTGTGTAATGTCGAAGCTCAGCCCTGATATTATCCAGGAGAGAGCACCTGCCGGACCCAGCACAAAAAAATAAGGAATAGCGCAAAGAGTGCCGAAGGATATCCCGAAAAGCGCGGCAAAGACAACCCACAGTATGGTTTGAAAAAGCGCGGATCTTCTGCAAAGGCGTCCCATAAGCCGATGTAGAGGCAATACCAAAAGAGTCAGAAGCACCAGCAATGCCCACACATAAAGGTACATAAAATTCCACACGTGAAAGCCATGAAGAACTATCTGCACAACGGAAAATACATAGGCGGAAAGCAGTGCTTTTATGCCGTAAACACAGGTTAAAGCTATAAGCATTACCGTTACCGGCTCGATATTGGGCAGCGCCCCCATAAGCTCCTTAAAGGATATTAAAAGGGCGGCGTACACACCGAAAAACACAAGCTCCTTTAATGAAATAGCGCTTTTTTTATTTTGTATATGTTGCTTCATAGGTTTCGCCGTCGGCAATCTTTAAATCATTAAGACCGTGGTTTAACATTTCTCCGCCCTTAGTAATGCACCACCAAGCGCCGTCTTTATTATAATCTGCCGTCACACCGTCGATTGTAGTGTAGAAGCCGTCGGCACTGTACTCAATAATATTTGCATCCACAAGAGCCTGCGCAAGAGTGTTCTTTTCGGTTTTCAGTTCAACGGTTTTTTCACTGCCGTCTTCAAAAACGATTTTGAAGATAACGGTCTTCTGCTCTACAGAAGAAATGCTGCTGCCACCTGTCGCTTTATCTGAAGCGTCACCGCAGCCTGCAAGAGCGAAAAGAGATAATACAGTAATCGCGGCGGCAATTAAAGCAATACTTTTTCTTAATAAACTTTTAGATTTTGCTTTGTTTTCCATAGAAAAAACTCCTTTATTCTTTTTTACGTCCAGCCGCACAAAGAAAAAAAGAGCAAAGCAAAAACATTCTCACTTCCGCCGAAGCAAGGTTTTTAACAAAGCCGTTATCCTCGTAACATCTTTGCACAGCACTTTGCAGCAGGTATTCCGACTTTGGGACCGTTTTCACGGTTGCCGCGCCTTCCCGTTAAGTGGCGTGTTCGGCATTTAACCCTTACGGCGACGGGATCGCGCAGGATTCGCACCTGCTTCCCTTTTAAGTCTCAAAATTCGAGACACTGCATAGTTTAACGCAAGGCAAGTATATCACAAATGTTCGTTTTCGTCAACACATAAAAAACATCCGACAGCAATTGCTATCGGATGTTTTAATTAATTAATATGCACCTGCTAAGGTGTTTTCGGGATAGAAAACGGTAGATGTTCCGCTCGACTGCTTTTCAGGCCAAGCAGTAATCATCTGACTGTTTATTGCACCGGTCTGATAGATACGAATGTAATCAATCTTATGCTCGTAGTAATCCTCGTGCTCATCTTTATCATAGGTGTAGCCATAGGTAGTTGAACCCATAGCACAGGATGAAATGAAGTAATTCATAAGAGCGTGTGCAGATGTTGACTGGCTGTCTGTGTAGTAATATCTCATAAACACTTTACCGTCAAAGGCAAATTTCATGCACTTGTCATCCCAGTAGAAGGAATACATATGGAAATCGTCGGGAAGCAGATCACCGTATTTTTCATGATTGTAAATAAGGTAAGAGCTGTTCTCGCCGCCCTTTTTATAAAGTGAGTCACCGGCAAGGGTGGAGTGACCGTTGGCATTAGCATTAGCGCTGCCGTCTGCATTGTAGGCAGTCCACCACCAGTGAATGGTGGAACCGTATTCGTGAGGACGGCTGTAGTTTTCCAGAATATCAATTTCGGTCATACAAACTCGTGCCTGAGAGTCACCACCGAAGCGTTTCTTGAAATCCGGTTCACTGACTGCAGCACCGTTTGCCCAATAGCTGCAATAAGCAGGGTCGTGAGCAAGCTTACCGTAGATATCCATTGCACCGTATTTGAAGGTCATTGTATAATAGGTGGAAATTGTAGAAGAAATAAAGTCAGTATCGTTCACTCGTCTGGTGCCGCAAATCATATAACCATCATTCTGATAAATGAGATTTCTCTTTTCACTGCCGGTATAAGCTGATTCGCCGTGAACATTCACACGATACAAATTTCCGCCCAATGATGAAGGATCGGGTTTATTGACATCAAAATTGGGGTAATCGCTCCATTTGTTAAGGTCAATAGTACTGCCTTCGAATTCATCATTCCAGTTAAGGGTGTAGGTGCCTTCTTCAGTGGCATCGTACTTACCGTTTACGGTGTGTCCATCTGCCCAGTTAAAGGGAACTTCACTTCCTGCACTCTTCTGAATCTCTTCAAAGAAGGCTTTAACTCCGCGCCATGTTGCGAGGTGGGTTCCGCCCTTGATTACCAGCTTTTTGCCGATAACCTTGATAACGTAATTGTCACCCTCAACCTTTACGGATTTGCTTGCCTCTCTGTCGCAGTCACCTACGAGAATCTCGTATTCAACTTCGGCGTCCATATCCTCGGTCTGACCCATAGCATAATCGTGAGCATCATAATACTCTATAATCTCATCAACTGCAAGACCGTGAAGTATTGAAGTTTTTCTGGGGAGAACAAAGGTAAACTGGCTGACGTTTTTACCGCTTACGGTTGCATTCAGCTCTGTAGCTTCAGGCTCATAGATAAACTCATAGCCTTTTTTAAGCTTCGCCCAATCCTCTAAACTGCCGCCGAAGGTAGCAAGGAACCATTCGGTTGCGATGGGGAACATTTCGTTACTGATTGCCTGAATACAGATTTTATCGCCGATAACCGCAACGATAAAGTCGGATGCATTATTCAAGCGGTTATCAATAAGTCTCTGCTTAGCCTCAGCGGATTCTTTACGGTTAGTGTCGCCTACGAGGATTTCGTAGTTGCCATCAAAATCCTCATAAGCTGTGTCAAAGGTAATATTGACTTTGCAGTCAAAATTCTCTTTAAGTGTAACACGGATAAGCTTTGCGCCATCCTCAACCTGAGTAACACTTTTGGCGTTACTGCGGACAACGGTGTAAACAAATTCACCGTCTCCGTTAATATCTGCAGGAACAGATGCTCCTGCGCAGGCAGAAAGAGAAGCGACCATAATTACTGCTATTATAAAACAAAGTATTCTTTTAATTTTCATTGTAGTCAGCCTCCTTTCTTATACCTTTGATTTTTTCTTTTTCATGAGAATGACAGCAACAGCGCCGCCTGCCAGTACAAGCACTACTGCACCTATGATTACCCACAGCCAGGGGAAGGAAGCACCGCTGAGAGAATCGTCGATAATGGAAGAAATATCAACTGCGGTTCTGTCCTTTACCAAAAGGTTACCGTCGGCATCACGCTCAGCGGGAACATATTCAGTGTAGGTAACAGGTGTGGAAACAGGAGTATTCTCATCAACAAGGGTGAATTTGAAGTCATCCACAAAGAGCTCAACGTAACCGGGGGTCTGCAGAACTGCGAAGGCTTCTACAGAGTTGAAGGTGTAGGAAACCTCGTGCCACTGTCCATCGGTAAGATCGGCAATTGCTACAACAGGATGATAGTCACCGGTGGTGGTCCATGCATAGTCAAAGCTTCTGCCCGAAGCAATCTTTACCGCGCCGTCGGTGTGGAAATGTTTGCCCATCTTAACCTTAAAGGTTACGGTATAACGCTCACCCTCTGCAATCTGATTGCCGAGAGTCAGAATAACCGAGTTTTCATTATACATTGTGTTACCCTTGCGGTGCAGAGAATATCTTCCGCTGGTAACATTATCCTTGCTGTTGCCCTCTTTTTCAGAGTCATAAACCTCGTAGTCGAAGTCGTGAATGGAGTATCCAAGTCCCTTGCCGTATGCCTTATCATAGAAGCCTTCATCGAAGTTTTCGTTTATTTCATACTCAAGGAATCGGCCATAGATAACGGTTGCCTTTTCACCGAACTTCATATTTTCACGCTCAAGGGGAAGGAAAGCGCCGTCAGCAGACTTCGTGAAATAACCCTTGAAGAACATTCCTTCCTTAGTGAGGGTTTCAGGAATTTTATTAGCATAGCTTGCTCCGGCAGAGCCGATAAGGTGAGTAGGTGCTCCCTTAGCGCCCTCGGTATCGATTACAACAACACTCTTTCCTTTTGGAACCTCGGTAATTGTAACATCATCGAAATAGATTTCCCAGTTTTCGCCGCCTGTCATTAAAACAAACAGACCATCAAGTGCCTGACCGTAATCATTGTCTTTAAGTTCGCTTGTATCAATAGCAAAGGTCATTGATGTCCATTTGCCCTTTTGCGCTTTAGCCATACTGTAGTTGATAGTCTGAGCGCCACTGATTTTACCGGAGCTCATACCGGTCCAGATATTACCCGGCACAGCGCCGATAAAGCTGATATTTAAGCTGGAAGGAGCACATTCTTTTATGTAATAGTTCATGGTAATTACATACTGGCGTTTGTACTCAAGCTTATAATACTCACCGCTGTCCTCAATAGCAAAATATGAACGAGATTCGTAATTACCAGGTGTACGGTCACCAAATCTTACAGAATTCTTTCCTGTTTTTGCCAATCTGCTTGACAATTCGCCGTCCAGTAGGGCAAATCCAGCACCTTCAACAAGTGTATAGCCTTCAAAGGAATAGGTGGAGCTTGTTGATTTCTCCCATTTTGCATAGGCAGTCTCTGCAGTATCAGCCGCAAAGGTTTTAAGGTCAAAGGGAGTTGTACACTCAGGCTCAAGATACCAGCCCTTGAAATTATGACCTATTTTTTCCGGATTAGCGGGAAGTTTGATTTCATCGCCCGCATTACCCTTTATAACGGTACAGCTCTTGTTATTCTGACCATCGAAGCTTACAAAGGGAGCTTCGATTTTTTCAACCAAAACATTATCAATAAGTACATCAATATTAGTACCCGCTGCACTTACACCATTGGGGAATGAGAACTGCAGGAAGAAAGCATCGGATTTATCCCAATTATTTCCGGCGTCAATTTCTTTCGCAGTAATATATGCCTCAGCTGTTTTCCAGCCGTTTGTTCCTCCCTCAGGAATCGCAACTGATGTAGCTTGGTATGTGGTTTTAACCGAACCCACCCAAATGTTTTGATATTCGGCGGAAATCATTACCAAGGTTCCTGCACTATTTGCAGCATTAACCTTGTAATCATATTTAATTCTGTAGGTCGCGCCGTCTTCAACACCTTTATGAATAACGAATGCATTACTAGCTGTGCCTTTATAGGCTGATGCATGCTTACGAGTCCAACGCATTGCATGGTCATCACCGTTACCAATGCCCTTAGCTGTCACTCTGTTTATGAATGCATCAGCGTATGGATGGCCCTCAAAGGCATATGTCTTGAAGGTCATGGGACAAGCTCCCCATTTAGCATAAAGAATCACATTGTAATTGGGGTATACTGTAGCCTCAAAGGGTGTAGTAAAGGTTGCATCGGTATACCAACCCTGGAAAGGAGCTCCGTCGGGATGATTAAGAGCAGGAAGTTTAATTTCCTCGCCTTTTATACCAAAATGTCTAACTGCCTGCGATTCGTAACCGTTGTTCATGTAGATAACGCACTGCTCCTGATTGGGAACGGCTTTAACCTTCACGTCATCAAAATATATGATTGTATCTTTGTGTTCGCTGAGCTTAACTCCAAGGAAAAGGCTGTTATTATTTCCCATCTCACCTGTAACTAATTCATAGGTGGCTTCATGCCATTCGTTACTTGGCTTAAGGTCAACAGACTCGGGTAAATAATAGGTCTGACGTCCTGCCCAAACATTGGTGCTACCCGCAGTAGCAAGATAGAACTGAACGTTCTGGTCTCCCTTTTCAACCTTGTACTTAAATGTAACGGTGTAAATCTGATTGTTTTCCAAATTATTTCCTACTACGAAATAGTTATCAGCAGCAGAATAACGAGAATGCTCATAGGTGTCGGAGTCATTAAGACTGGGTTCTCCCGGTTTAATTATCTTATTGGTTGATGGGTCAGTATCCCAGTTAAACTTAATAGCGTAATTACCACTGTGGGTCACTTCGCTCTGCTTGGATAAAGTGGTCCAGAAATACATATAGTTACTCTTGTAAGTAGCGTCAATTTTTATATCATCAGTTGCATCATTGGGAGTGCCGTTATTGTAGGTTTTTTCCACAATCTTGTCGGTCCCATAATCCTGAGTGTAGTTTTCAAAATCCTGAACGAAGCCGGAGTAGGAAAGCCACTTGGCATAAATTTCGACTTTGCCTCTCTCAAAGGTAGTTGCAGCATAGGGAACGCTTAAATTAACATCGGTGAACCAACCCTTAAACTCTGCGCCCAGAGGATGGGTAATGGTGGGGAATTTAATTTTCTCTCCACGAACACCCTTAATGCTGATTACCTCATCATCGATGTTTGTGTGTAATTTAATAACGCTTTCATAGGGCTGTGCGAAGGCTTCAACGCTTATGTCATCGAAGTAGATAATGGTTTCCTCGTTCTGTGTAAGAGAAACGCCGAAATACATATAATTGCCGCCGGTCTTTAAATCGGTGGTAATTTGGAAGGACATTTCCTGCCATTCGTCACTCTGCTTTAAAGTAGCAGTTTGATCGGGATATACAGTACGGGTACCTCCTACCCAGGTATTACCGTCAGCCGCAGAAATCATATAGAATTTAACAGGAGCATTTACCTTTTCTGCCTTGTACTTAAAGGAAACAACATAAAGCTGATTATTTTCGAGACCCGCACCGATATTAAAGTAGTTATCCTTTGCTGTGTAGCGGGAAGCGTCATAATAATGCTCGTTGTTTTTATCAGTAATCTGCACGGGATTCCAATGGAATTTTATGGCATAATTGCTATCGTTATATGTAACCTCGCTCTGCTTGTGCATAGTAGCACCAAAATCCAAGTAATTAGATTTTCTTGCCTGACCGTTATCGTAGATTACGGTGTAAGCGTCCTTGGTGTAGTTTTCAAAGCCTTCATTAATACCGGGAATCTTGCCCTTAAAGAAGGAATAAAGGGTCATATTTGCATAACCGTACTTATTAGAGGTGTACTCATTTGTACAGCCTTCGTCGGTATACCAGCCCATAAACCAAGACTCACCAGAGGGGTCAACAGGGTCTGCAGGGAACTGAAGAGCGTCACCTGAAGAGCCGGTTACTTTTGTTTCAGTACCATCAAGGGTATTCTTGAATGTAACAGTAACAGGTGCATTCCAACGCGAATAAATAGTCTGAGCCTGCGCTGTAAAGGTAACATTCTCAGCCTTTTGAGTACGCTCTTCGTTAATATACCAGCCACCAAAGGTGTGGTCAGCATGCTGTGAACGGTCTGCAATATCAGGCAGAGTAACAGCAGTGCCGATATCACCAAAAGCAATCTCCTCTGTTCCGGAATACTGGTCAACAAATGTTACCATACCGGAATTGGCGCCAACCTTGATAACAGATACATCATCAATTTCGCATTCAACACCGTGATACTTGGTTGCCCAGAAAGCAAGAGCAGGGTCAGCAGAGAAGCTGGCGGGAGTATCGATGAAATATCTTACATTGTGCCATTCTTCACTGCAATTATATGCTGTGGTTTTACCGTTTGTATCATAAAGAGAGAAGGTATTGCTGTCCATAACGGTTTCCATTACGGAAATCTTCTTTGCCATATTATTAATGTAGTTGGATACTTCTCCGCTCTGGTTTGAATTATAAGAGCTGTTAAATCCTAAATAAACCATAGCCTTGTTGGTAGGATTGCTACCTTCAAGACTCTTAGGAGAAGCCATAACTCTAATCTTAAAAGAAACTACATATTTGCTTGAGGTTTCAAGCTGATAAAAACCGTAGGTGCCGTCAGCCATTTTGGTATGCAGACGGTAACCACCACTGGTAGCCCACAGATTTGTATCGGGCTTTTCTGCGCGGAGCACGGTATTCTTACTGCCGTCGGCTTCGGTATACACCTTTACAGACGGACCCCAGCCGTAATAGCCAATACCGGCATTTCCTTTAGCCTCGTTAGAGTTTAAGGAATTACCGTCAGGTCCTTTAATAGCATCTGTAACAGTGTCCTCGAAATCAAAGACAACGGGGGTATTATCGGTAATGGTTACCGATGATATGGCGCTGGCACTAAGTGCAAAGGGCACATAGAGAGCGCAGACAAGCAGAACAAGAGAGCAAAAAAGCCCTATCGCCTTTTGTACACGGTGCATTCTTTTGGTTTTTCGCATAGCAATTCTCCTTCGGAAATACTCAGTTGGTGACAGATTTTCTAAAACCGGAGACAATCCATCACATTGTCATATTTTCATACGATTATATTTTACAACACCGATTCAAGGATTGTCAACACTTTATCAAATTTTTCATAAAAGTCATACTTTTTTGCAAAGAATTGCACAAAAAAGACTTTTTTTTTTAAAAAACAAATCTCCAAAGTTAAACTTTGGAGATTTATCTTTTAGTGTTTAGAGTATTTTAAAATACTTCCCATATTTTCCTGCTGGTAAATTCTTACATAATCCACAAGAGTCTCAAAATATTCCCCGTGAACAGTGGGGTCATATTCAACACCGTAGTCACGGTTACCGACACCCTGACCAAGGATAATGTAGTTAGCCATACGGTCATAGTAATAATCGTAGTTTTCGTACTCGTAATACTTAACACCGTCAAAAGCAAATATAAGTCGGTCGTTCTCCCACAGGAAGGTGTAGATATGGTAATTGTCGTTGAGACTCACCTCATCTTCAGCAGGAGTGTAGTATTGACTCTTGGTGCCGATGCCGTAGTCGTCGCTAAGACTTACGTGTCCGGTGTCTTTTACCGAGGTAGCTGTCCACCAATGGTGGATAGCAGAGCCGTAGAAATCCTGTTTACCGTAGGTTTCTATAAGGTCATACTCAGTCATACAGCCTCTGTTTTCTCTGCCGAAGCGTTCAACAAAGACTTTGTCATCAGTAAATCCGCCGTTCATCCAAAGACTGGAGTATGAAGGAGGAGCACTGAGCTTACATCTGAACTCAACATAACCATACTGGAAAAGCATATTCCAGTATGTAGACAGACGGGTCATAACTATATCCTTTTCGCTTATTCTTGCGGTGGTAAGAACTGCATTACCGTCTCTGACAAAAACTGCACTGTCAACCTTCATTCCGCTGAGGGTAGTATAGCTGTCACCTACGGAATAAACGTAATGTTTACCGCCAAACTGGGAGGTATCGGCGTAGTTATTTGTCTTATCCTGATTACTATAAGCGCCCCATATCTGGGTATTAATGGATGTGCCGTTAAAATCATCATTAAAGGTGAGGGCATAATCATCGGCGGTGGTGGCGACTTTGCCATATTTGGTGTAGCCGTCTCTTATATCAGCGCCGCAGGAGAGAGAATCTTTAAGCTTTAAGTAGTCTATAAAGTCCTTTACGCCCTGCATCGTTGCAAGGTCGCTGCCGCCCTTGATGATTACCTTGGTACCGCGAACAGCAATAACATATTCGTTTTCGTCTTCCACGGATATAAGGCCGCTTGCCGCTCTCTTGGTGTCACCGATTACGATTTCATAAGCGGTTTCCGATGCCTTTTCAGTGATGCGGGAAAGAGTTACCTTGTGGGTGTCCTTAGCATATTCCATAAGGAACTCAATTTGTCTGCCATAGATGTACGACATACTCTTGGGGTTAACTATAGTAAAGTTATCCCAGGTTACGTCGGCAAAGGTGTGAACCTCCTTATCAGTGATTTCGCTTGTTTTTTCAACGCCGTCCTTAACGGTGGCTTTTTTGTCAGCTGAGTAGAAGGTATAGATATTACCGTCACTGTCCTTAAGTTTAACATAACCTCTTGCAGCCACAAGGCGTGAATCCTTAAGGTTAAAGTCCTTTACATAGCCGCTGAAAACGAGACTTCCGGTCTTATTGTCATAATCCCAATACTGATTGAAGGAGTTGGTTTTGGAAATGTAGGTATGACCCTTTTCATTCTTTACTTCAAGGGAGATAGCCCTCACTGCTATATCCTCGCCCTGAGCGGTACCGGTTGCAGTGTTTCTTGCATTTTTGAAGATTATTCCGCGTTCTGCAACGGTCATTTTCTCTCCGCCCACATTAACGGTCATAATATCAGCGGTGGGATAGCTGAAGAAGAAGCGAAGCGCCTGACTTCCTGCTTCCTTGCTCTCCTCTTCCTTAAGTACGGCAGTGCCGCCGGAGTAAAGCACGTCTACCTCAGTAAGAGATATATTATCAATGCTGATTACCGCACCTGCCTGATTTTCAAAATACATATACAGCATATCACCGTATACGGCATTTTTGTTTTCAATGGCATTTACATACTTATCCTTGGGTACTGTGTAGCCGAAGGAGGAGGTGAAGTAAACGGTAGCGGTATGCCACTCGCCGTCTTGTGTTGCTAAAACAAAGTTGCCCTCGTCGTTATAAGCGGTGGTATTTACGGAAATGTTCATTTCATCTGCAGTAGCAAGCTTTATTTTGGTATCCGCAGAAGAAGTCTTATAATCAAAGGTTACCTTGTAGGATGTGTTATTGTCAATCTTTCCGATTCTGAATCCGTTTGCAACAACACTGTTTTCATTTTCGGCGGTGTAGGTCAGCACACCGTTGTCAATAACGTTGCCCTTTGCGAAGTTAGCCTCATCATTTGAAGCATAGGTGTAATTATCAAAATTCTCAGCCTTTTCGGTCCAAGCAGAATATACGAAATTAAGTCCCGACGAAAGGGTTACAGAGGTGAATTCCTCGGTACACTCTTTATCGGTATACCAACCGCCGAAAGCGGCAAACTGAGAAGCGGGAATTTCCTTAGGCGCAGATACACTGTCACCTGTATTTGCTTCAACATAAACTTCTGCATTGCCGTTTTTGCCGACAAAGGCGGCAATTGCTGAATCTGAGCGCAGATAATCAATTTCTACAGCATCAATATACAGTACCGTAGCACCCTCAACAACCGGATTGAAGGTCATAAAGAGACCGGAGGTTGAGATGCTCGCAAAGTCGGTGGTGAGGTAAACGGTTGCCTGCTTCCAATCATCTCCGATTTCTGCAGAATAAACTGTGTAGGTTGCTTCGTCATAATTGGTGATATAAGCCCAACGGTTAGTAAGGTTAGCAGTTAGGAATTTAATATTCACGTCACCCTGCGCGTCGGTCAGCTTATAACGGAAGGAGATTTTGTAGGTACTGTTATCAACGACTCTGCCCATACAAGCCGCGTTATTTGCGGTCTCGAAGTAGTTAACAGCGTAATTATAGCTGTATTTGAGCGAGCGCGAGCTGTCGTATCTTTCCATAGCGGAAAGACTAATATCGTCACCTACGGTATATTTACTGATGTTATTTTCAAACTGGTAATTATCAAACGTAATAGTCTGAATATCCCAGCGACAGTATAGCTCGGTAACAGGCTCGGATTTGTGTTTTCCCGAGGAATGGTGATTAAGGGTCTCAGCATCGGTATACCAGCCCTCTACCTCATAATTGGCATCGGTAATAACAGGGTAACTAATTTCCTCGCCCTGGTTTCCGTCTACTTCATAAATACCGCTACTGTTCTTGGTGTCAATACAAAATACATGGTTCCTTCCTGCATCAACGCGGGTGATTCTCAGGGTATCAATATAAATAACACTCCTCTGATAACCGCTTGTAATTACCGCATAGAGCACGTTTTCACCTGACGGAATATCTCCCGTTGTAAAGTAGGCGTAGCTCATTCTAAAGCTATATCCATGCTTAATGGCAGCTGAACCCACTTTATTTGTCTTAGAGAATGCATCAGCGGATGAAGCATAGAATTCAAGAGTACTGGTTGCTCCCGAAGAATAAGAATTGAAATAATAATAGTAAGAAATCGCATAGGTTGTATTACTCTCAAGAGTCATAAATCCGTCAGCATTGGCAATGGGCGCATAGGTGTCATATGTTCCCTCTGCCATACGGTCAAGCGCCAGACTATATTTGCCGTGCTTTTTATAAGCGCTTGTAACGTAAGCCGAATTAGTGTTGTTTTCGTTATAATATGACAAATTATTATAATCACTAAAATCGTCGAAGGAAATATTTGTAACGGGGTTTGCTACCCATCTTGCATAAAGTGTACTGTCACTTGCGGGGAATACCATTGAAGCAAAGGGAACCTTTAAGGCTTCATCACTGTACCAGCCGTAGAACACATCGGTACCGTGAGACTGTACAACAGGGAGAGTAACAACAGTTCCCTTCACACCGACCTGTACACTGTCTTCACCGTAGCCGTCCTTTTGATTAAAGGTGATAACCGACATATTTTCACGTATTTCATAAACAATAAGGTCGTCAATTAAAAGAGCAAGGGAGCTGTTGCCCGCAATTTCCAGACTTAGAGCCTCGCTCTGAGCAGTTACAACCAGTGTAGCCTTCTGCCAGCCGGAAGACACTTCATCGGCAGAAACGGTAAAACTGCTGTTGCCAACGGAAATAACAGTGTTTGCAGTTGCCGAAGAGAGAGAATATCTGAATTCTACGCCGTATCTTGTGCTCGACACAGCATCGGCAATCTTTTCGCTGACATTACCTTTTACGCGGATGTATTTATTATTTTTATCACTGCTGTCCTGAATTACGGAAATATTGGAGTTTGTAGTGGTGTAGTTTTCAAAGCCTTCACCCTCGACCCAGCCTGCATAAAGGTATATCGGAGTTTCGGAATAGGTATATCCGCCATCATAAAGGTTGGTGGTTTCCTTGTCAGTGTACCAGCCGATAAACTTATCGGTTACACTTTGAGGATCATATAGCGTCACTTCTTTGCCGATTTTTCCGATAACGGCAGTATACTCGCCGTTAAGCTCGTCACAAAGAATCGCATAGCCCTTATTATTTGAGAGAGCGGTAATTTCCACAGTATCAAAATATACAGTATATGCGCCCGACGCACTGCTTATAAGCATTGCAAGACGGTTTGACGCCGCGTTTTTGCAATCGGTTTCAATTATTGCCGCACCCATAATATAGCCTTTTTTTGCATCGGTTGCGGGAATGGTATATGCACCGTCATAAACAGTAACTTCAGACTCGTTGTTGATGTTATTGTTCATAGTTGCGAACTTAACTTCAACATCCGAAGCCGCACTGCTCAGACTATAATAGAAGGTAACAAGGTAGCGGGTAGAGTTGCTTACGGGGTTAAGGGCAATTACATTGCGTTTTCCGCCTGCAGTATCGTTAAGCTTTGCACTGTAGAAGCCCTTTTGGGGATTATCTTTAACTATAGAAACGGTATCACTCACATAGTCGTTACGGTTTTCTGCCTCTAAGTCATAATAGTAGCTCTCAAAGCCCATATTTCTCGTCCATACAGCATAGACCGTATTGCGGAATACTGTGCCGTCAACTGTGTCGGCGGTAACAGGGGCTGAGCCGCTCACATCATAGCTCCAGCCTGCAAAATCATAGCCTGCTTTGACGGGATGCTCAAGGGAGGCTATTTTATCGCCCACTGTTATTTCTTGCACCTTTTCTTTACTGCCGTCGGCAAACTGACCGCCTGCAGCATTAAGGGTAACGGTTGTGTCGCCTGTCACCTCTTCAATTGTAACATCGTCAAGATAAACAATGGTATCCACTTTGCTTTTTACAGAATAGAGGAATATACGGGCGTAATCAGTTTTGAGTGTCTGTCCAATTGCATTGATAACTGCATCCAAATCGCCGGTAGTAAACGCCATTCTTCCCTCACGCCATACGTCGGGAATGTCAGCAGATAGCGTTAAGGTGCTTTCAGGATAGTCGACTCTTGTATTAGATTGCCAAACATTTTCATTACCTGTTGCCATATAGATGGTGGCATCACCCGATCCCTTTGGCATCATATACTTAAAGGTAACAATATATGTAGTATGAGGTTCTACATTTTTTAAGGAAACATGATTAACGGTATTATTGGTCGCGGCTCCCTCTGCATTATATCGGTCAGAGGTATAGCGATATTCTAAGTAGTTTCTTCCATCATAAGCAAGGTCAGAATTATCTGTAATTATATGATGATAATTATATCCAACACCTTGATTTACATAAGAACCGGTATAGCTTTCAAAGCTGAAATGGGTGTTGCTCCAGCCGGCGTAAAGAGTTAACTCACAGTTTTCTTCCGTATAATACTCGTCGGTGAATTTCTTTGTGCAGTTTTTATCAAGATACCAACCGTCAAAATCAGTGCCGAATTTCTTGTATACGGGATTCGGCAGATCAACCTTTTCTCCTATAACAACGGGAATTTTTTTATTCTCAAGAGTTCCATTGTCGGTCACAAGGGTAATGTAAGGGATTTTTGCAACATAAATGTCGTCGAAGCGAAGTTCCGCGCCGTTATAGGTGCGTGCCTCAAAGCCAAGAACGTTATCACCTGTGAATTTATCGGGAGTGGAGAAGGTGAAGGTAAGTTCATGCCACTGGCCTACGGGCAGAGTATCAACCTTGTTTTCTTCAATTTTTCTTGTGAAGGTGGTGCCGCCGTTTGTAAGGGTGGCAATATTGCCAATATAACCAGAGGTAGAAGTAAGCTTGCCGTCAGCTACATTAAGACCGTAAACAAGATTAACGTATGTATTCTGAGTAGAAGTAGGATAGATAACGCCGTTATGATCAATGCCAATCTGATTGGAAATAACGCTGAACTTCAAGGACACGATATAGGAAGCTCCTGCATCCAGCTGATAGAGACCTGAAGCGTCATTGAAAGCATACCAGGTGTTATTTGCTGTCTTCTCACCGCGGGTATCGGAAAGGCGCAGAACACCGTTGCCGCCGGGAGCAGCAGAAGTGAAGCCTTTGCCGGAAATTTGACGGGCTTTTCCGCTTTCATCCTTAACCGTTGCATCGGTGCCGTACACAGTACCGCTGTCTGCCTCAAAATTGAAGGTTTTCTCGTCCGCATAAGCGGCAGATGCTGTGACAGCGCCGGGCACGAGCGACACACTGAGTACAAGTACCAGCGCAAGAATAGCGCTGAGAGCTTTACGAGGCATTGGTCTCAGTTTACTAACAATCACTTTTAGCATACAACTTATCATCCTTTACATTTGCTATGCAATATATTGACTCTATGTAATATATAGATACACGCACCATCATATCACACATCACTCTGAATTGCAAGAAAAATACTTTGATTTTACAAAGAAATAACGCAGGGCTAAAAGCCCTGCGCAGAGAGTAGAAATTATTAATTACGCTCTTTTTTCTTTTTTTGGGAAATCGCAACGATTACAGGTATTAATACTGCAATAATCACTGCGGCAATAATAGGAACAAAATGCCCTGCTTTAAGTCCGCCTTTATCACCTTCATCAGTTTCTTCACCCAGTTTCGGCACACTTTGGTCCGGCACAGATTCGGAAGGCGTGGAAGAAGCGGAAACATCAATCTCGGGAAGACCTGCATCAGCATCAACGGAAACTTCTCCGTCGGTATTTTTAATTGCGCCGCACTTTGAGCACTGAACGCTGCCGTCGGACATTTCAAGGTCGAAGGTATGTGTATCGCAAAGAACGGTAACCGAGCCGCTTGAAGTAGCGGGAGAAAGAGGCGCAGGGTTAAGGGTTCCGTTTTCTTTTTTCAGTACAGTTGCCATTCCCTCTTCACAGTAAACAGGAAGAAGTGCTCTGCCTGCATCAGCATCAGACTTCACCTTGAATTGAATGGAAAAAAGCTCCAAATCTCCTGTCGCATTGGACATATTCTGGCCATCCATAAGCACTACTATACTTTCCTCTGTGGTATTTATGGTATAATTAAAACGCTTTGATGCTGTTTTCTCAATATCCACATATTCTACAGCGCGAGGGTCAAAAGAAACCGTAACACGGATAATATATAATCCGGGGTTATTAACATAGGTAACAGGAACGGTGATTGTCTCTCCCGCCTTTGCTGAGACTCTGCCCACTTTGATGACGCCGTCACCGGTTGCGCCTACAGGAAAGATAAAGCAGGACACAAGAAGAATTGCGGATAATATCACAGTAATAATCTTTTTCATTATAAAAGCCTTTCAAAAAAGCCCCGGCGGTTATCCGCCGGGGCGCAATTAGCAGTTAACTAATATTAGAGAGCGAATCTCTTTTTGCCTACTACTACGAGGCCGGCGATTGCCATAAGAGCAACAACTGCAAATACTACAGTGTTAGTAGCATCGCTGGTATCGGGAGAGGTCTTAACCTCTTCATAAGTGATGGTGTACTCGCCTGCAAGGTCAGCCTTGAAGGTAAGAACGCCGTCTACGAAGGTGGACTCAACAGTTCCGGCAGCGTTAGTAACTACAGGGTTGGTGAACATTCCCATAGAATCGATAGAGAACTCTACTTCACCGCTAAGGTCGTCTACGAGAGAAGAATAGAAAGCGATGGTCTCGGAAATCTTGCCGGTTTCCTTATCTTCAACGGCTTCGCCGGTAGGCAAAGCAAGTATATCCTCGGGGAGGATAGCATTTTCAGCCTTGAAGCCCATAATAACCTTGCCGTCTTCGTCCTTGTGCTCAACTGAAGTAGCAAGCTTAGCAGCAACATATTCTTCAACTTCGGTACAACCGTCGTTTATACATGCAATGGTGTAAAGACCTTCTGCATCAGCAGTAGGAGCAGTAACAACTACGAGTTCGCCGAGGAAGAGATGCTCAAGTGCTTCAACCTCTTCTTCTTTAGTGCCTACAGGACAGTCTTTCTGAGTACATACATATACATCCTTACCAGCAACTCCGCACTTGGGAGCTACGCAAGCATCCTCGTCGAGTTCCCAGATGTGCTTGAGGGCTTCTACAGCTTCCTCTTTAGTGCCTTCAGGACAGTTAGCTCTCTGGCATACATATACATTTTTACCTGCAACTTCGCACTTGGGAGCTACACTAGCTTCCTCGTCAAGTTTCCAGTCATGGTTAACTACAGCGCCCTTTTCAACCTTGGTCTCGCCGCAGTCTGCGCGCTTACAGGTAAAGGTAGTGTCAGCGGTCTCGCCGCACTTAACATTTTCAGCAACTACGCCGTTATCCCAGTCATGACCGAGCTTAGCAATAGTTTCTTTCTTCATTTCAGCACCGCAAGCAGTACACTTGGTAACCTTTTCGCCGGCATTTTCACAGTCAGCAGCTTTGGTTACTTCGGGTTCACC
>JAZLDA010000090.1:0-21670 GCA_045614505.1 Acutalibacteraceae bacterium | reverse complement strand
TTATGAATATTCGGACATAATGATTTTTGTGGTGGCAGATGATTATGAGACCTGCGAAAAATACTTAAAGGAGATAGGCGCTTCTCCCATAGCTTAGTAAAAAACTGTATTGCTTCGGCAATACAGTTTTTTTATGGAAAGGGGATTAGGGTAAAGAGGGGTCTGAGGAAGTAGAGTCTTCACCTGATGAGGGTTCTGACGAGATGTCGGAGGAGGCAGAGTCTTCAGATGAAGAGCTGTCCTCACTCGGAATTTCGTCGGAGCTTGTATCTTCACAAGAGGTATCCTCACTCGATGTGTCGTTTTCGGGGGTATCGTCGACGGCGGGCTCGTCGTCGTCTTCGCTGATGTAATTGCCGGAGGCGGTAAACCATTTGGTTTTGTCAACTCCGTATTCACTGAAGTAATCCTCAGGGGTTATGTCATCATAGAAGAAGGCGCGCAGCACCTTTCCTGCAAACTCATAGTTATAGTAAACGGCAGAAGAGCCTGCGCCCTTAAAGTTGTCGTCAATAATGTATTCATCACTGGGAACGCGGGACTGTAGCATTTCCGGTCTGCCCACAAGAAAAAACGCCAGAGAAAGCATTTCGGTGTTGGACAGAGAGGTTTTTATATAGGGGGTCAGCTTGCTTATAAGGGTGGGATATTTTAAGGGGGAAGTGGAGAGAGCTTTTTCCAGCAGCAGCTTCATAACAAGACGCTGTCTTTCCGTTCTGCCGTAGTCACTGTGATTGCCCGAGGCAGTTCTGGCGTGACGGATACGGGCATAGGCAACCGCCTGTACGCCGTTTAAATGCTGAACACCCGCCTTTTTCACAAAGTAATCTCTGGGATTTAGGTCAAGGTAGAGGCACTGCTCGTTTATCATGGCGTTAATACCAAGGTGTGCATCAATTTCATTTTGAGAAATTTCCACATCAATTCCGCCTACGGCATCAATGATATCAGCCATACCGTAGAAGTTTACGGTGGCATAATCTCTTATATCCAGCCCGAAAAGGGTGTTAAGGGTCTTTACGGCAAGAACGGGGCCGCCCGAGGCATAAGCCGAATTTATTTTTCCGTAGGTGGTGCCGCTTTCCTTTTCAATTGGGACAAGGCTGTCTCGCATTATGGACACCAGCTTTATGGTATTATCCTTTTTATCGACGCTTAAAATCATTATGGAGTCGCTTCTGCCCGAGAAATCACCCACCTCGCGGGTGTCCACGCCGAAGAGAGCAATATTAATGACATTTTCGTCTATAATTCCGTTAATTCCCAGTTCTTTAAGGTTTGCATCATTAAATTCGCCGTCGCGGTTGATTTTGCCCATCACAATAAGCGCGTAGGCAAAAAGCGAGGTAACAAGCACAGCAATGGTAAGCACAATGCAGAGCAGGGCAATTCCCGCCTTTTTACGCTTCTTTTTCCTCACATTGTTTCTTTTTGTATTTCCGCCCGAGTAATAAGAATTCAAATCTATATTGTTATTTTTATTAGCCATTTGTTTTCTTCCTTTTTTAAATTAACACAAACCACGGTAGATATCGCCTTTTTTGATACCTGTTATTTCTGCCGCCTTCTTTGCCGCAAGGGAAGCGGAATCTCCGTTATCAAAGAATTCCTTTGCAAGGATAATTGCCTCTTCAAGGGTATATGTTTTCGCTTCCTCGCTTTTGCCCGAAACAATTAAAACGAATTCTCCCTTTGGAGGAGTATCGGTGTATTTTTCAGCTGCGGCAGAAAGTGTGGTGTGAATAACCTCTTCGTGTATTTTGGTGAGCTCTCTCACAAGGGCGATTTGCCTGTCACCGAAAACGCTGAGCATATCTTTAAGTGTGGCAAGAAGCTTGTGTGGCGCCTCGTAAAAAATCATAGTGCGCTTTTCGTCTTTGAGCTCTGCGAGGTGGGCGCGTCTGCCCGGCTTATTCATAGTAAGGAAGCCTTCAAAGGTAAATCTTCCCGAGGGCATACCGGAAATTGCCAGAGCGGTTATAAGTGCGCTGGGACCGGGAACAGATTCGATTTCAATGCCGTGCTCGAAGGCCAGCTTTACCATATCCTCGCCGGGGTCGGAAATTGCAGGCATACCTGCATCGGTAACAAGAGCACAGTTTTCTCCCGAAAGAAGTCGCGAAATTATTTCGCCGCCTCTTTCCTTTTTATTATGCTCATAATAAGAAAGCATAGACTTCTTTATCCCTAAATGATTAAGAAGTTTTACGGTAACTCTGGTATCCTCAGCGGCAATAAAGTCCACCGTGCGCAGAGTTTCGGCAGCGCGAGGGGATAAATCGCCCAGATTTCCTATGGGAGTTCCCACTAAATAAAGTTTTCCGCTCATAATGCACCTCGAAGAAAGTTGGTTAAGGGTATTATAGCACAAATGAGATATTAAATCAATGCGGAGCATTGTATATAATTAAAGCGAAGCCTTACATCTCATCAAGGCGTAAGCCTTGCATATATCATTGCGAAAGAGGTTTTTATACACGCTATGCGTGATGATATACAGCCTGACGGCTGATGAGATACAACGATAGCTGTGCTATCGTTGATGATATACCATTGCTTTCGCAATGGATTTTTTGGTGACCCGGACGAGATTCGCCCGCCTCGCTTCTGCGCTCGTCGGCACGCACGCGGGCACCGAAACAGTCCCCCGGACTGTTTCTATTCGTTGAATTGCCCTGTTCGAATCTCGCACTGCTTCGCAGCAAAAAAATAAAAGCCGCAAAAACGCGACTTTCATTTTTCTGGTGACCCGGACGAGATTCGAACTCGTGTTACCGCCGTGAAAGGGCGGTGTCTTAGGCCTCTTGACCACCGGGCCATTGGTGGCGATAGTGGGACTTGAACCTACGACACTGCGGGTATGAACCGCATGCTCTAGCCAACTGAGCTATATCGCCATCTTTATTCGCGTCACATTTCGTGACCTTGACATTATATCAACTTGTTCTGTTCTTGTCAAGTGTTTTTTTCGGCAAACTAAAAATACTTGATATCCTTTTATAAATAATGTATAATATTTCCGTATGAACAATTTATAGTTTGTTTACAATTCCGTTAATATTGTATAGTAAACTATAGAAGATTAAAAGCAGAGGAGTGTTCCTAAATGATTAAAGTTTCCGGACTGAGCAAAAGGTACGGTACACATCTTGCGGTCAAGGATGCCAGCTTCCACATAAGCAAGGGCGAGGTTGTAGGCTTTCTGGGTCCCAACGGTGCCGGTAAATCCACTATTATGAATATTCTTACCGGATATCTTTCTCTTACTCAGGGCAACGTAGAAATCGATGGCTACAACATTATGAGCGACCCTGAGCTGGCTAAAAAGAGAATCGGCTATCTTCCCGAGATTCCGCCGCTCTATCTTGATATGACGGTGAGAGAGTATCTCTATTTTATTTACAATCTTAAAAAGGTAAGATTCCCCAAAAAGGCGCACATTGACGAGATTATCCGTCTGGTGAGAATCACCGAGGTTGAAGGAAGACTTATCAAAAACCTTTCCAAGGGATTCCGTCAGCGTGTAGGTATTGCAGGCGCACTTGTGGGCAATCCCGATGTACTTATTCTGGACGAGCCTACCGTTGGTCTTGACCCCAAGCAGATAATTGAAATACGCGACCTTATTACAAAGCTGGGAAAAAACCACACCATTATTCTTTCATCTCATATCCTCTCAGAGGTACAGGCTGTCTGCAAGCGCGTTATTATTATTAACCGCGGTCATATCATTGCCGACGACACTGCCGAGAACCTTTCAAAAAATCTTTCCGATGACCATTCTCTTGTTGCCAGAATTATCGGCAAGGAAGACGATGTTACAGGTGTGCTTAACAGCGTAAAAAATGTTAAAAGTATTACCTGTCTCGGTGAGCTTGAGACCGGAAGCAGAGATTACCACATTGAGCCTGAGGAAGGCTGTGACATAAGAGCAGATGTTTCGAAGCGTCTTGCTGAACGCGGAAAGGTTATTCTTTCTCTTCGCAGTAATGAGCTTACCCTTGAGCAGATATTCCTGCGTCTTACAGGCGAAGACGATATGAGAGAGTATTTTGATGCTCCACAGACCGTGGAAAATACAGAAGAAGAGGAGGAGATATAAATGGGTGCAATTTATAAAAGAGAAATGAGAGCATACTTTACCTCTCTTATTTCATACGTATTTTTTGCCGCCTTCTTTGCAATCGAAGGACTTATGTTTGCCGCCGTTTACGAGGCAGGCAGTACAACGGTTTTTGCCATTCCCTTTATGTATCCTCTTTATCTGACCATATTCCTCATTCCGCTTCTTACAATGAGAACAATCAGTGAGGATAAGCGTCAGAAGGTTGACCAGGTGCTTCTCACAGCGCCCATTTCGGTAACGAGTCTTATTATGGGCAAGTTCTGGGCATGTCTTTCGGTTTATGCCATTGCAAATGCCCCTCTGCTTATTTTCCAGATAATCGTTTCTTATCATACTTCGGTTAACTGGCTTCTTTTCCTTTATGCAATACTTGGAACACTGCTTCTTGGCGCAACCCTTATTGCAATAGGTATTTTCATTTCTTCCCTTACCGAGAGCACCGCTCTTGCGGCAGTTCTTTCGGTGGTTGCCAATATCGTTCTTATGTTCATTTCCACGATTTTCGAGCTTATAGGAATCGAGTGGCTCACAAAAATCGCTTCTGCCTTTGCACTGCTTGACAGATACACTTCATTTTCAGACAGTATTTTAAAGGTAGAAGATTTAGTTTACTACATCACCGTTATTGCGGTGTTCATATTCCTTTCGGTGCGTTCTGTAGAGAAGCGCAGATGGGCTTAAGAAGGAGGCGGAATTAAATGAGTTTGTTTTTGAATATTTTAAGAGCAGTTCTTAAGTTCTTCCCCCGCCTGTTTAAGGCCCTTTTTGGAAGCAAAAAGGAAAAAGTGACCAATAAATTTTTGTTTAAACGCGGAGGCTATGCCGTTGCGGTTATCGCTCTGGTAATTGTGGGCGCTATTGTGCTCAATTTGCTGGTAGGCTTCCTTGCAGACAGAGTTAACCTTGAGTATGACCTTACCACCGATAAAAAGCATTCTATCAGTGACGAAAACAAGGAATACCTGAGAAACGTTGACAAAGAGGTTGTTATTTATGTAATAGCAGGCTCTGCAGGCGAATACAGCGGCGGATATATGGAGTACTACGCTAATCAGATGGGATATTCCGCTACTACTTCGGATTATTATGTTCAGACCACCCGTTTCCTGGAGCTTTATGATGAACTGAGTGATAACATCTCGGTTGTTTATATGGACCCCTACGGCACTCAGATTGGTGAGATTGTCACTAGGTATCAGGAGCTTTTCAATTACGGCGATATTCTGGTAACCAGCTCCTTTAAATCAAAGGAAGGCGCTCAGATTGATAATTCCAGACTTTTAACGCTTGCTGACATCTATACCGCTGAGGACACCACAGGCATGGCTGCCTACAACTATGACTATTACTATATTACAGGCTCTCGCCTTGAGACCTCTCTTACCAGCGCAGTTGCATCTGTAACCAGCGAAGAGACCAAAAAGGTTGCCTTCCTTGCTTCTCACAGCAAGGCTGCGGCATTTGACTACTACAGAAATATACTGAACCTCAATAACTTTGTTGTTGAGGATATAAATGATGAGCTTATAAAGACCATTCCCTCAGAGTACGATGCGGTGGTTATCTGCGCTCCCACTGCAGATTTTACAAAGGACGAGCTTGATGCGCTGAGCATATTCCTTGAAAACGGCGGAAAGCTCGGCAAGACCCTGCTTTTCTACGGTGACACGGGCTATCAGAATTTACCCAACCTCTATAACTTCCTTGGCGAATGGGGAATTGCAGTAGAAAACGGAATTGTTCTTGAGACTGACCCCAATTACCATGTTGAAGGTGACTATTCTGTTAATATTTCTTTCGGACAAAGAAATACAAGCGTGTCTGTCGGCGATTTATACAGAACCGGTTATAACATTCCTATGTATGAAAACGGACAGAGCTATGCGGGAAGAACAACAGAAACCATAATCGGTACAAACGGCTCATCCGTAATCGTTCCCATTAATACCGACGTTTCCGTTGCTCCCGATGAGAGCCTTGAAAAGCGCAAACTTTCATACGCAATTATTTCTACCGAAGAGGATTTTGATAACGATACCCAAAAGAGCGTATTCAGCCGAGTTGTTGCTTTCTCCAGTATTGACTTTATTTCTCAGGAGTATATAGAGGGTCTTGGAAGCCGTGTGGATTACAAGGGCACGGCTCTGAATGCATTGCGTTATGCAACGGGAATGAATGAGGCACAGATTATTTTCGAAGACAAAACCATTGATGCTACTACCGAGCTTTATGTTACCTCAAGCGCTTCGGCAGAGGCTATGAGATGGATATTCGTAGGCGTTATTCCCGTAGCCGTGTTGGTAGTTGCATTCGTCATATTCTTTAGAAGGAGAAACAAGTAATGGCTGATAACCAAAATAATATGTTACCTGAAGAGACAGCCAACGAGGAAGCGGATGTTTTTGCTTCATCTACCGTTTTTGCCGCTCCCACAGAGCATAAGGACAAGCGTAAATCGGGCAAATTCAGTTTGTTAAAAAAGATTATAGCCGCTCTGCTTGCCGTTGCCGTTCTTGTGGGCTCTACCGTTTTAGTTGTCAAGCTTATTCCCGAAAAGCAGGAGGATGCGGCGGACGTTTTTGAGCCTAAGACGATTATATCTCTTGACATCGCTTCCTTTAAAAAGGTTACAGTTACCCATCCCGGCGCTACACTTGTTTTAAATTCTTCTGTAGAGGAAAAGGACGGTCAGTCAAAACAGGTATGGACGCTTCAGGGGTATGACGCCACACTTATTGATGCAATTTCTCTTTCTCAGATAGCCTCTTATGCCGCTTCGGTTACAGCATACGGCGAGTATGACTATGAAGAAACGCAGGCGGCTCAGTACGGTTTTGATGAGTCGGCTACAGTTGTGAATGTTGAGACGAGTGAAGAGTCGGTTGGCAATTTCACTCTGACTGTGGGAAAATCAACTGCCGACGGTCAATATAACTATCTTCATATTTCGGCAGTTCCAAACAAGGTTTACCTTGTAAATCACGGAACAACAACCGGATTTATTGTGGAACCCCTTGACCTTGCAATAAGCACTGCAATTCCGGCTATTGAGAAAACAAATAAAAACAAGAATTACTTTGATGACGAAGACATGCTTAATGATTTTGACAGCATTACCCTTTCAGGAGCAAAATTCAAAACCCCTCTTGTTTTCAAACCCAATAAGGACGAGCGCTTCAGCACCTATGCAACATATATCTGCACTTCACCAAAGGTAAGAATTGCAAACGGTACCGTTGAGGAAGTAAGAGACATTTTCAGAAACGGTGTTTCGTCGTCGGGCGCTGTTTCCTTTGACCAGTCGGCACAGAGTATTAAGAAATTCGGGCTTGATTCTCCCGACCTTGTAATCACCATTAAGGTTGCAGGTGAAAATTACACTTATAAGCTCAAGGCTACCGATAGTTCCTTTACGGAATTCTACGTTGCCGCAAGCACCGACAAAATGATACGTACAGTTACCATAGCAAATATGACATTTGTTAACAACGAGGAAAAGGACTACTATCTCGGATTTATGGCACTGGAGTCTATATCCGATATCAGCGAATTTTCTCTCTCGGGTGAAGTGAATGCTTCCTTTACCTTAAAAAAGGATGAAGAAAGCGAAAACGGCGGATATATTATTATGAACGGTGACAAAAAGGTAGAATCACAGGATTTCCAGGATTTCTATTCTCTGTTTTTGCAGACCACCGCTCTTGATTACAATACCGTTTCGGTGTCAAAGAATGCTGACCTTACCATTACAATGAAGCATCACGACGGCTCAGCAGCCACCGTGCTGAAATATTATAAGATAAGCGAATCCCGCTATCAATACAGTGTGGGCGGAATTCCTATGGGTCAGATTTCTTCTTCTGCGTATAGCAAGATTGTGCGAGAAACTACAAAATTAATTCCCTAAAACAAAAGCAGGTTTTCGTTAGAAAGCCTGCTTTTTGTTTCTAAAGTTTTAATTTTTGCAAAAAACAAAAATAATTGTTTCCATTTTACTTTCAGCGTGTTATAATATTATTTGAATAATTATATATTAATATATTTTATTATTAGGGAGGGAAAGAAATGAAAAAATTGCTGAGATTAAAAGCGGCAGTGCTCTGTCTGCTTTTGTGTCTTACCCTTTGCGGCTGTTCCCCTTTTTCGGGGGATGCAGATTCTCTTCTTTCCGCCCCCAAGCTCACAGGTGAGCTGCAGCCTGTTCAAGAGGCGCTGGAAAAGGCTGTGGGGGGAAAATATTCCCTTAAATTCCCCGCTTCCGGCGAGACTAAATCGGCTATAACTCTTGTGGACTTAAACGGCGATGAAAAAAACGAGGCAGTTGCCTTTTACAGCACAAGCGAGGACAACACCGTTACAATGCACATTGTCGTTCTTGACAGTGCAAGCGGTGTCTGGCAGAGAACAGCCGAAGGCAAAATCGTTGCAGGCGGTGTGGAGCGCGTTCATTTTGCGGATATGGACTCAGACGGAACTAAGGAAATAATTGTCGGATGGAATGTTTACGGCGCCGTTGACAAAACCGTTTCGGTTTATGAGTATAACGCAGGAAATCTTATTTGTCTTATTGAAGAGCCCTACACCTCATTTTTGCTCTGCGACTTAGATAACGGTTTTTCTTCCGATTTGCTAACGGTTTATCTTGATTTATCCGGAAGTGTTGCCGCGGCAAAATATTTTGATGTTACACCCCGCGGTGTGGCACAGCTCGGGGTGTGCGAGCTTGACGGAAACGTTACCGCCTATTACGACCCGGTGCTGGTAAAAATGGAAAACGGCGGATATTGTGTATATCTTGACTGTGTAAAGGGCGCAGGACTTATTACCGAAGTGCTTTATGTTGAAAACGGCAGTCTCGTTGCTCCCTTCTATGATCCGGTGGCAAAGGCAACGGTCGTCACCTACCGTCCTGCATTAGTGCCCTGTATGGATTTCCTTTCTGACGGCAATCTTGAAATTCCAATTATGACCGAACTCCCTATTGATGTTAATTTGTCTTCCTCGGCGGCATATCTGACGGTGTGGCACAGTGTTGTAGAAAACGAGCTGCTGCCCAGAGTCTATACACTTATGAATTATTCCGACGGCTACAGCATCACCCTTACAAAACAGCTTGCCGAGAACACGACTACCGTTCGGAATCTTGATAACCGCGAGCGCATTGTTTATGAGTATGACTATGAAGATGAAAGGTTTTTAAATGAGCTTTTCCGCATAAGAGTCGTGTCAAAAACCGCTTTTGACAGCGGAATTTACAATGAGGGCTATACATTGCTTGCCACAAGCGATGCTCAGGTGTGGCTCGTAAGGGTTTCTGCAGAAGCAGAAAAGTACGGCATTGACGAAAAAAAGGTTAAAGAAATGTTTAAACCTATTTCTAATGAGTAAAACGGAGGAGAAAAAATGAGAAAACTTCTTTTAGTGGAAGACGAGGTTGCAATCCGAGAATTTGAGGCAATTAATCTTCAGCGCGCAGGCTATACAACTGTGGAAGCAGGAAGCGGCGAAGAGGCTTTGGAAATTTACGATACCGCTCCCGACAGCTTTGATATAGCTCTTCTCGACATTTCAATGCCGGGTATGGACGGCTTTGCCCTTTGTAAGGAGCTTCGCCGCCGCAGTGCCTCCCTTGGTATAATTATGCTTACCGCCCGTACTCAGGAAATGGACAAGGTAAGCGGACTTATGCTGGGCGCAGACGATTACATCACAAAACCCTTCAGCCCCAGTGAACTGCTTGCGCGTGTTGATTCTCTTTACAGACGAGTTGAAATGAATCAGCACAGCGCTCCCCCCGGCGCCGGTGAGGAAATAAAGCTGGACGAGTTTACCCTTAATCTTCGCAGAAGAACTCTTCTTAAAGGTGACAAAAACATAGAGCTTACACAGGTTGAATTCCAGATTATAGAATATTTCTTCTTAAACCCCGATACCGCTCTTGACAGAAGCGACATTCTCACCAAGGTATGGGGCGCCGGATATTACGGCGAAGAGAAAATAGTTGACGTAAATATCAGAAGACTTCGTATGAAGATAGAAGACAACCCCTCCGCGCCCTCTCATCTTGTAACCGTATGGGGTATGGGCTATAAGTGGAGCACTAACATTTGAAAGGAAACGGGAAGCTTTGGAGGTTGAAATTCGCTTTAAGAGTATTCTCCGTCGTTGGATAAGAAACGTTTATCTGCCGGTGGTACTGATAGTTCTTATACTTGCCACTGTGGCGTGTGTAGTAGTGCGGAATACCTATCTGGGTAACGTGCAGAATGCCGCTGAGGAATATGCCAGAAGCTTTTCTCAGCTTGCTACTATGGACAGTGATTTTTTCATTCGCGCCGCAAAGGAATACTGCGAGGAATTCGAGGCCAAGGAAAAAATTGAAATTATGGTCCTTGATAAGAAGGGCGAAATCATTGTCAGCACCAGCGGTTTTGAAAGACGGGGCCTACCTATGCCTGATTATCAGCGAGCCTTAAACAGCGAGAGCAGACAGGCCATGTGGATGGGAAAAAGCTCGGCAGGAGAAAAAATTCTTGCGGGCACATATATTCTTGAAGACTTCGGAAACGGCTCCAACGGTGCTGTGCGCTATGCAGTGTCGCTTAAAATCTGCAACAGACAGATTACGCAGATGTGCATAATTATATGCCTTATTGCTCTCTTTATCCTTGCTTTTTCGGCAACCTCGGGTCTGTTCTTTGTTAAATCAATAATCCGTCCCGTGAGAGAAGTTTCGGTTGCCGCAAGGAAAATTGCCGCAGGAGAATACAAAGAGGAACTAAGGGCGCAACACACCGATGAGATAGGTGAGCTTTGCGATTCAATAAACTATATGCAGTCGGAGCTCAGAAACGCAGAAAACCTTAAAAATGATTTCATTTCCTCAGTTTCCCATGAGCTGAGAACTCCCCTTACCGCAATCCGCGGCTGGGCGGAGACCGCAAGGATGTCGGTGGACAGTGACACCGCCCTTGTGGAAAGAGGACTTGATGTAGTACTTAGTGAGGCAGATAGATTGTCAGGTCTTGTTGAAGAGTTACTTGATTTCTCCAGAATACAAAGCGGACGCTTTACCCTTAATATCCGCCCCTTTAATGTGTCGGAGATTCTTTCTCTTGCATCGGATATGTATGTAGAGCTGGCAAGCAAGCGAAATATTGAGGTTTCATATACCGTTCCTAAGGGCGAAGTGCTTGTTAACGGCGACCCCGACAGAATTAAACAGGTATTTATTAATATTATTGACAACGCAGTCAAGTACACCGAGGATAAGGGTCAGGTGCTTATTCAACAGACAGAAGAAGACGGTTGTGTAAGAATAACCGTTAAGGATACCGGTGTGGGTATTCCCGCTCAGGACATTGACCGCGTTAAAGAAAAATTTTACAAAGCCAACAATTCGGTAAGAGGAAGCGGAATAGGTCTTGCCGTTGCCGATGAAATAATAAAACAGCATCAGGGACTTCTTTTCCTTGAGAGTACAGAGGGTGTGGGAACTACCGTAACGGTGGTGCTTCCCGTATTTACACCCACCGAGGAAGAAACCGAAAAGATACTCCCCCCTGAAACCGAAACAGAGGAAATAAAGGACGAGATAAATGAAGAAAAAATGTAAATGTAATTTCACTTCCATTGGCGGACAGGCGCTTATAGAAGGAATTATGATGAAGTCGCCCGAGAAAGGCAGTGCCCTTGCGGTGCGTCTTCCCGACGGAAATATTGATATTACCCGTATGGCTAATAAGTCAATAAAGGATAAATACAAAATTCTTGGTATTCCCGTTGTTCGCGGAGTAGTGAATTTTGTTGAGTCTATGATTCAGGGATACAAGGCTATGATGCTTTCCGCCGACAAATCGGGCTATGCCGATGAGGTGGACGAGAATACGGGCGAAACCAAAAAAATGAGCAGTAAGGCGTGGACGGCTATAATGGCGGTGGCTATGGTGCTGGCGTTTTTCCTGTGCTTTGTGCTCTTTATGTACCTGCCGAGACTGGCAGTTGACGGCTTAGAATACCTTTTCGGGGTTGAAAAATTTAACCCTGCAGTCAACTCCCTCATTGAGCAGGGAATAAAGTTAATAGTTTTCCTTGCTTATGTTGTGGGCGTTTCCTTTATGAAGGATATAAAACGAGTCTTTCAGTACCACGGAGCAGAGCATAAAACGATTTTCTGTTATGAAGAGGGACTTCCCTTAACCGTAGAGAACGCAAGAAAGCAGAAGCGCTTTCATCCCAGATGCGGCACCTCTTTTATGATTCTTATGATACTTATCAGCATATTTTTCTCCACAGTGGTGCAGGTGCTTTTTGAAAATGCCCATACACACGCATTGGTCTGGGCGCTTATAAAAATCGCAATGGTGCCCCTTATCTGCGGTGTGGGCTATGAGGTACTTCGACTTTGCGGCAGACACAATAATATTATTACCCGAATTATTTCAGCCCCCGGTGTGTGGATGCAGAGAATTACCACAAAAGAGCCGGAGGACTCTATGCTTGAAATTGCTATTGCCGCTTTGGGTGAAGTGCTAAGCGAAGAGGACAGAGAAAAATTCTTGCCTAAAGCAGAGGAAGAAACAGAGGAAGCAGAGCAGGAAAATGACCATATTTGAATGTTATCAGCACACAAAAAAACTGCTGAGGGAAGCGTCTATTGAGGACAGCTCCTTTGAAGCAAGACAAATAATAAGATATATAACCAAGCTGTCAAACAATGAAATAATCACCCATTACGCCGACTCGCTTGATAAGATGCAGGAAACAATGTGGCAGTCGGTGGTAAGTCAAAGGGTCAGCCACTACCCCCTTCAGTACATATTGGGTGAGTGGAGCTTTTACGGACTGAACTTTTATGTGGGAGAGGGTTGCCTTATTCCCAGAGCAGACACCGAAACCCTTGTGGACACCGCCTTTGACTTTATGAAGGACCACCCAAAGGCAAAGGTTCTGGACCTTTGTGCCGGAAGCGGCTGCGTGGGAATTTCCATTGCCAACAGATATAAAGACAGCACCGTTACTTTGGTTGAAAAATACCATGTGCCGTATTCCTACTGTGTTAAAAATCTTCATAGAAACCCCAGTGAGACTCTTTCGGCAGTGCAGGCTGATATTTTTGAGTGGACTCCTGACGGCAAGGTTGACCTGATTGTCAGCAATCCGCCGTATATAAATGCAAAGGATATGGAGAATTTAAGCGAAGAGGTTTTAAATGAGCCCGACAGCGCCCTTTACGGCGGTGAGGACGGACTTGATTTCTACAGAGTCATTCTCAGAAGATTCACTCCCTTTGTCACTGACGGAGGTATGATTGCCGTTGAAGTGGGCTACGACCAAAAAGAGGCTGTAAGTCTTCTTATGGAACAGGCAGGACTTATTAATATAAAGTCTGCTGCCGATTTAAACGGCATACAAAGGGTCGTTTATGGGACAGTCAGTGGTGTAAAATAAAGAAAAACCTAAAAGGAGAGATATAAAAATGGCAGAAGACAGAAAAAAAGCACTTGAAACGGCGGTAGCCAATATTGAAAAGCAGTTCGGCAAGGGCGCAATTATGCTTCTTGGCGAAAATGTTAATATGAAGGTTGACCATATTCCCACAGGCTCTCTGGGTCTTGATTTGGCGCTGGGTATCGGCGGTGTGCCGAGAGGCAGAATTATTGAGATTTACGGCCCCGAGTCATCCGGTAAAACTACCCTTGCTCTCCATGTTGTAGCTGAAGCTCAGAAGATGGGAGGCACTGCGGCATTTATCGATGTTGAGCACGCACTTGACCCTGAATATTCCGCAAATCTGGGTGTTGATATTGACTCACTTCTCGTTTCTCAGCCCGACACAGGCGAGCAGGCTCTTGAAATTGCCGAGGCGCTGGTAAGAAGCGCCGCGGTTGATGTAATTATTATCGACTCTGTTGCAGCCCTTGTTCCTAAGGCAGAAATTGAGGGTGATATGGGGGATAGCCATGTAGGTCTTCATGCCCGTCTTATGTCTCAGTCGCTGCGCAAACTCACAGGTGCTCTTTCAAAATCTAATTGCACCGCAATATTTATCAATCAGCTCCGTGACAAAATCGGCGTTATGTACGGCCCCACCGAAACCACCACAGGCGGCAGAGCCCTTAAATTCTATGCATCTGTGCGTATTGACGTGAGAAGAGTTGAAGCCATTAAGGTGGGCGGCGAGATTATCGGTAATCGCACAAAGGCAAAAATTGTTAAAAATAAAATTGCGCCTCCCTTTAAAGAGGCAGAATTCGACATTATGTACGGCAGAGGTATCTCCAAAGAGGGAGAAATCGTTGATACGGGATTAAAGCTTGGCATACTGTCCAGAAGCGGCGCTTGGTTCTACTATGGCGAGACCCGCATAGGACAGGGCAGAGACAATGTAAAACAGCTTCTTCTTGACAATCCAGAGCTTAAAAAAGAGCTTGAGGAAAAGATTACCGCCGCTATGTCAGAAAAGCGAAACGGCGATGAGGACAAAAAAGCTCAAAGCACTGCACCTGCCGCACCTGCTGAGGAAGCTCCCCGCAAGCGCAAAAAGGTCAATATTGATATAGCAGTTGACGAATAATGAAGATAATAAAAATACTGCCTCGGCGCGGCAGAATATATGAGGTGCGATTAAGTGACGGCACCTACATTAACCTTGACCGCGCCTATGCAGACCGACTGAATATATCTGAGGGACTTACCGTCAGCGAGGAAAAGTTAAGCGCCATGGAGGATGAATCCGATTTAATACGCTGTAAAAACCGCGCTATGTACTACCTTTCCCAAAGTGATTTCAGTGAAAAAAAGCTGAAAGAAAAGCTTCTAGCCGCAGGCTTTGAGGAGCGCTTTGTCCTTTCTGCAATAGAGCGCCTTAAAGAGCTTTCCTACATAAACGACGAGAATTATTCTGTGCGTTATTTGGAAAAATGTCAGACGGCTGGGCTTTCAAGGCGGCAGTCTATAGAGAAAATGGTCAAGGCAGGTATAAGCAGAGAAAAGGCAAAAGAGGTGTGCGTTTATTCTGCTGAAAACGAGCAGGAAATGATACGCCGTCTTATTAATACTAAATATAAAAGTAAAATAAACGATGCTGAAGGTATACGGAAAACCACGGCTTCCCTTTCTCGGCGCGGCTTTGCCTTTTCTGATATACGCGCAGTTATAAATGAATACAGTGATGCTCTGAGTGAAATAAATGAGGAATAATAAATGAAAGAAAAAATCGCAATGGTCTGTCTTGGTTGTCCAAAAAATCAGGTGGATGCCGAGGTAATGCTGAAAAGCCTTGCTGACGCCGGATTTATTATCGGCGTAGAAGAGGCAGAGGCAGATGCCATAATAATCAATACCTGCGGCTTTATTGAAAGCGCAAAGGAAGAGGCAATTGAGAATATTTTAGAGGCCTCCGCATATAAAACTACCGGTAATTGCAAGGCGCTTATTGTAACAGGCTGTCTTGCCGAAAGATACAAGGATGACATCACTGAGGAAATTCCCGAGGTAGATGTGGTTGTAGGTCTTGGCTCTAATAAAGATATTGCCGAAATTGTTGATGAAGCATTAAAGGGTGAAAGGCAAAATCACTACGGCGAAAAGAATGACCTGCCCCTTGACGGCGAAAGAATTCTCGGCGGGTATCCTTTTTCGGCGTACTTAAAAATTGCCGACGGCTGTAATAACTGCTGTACATATTGCGCAATTCCCTTAATTCGCGGCAAAATGCGAAGCAGAACTATTGAAAGCTGTGTAAAAGAAGCTGAAAAGTTAGTTCTTGACGGCGTGAGAGAAATAGTTTTGGTGGCCCAGGACACCACCGCCTACGGCGAGGATATTTACGGTGAAAGCAAACTGCCCGAGCTTTTAAGCGAGCTTTGCAAAATTGAAAAGCTTCACTGGATAAGAATTCTTTATACCTACCCCGAAAGAATAACGGACAGACTTTTGTCTGTTATTGCAAAAGAGGAAAAAATCGTTAAATATCTTGATATTCCTCTCCAGCATATTGACGGCGAAATTCTAAGAAGAATGAACCGTAGAGGGGATAAAGAATCTATAGAAGCGCTTATTAAGAAAATAAGAGAAAAAGTTCCGAATATCACCCTTCGCACCACCTTTATATTAGGCTTCCCCGGTGAGAATGATGAGCAGTTTGCCACTCTTCATCAGTTTATTAAGGACACCCGCTTTGAAAGACTCGGTTGCTTTACGTATTCTCCCGAGGAGGATACCATGGCGGCAACCTTTGAGGACCAGATTGACGAACAGACAAAGCAGGACAGAATGAGCCTTATAATGGACGACCAGATGGTTATTTCCGCTGAAAAAAACGAGGAAAAAGTCGGGACTTTAACAGAGGTGCTGGTGGAAGGCTATGACGATTATCTGAAATGCTATTTCGGAAGAACACCCTGGGATGCTCCCGAGGTTGACGGAAAAATCTTTTTCTATGCAACCCGCCCTCTTACCTTCGGAGAATTCGTTACCGTGCAGGTAAACGACTCAATAGAATATGATTTATTAGGAGAAATGTGTGATGAATCTACCAAATAAACTTACAGTACTTCGTATAATTTTAACCCCCGTATTTATGGCGCTTATGCTTATCGAATTCCCTTGTCACTATTTACTGGCGCTCATTGTTTTTGCAGTGGCGGCATTTACCGATATGCTTGACGGCAAAATTGCAAGAGCAAGAAATCTTGTTACCTCTTTCGGAAAATTTCTTGACCCTCTTGCCGATAAAATGCTCACTACCTCAGCATTTTTAGGCTTCATTGCTCACGGCATCGGCTGGCAGATTACCTGGGTAGTGTTTATCGTTCTTTTCAGAGAATTTCTCATTTCTTCTTTGCGTCTAATTGTTGTTTCCAGCGCAGGCAACAAGGTTATTGCCGCAAATATCTGGGGCAAACTCAAAACCGTTACACAAATTGCGGCAATCGTTTTAGGTATTGCCTTTGCTCAGATTAAGGAGTGGTGGTTTGAGAACGGCGGTATAGTTGCAACCGCCCTTGATATCGGATTTAACGTTGTTCTGTGGGCAAGCACTGTATTATGTGTCATTTCGGGCATAATTTACTTAATGCAAAACAAAGAATTTGTTAATACTACCAAGTAAATTTTACTTACATTCACCTCTTGTTTTATGATATGATATAAGCAAGAGGTGATTTTCTTATGTTCAAAGCAGGGCAGTTTGTCAGTTACAGTACCACAGGAATTTGTGAAATTACAGAAATCAAAAAAATGGGTGTAGGAGCCAAAGAAAAGGAATATTATGTATTAAAACCCCTTTATCAGAAAGGGTCTACTGTTTATGTTCCTCTGGATAATTCCGAGTTAACTGAAAAAATCAGACCTGCCGCAGATAAAAGGCAAATTCACGAAATTATTTTTAAAGCAAAGGAAAATCCGCTTCAATGGATTGAAGATGATTTTAAGCGTAGCGAAGCCTTTAAAGAAACTCTACATTCGGGCGACCTTTTGTCCATTATCCGACTAGTGAGCTGTATATATCTTCAGGGAGAGAAGCTCGGCCGTACAAAGCACAGACTTCGTGCTGTGGACTCCTCCGCTTTTACCAATGCAGAAAACTATCTTTATAATGAATTCGCTTACGGACTGGGAATAAAACCCGAGCAGGTTATTGAATATATCAAGGCAAAAATGGAAGAATAAATGTGTGTACTTGACAAACCGATGTTAAATGCATATAATATATAAAAATGATAAAAGCTATGATACGGGAAACAGTAGTTTTTTGTGAGCACCGTCAGGGAGCAGACCTCACCGACTGAAAGGGTCTGCAGGAAGCACAGAAAATGAATTGCACCCGTTAGTTCTTTCGGGGAAATTTGAGTATCTGAAAGCGTATGCCGCGTTAAGGTATAACGAGTTACAAAACGGAGTGGAACCGCGATATTTCGCCTCCGATATTGCAAGGCAATATCGGAGGCTTTTTATTTTGGAGAGAGGAGTAATTTCTTTTGTTTTTTAAGAGAACTATAGAGGATATAAAGGCGGTAAAGGAGCGAGACCCTGCGGCAAGAAACAGTCTTGAAATCTTTTTCCTTTACCCAGGTGTAAAGGCGATAAGAATGCATCGCTGGGCGCATTTTTTCTATAAGCATGGTTTCAAATTTTTTGCCAGATGGATTTCTCAGGACTGTGTGAGAAAAACAGGAATTGAGATTCACCCGGGGGCAACAATCGGCAGACGCCTTGTAATTGACCACGGTGTGGGAATAGTAATCGGTGAAACCGCCGAAATAGGCGATGACGTGCTTATTTATCAGGGTGTAACTTTAGGAGGTACCGGTAAGGACACCGGCAAACGTCACCCCACAATAGGAAATAACGTTATGATAAGTGCAGGGGCAAAGGTGCTGGGCCCCTTTAAAGTGGGGGATAATTCCAGAATTGCGGCAGGCGCCGTTGTCCTTGAGGAAGTGCCCCCCGACTGCACCGTTGTAGGTGTTCCTGCAAGGGTGGTAAGGCGAAACGGTGAAAAGGTACAGCCTCTTGACCAGATACACATTCCCGACCCTGTTGCACAGGAAATTTGCCGACTTGAACAAAGAATAAAAGAACTTGAAGAGAAAGGAATAAGATAAAATGAAAATTTTCAACACCTTAACCAGAGAAAAGCAGGAATTTATCCCCATTGACCAGAACGAAGTAAAGATTTATGCCTGCGGACCTACAGTATATAACTTCATTCACATTGGTAATGCTCGTCCTCTTTGCGTTTTCGATGTTTTGCGCCGCTATCTTGAATGGCGCGGCGTTAATGTTAAGTATGTTCAGAACTTTACCGATATTGACGATAAACTGATTAAAAAAGCAAATGAAGAGGGAATAACTGTTCCCGAGGTTGCCGAGCGTTATATTAAAGAATTCCGCATCGACTCCGACGGACTCAATGTTAAGCCTGCAACAATTCACCCCAGAGCTACCGAGAATATTGACGAGATTATTTCCATAATCGAAAGCCTTATTGAAAAGGGCTTTGCTTATGAGTCGGGCGGTGACGTTTACTACAGAGCAAAGAAATTTGAGGAATACGGCAAGCTCTCTCATCAGCCTCTTGAGGACCTTGAGTCAGGAGCAAGAATTGCCGTTGGCGAAATTAAGGAAGACCCCATGGACTTCTGCCTCTGGAAGGGTGCAAAACCGGGCGAGCCTTTCTGGGCTTCCCCCTGGGGAGACGGAAGACCCGGCTGGCATATTGAGTGCTCTGCTATGTCCTGCAGATATTTGGGTAAGACCATAGATATCCACTGCGGCGGTCAGGACCTTATTTTCCCCCACCACGAAAATGAAATCGCTCAGAGCGAAGCTGCCAACGGTCAGGAATTTGCCAGATACTGGATGCACAACGGTTTTATTAATGTAGATAACCGCAAAATGAGTAAATCTCTCGGCAACTTCTTTACCGTAAGAGATGTGGCTGAAAAATTTGGTTACGAGCCAATTCGTTATCTTATGATTTCTTCCCACTACAGAAGCCCCATTAACTATTCCATTGATATTATTGAGCAGGGAAAGAGCGCATTAGAGCGCCTTTACAACTGCCGTGACAGAATTGATTTTGCCCTTTCTCACGCAGAGGACGGCGGAGAAGCTCCCGATTTTATTGAGAAGAGAAAAAATGAGTTTATTGAGGCAATGGAAGACGACCTTAACACCGCTGATGCCCTTGCGGCAGTGTTCACTTTGGCAAAGGATATTAATTTGGCTATTGATGCTTCTGCTAAGAAAAATGAGCTCACTGCTATGGCGCAGACTCTTGATGAGCTGACAGGAGTTCTGGGCTTCCTTTATAACCGCAAAACCGATACAATTGACGCAGAAATCGAAGAGCTTATTGCAAAGCGTACTCAGGCGAGAAAAGACAGAAATTTTGCCGAGGCTGATGCTATAAGAGATAAACTCAAAGAAATGGGTATCATACTTGAAGATACTCCTCAGGGTGTAAAATGGACCAGAGCGTAAAAATTAAAAAGGAGCCCCTCAACAGAAAAGGGGCTTTCCTTTATGTTTCAGAACATCACGCCTTTGGCACCGACGCACTGCTCCTTGCCGATTTTTCCGATGCAAAAAGAAAGGACAGCTATGTTGACCTCGGTACAGGCTGCGGAATAATTCCGTTTGTGTTGCTGAGAGACGAAAAGGTGAACAGCGCGGTGGGTGTTGATATCAGCGAGGAAGCAATTTTTCTCGCCTCAAAAACTGCCGAGGAAAGAGGACTTAAGGAAAAATTTAAGCCTATGCTGGCAGATATAAAAAACCTGCCAAAGGAAATAGGTATGGGATGTCATAATCTTGTCACCTGCAATCCTCCCTATTTTGTCTCAGGGGCGGGAATAAAAAATCCCGACGGCGTTGAAGCGGTCGCACGACATGAGGTGGATTGCACCCTTGACGATGTGCTGTCAGCCGCATTCAGACTGCTTAACACTTCGGGCAGGTTTTGTATGTGCCACCGACCGGACAGGCTAACCGAAATACTCAGTAAAATGAGCGCGCATAAATTAGAGCCGAAAAGACTCAGATTTGTTTGTCAGCGCTTCTCACTGCCGCCGTTTTTGGTGCTTGTTGAGGGTAAAAAATGCTCAAAATCCGGAATGCAGGTGCTTCCCACTCTGTCTCTGACTGAAAGTGTTGAAGAAATGCTGGAAATATACGGAGATTACAAAGAAGGATATAAATTGTATTGACTTTTTGTGCATAAATATATATAATAAATTGGTATGCAAATGTCCAAAAATATATAAATAATTTTAAGAAGGTGTTTCCCCATGGCTAAAGCTATTAAACTTACCGAGGAAGGTCTTAAAAAATTACAGGATGAACTGGAAAACTTAAAAACCGCAGGCAGAACCGAGATTGCAGAGAAAATCAAGGTAGCCAGAGGTTACGGAGATTTATCCGAAAACAGTGAATATGACGAGGCTAAAAACGAGCAGGCTAAAATTGAAGCCAGAATCGTTGAGCTTGAGAGTATGCTCAAAAACGTTGAGCTTATTGCAGAGAAGAAAAGCGCCGGCAAAACCGTAACTGTCGGCAGCAAGGTAAAGGTTTACGATACCGAGTTTGACGAGGAAATGGAATTCAGAGTTGTAGGCAGCGCTGAGGCTGACCCCGGCAACGGTCTTATTTCCGATGAGTCTCCCGTTGGCAAAGCTCTGCTTGGCAAAAAGGTGGGCGCAGTTGTTAAGGCTGAAGCTCCCGACGGAGAGATTGAATTCAAAATAGTTGCTATTTCTAAATAAGACAGGACTGAAGAAAAATGGCAGAAAATAATGTGCAGAATATAGAGACACAGGAGCCCGATTTAAACGAAATATTAAAGGTTCGCCGCGAAAAGCTGGCATCTCTGCAGGAGCAGGGTAAGGACCCTTTCGTTATTACTAAGTATGATGTTACGGGCAATTCCGAGGAGATTAAGGAAGAATTCACCGAGGGTGAAGAAAAGACCTACAGGGTTGCAGGAAGAATTATGTCCCGCCGTATTATGGGTAAGGCAAGCTTCTTCCATATTGCCGA